>JALEMK010000183.1 GCA_022768265.1 Erysipelotrichaceae bacterium
GGCTAACACGCCTTCTTTTTTCAAAAAAAGCGGATTATGCATCTGCATAAACCCGCTAGGTTAAACTTTCTTGGGGTGAAATTAACCCCAAATAATTTTAAAACTTTTTATCAGTCGCCCCATCCATTTTTAGAGCGCCGAACTAATTATAGGTCGACCACAGTTTTATTTATAGACCTTATTTATATTATAAAGTTATCTACTATGAGTTTGGAAAAGTCGCTAAAAAATTTAGATATTCTTTATGTCCGACAATATCCTTTGAATTTGATATAATCATCGTTTTCTTCTGAAACAGCACCGTAACAGCTAACTTGGATATTACCTTTGTTTGGATGATGCCAGTTAAAACTGAATTTTTGTGGTTTTTTCTCTATTTGCATCTTATTTAAAGCATTAACAATGATATCTTTATCTTTCGGAGAGAGTTTGTCTTTGCATATTGTAAAGAATGTCATTGGATCAACATTTTGTGGCATACCAATCAATTCTTCAACAACATCATTCCCAATAAGTTCATTTTTTTCTTTGTTGTTTTTGTTGTGTATAATTGTCCAAAATCCTATATTAAGAAGCTTTAGGATGTCTTGATCGCTTTCCTTTAAAAGAATTTCATAGCGATATTGTAAATTGTTTTGTCTAATTCTTGATAACAAGAAGCTTGCTAATACCCGAACATGGGTATCATCAGCAATGCTATATCGTGGGTTGTCCACTCCAACAAAGCCAATTACTGTACCATGTAAGATGATTGGAACGGCAATCAAACGTTGAATATTTTGTGAAGTTAAGATTTCCCATTCTTCATATAATTCGTTTTTTACATTATCAATATTTAAGATGATGATCGAATGATCATTAGTGAATTCTTTCATCCAGCGTGCTAAATATTTAGGTGCCACATGTTGAAGATTATCTTTTTGTGAAGTTACATTTTCGGCACACCATTCAAAAGTATTGTTCCAATGATCTGCATTAAGCGGATCATTTTCAAATAAATAAGCTCTATCAGCTTGATAAAAATCACCCACATCTGCTAGTACTTGATTAACAGCATCTTCAAAGTTATTTTTGCTAGACAATGCCTCTACATAAGAACGTATCTTTTCAGCAAAAGTTAGTTTTTCTTTTGCGTGTTGACTGACATATTCTCTGTTTGTAATATCTAAAGCTATTTCTAAACGTAATTTCTTTCCATGGTAATTTATGGCTTTATCTTTTAATAGAAAATTATGATTACAATAGGTATTATTGTTCTCCCAAACGTAAAAACTGTCGTATTTTAATTTGTCATTGGTACAAAAAGTACAAGGTTTGTCATTACCATGTAAAACTTTATAACATTTTTTTCCAAGATAGTTTTTGCAATCAAATAGTTTTTGGCCGGCTT
Source organism: Erysipelotrichaceae bacterium (assembly GCA_022768265.1). Classification (GTDB taxonomy): domain Bacteria; phylum Bacillota_I; class Bacilli_A; order Erysipelotrichales; family Erysipelotrichaceae; genus JALEVB01. The sequence continues at coordinate 1,391 of JALEMK010000183.1, forward strand.
TATTTAAGTAATATAGATCATATGTTTCCATATCACTAATATAAAAGATATCATTATCCGAATCTAATACTAGATTAGCCAATGGTTTTGAATCAAATAAATCTAGAGAAATATTTTTTTCATATAGCTGTAAATAACTAAAATAATTATTTTTGGCATTAACAAATTTATTAGTAAATGATATTGCATCAATAGGCTTTGAAAATAAATGCCCTTGTAAAAATGCAGGTTTTAGCTGATTAATAATTTTTAATTCTTCAATACTTTCTATTCCTTCACAACATACATTTATTTGGAAACTATTTGCTAATTCGATGATATTGTTAACTAGCTTATAATTATAGACATTATTATGGATATCGGAAACAAAGCTACGGTCAATCTTAATTTCATCGATGCTCATGTTTTGTAGACGTGCTAAGCTAGAATATCCTGTGCCAAAATCATCTATCGAGATCCTAATGTGATGTTTCTTCCATGATGTTAGAATATCGTTGATAAATGGATAATTTAGTAATTCTGAGCTTTCAGTCAATTCTAGTGTCAAGAAAGATTCTTCAGGAAATTGGTTTATCAAAGATAGTACATCTTCTTCAATACTATTGGTAAATTGTTTTAACGATAAATTGACACTGATATTAAAATAAGGAATAGTTTTGCGCCATATCATGCATTGTTTGATGGCATTCTTTAATACCCATAGACCAACTTGATAGATCAACTCATATTTTTCTAATAAATCAATTAATTTGGCAGTAGAAATGTTTTCACCATTATTTCGCGAATATCTTAATAATGCTTCAGCGCCAACTATTTCAAAACTGTAGCCATGAACTTGTGGCTGATATAATAGGTTGAATCCACAAAAATCATTTGCCATATTTTGTTTTATTTCGTCGACAAGTTCTAGTTCGTGTAGTTTTTCTTCATAATCTTCAGGGGTAAAAAAGTGTAATGTGTTCTTACCAGCAATTTTAGCCTGATATAAAGCACTTTCAGCATATTGTAATAAGGTGTTTTCATCATTGGTGTAATATTTATTCAATGATACGCACCCGCATGATAAGGTGCATTGATTGGTCAAACGAGAACTGATCAGATTAAATTGCTTAATGATATAATTTCTATTTTGATTTAAGATGATACAAGCAAAATTGTCACCACTTATGCGTTTGATCTTAGCGTGTTCAATTTCATCTTGTAATATTTTGTTTACATCACTGATGATCGTATCACCATATTTTCGGCCATGTTGAATATTGATATTTTTAAGATTATCGATTCCAAAGAGCGCCAAGTAGCCTTTTTCATGATTATTAATCGCTTGTGATAATAATTTTTTGATGGCCTTTAAATTTAAGTTTAAAGAATTCGTGGGATTTTCTAGTAAAGTAATTTTGCCAAGTAAATATTGTTTATTCGTTTTTGGGCTTGTAAATATTTTTCCTTTGCTATTTAGCCATTGGATCTCGGTTGTATTCTTAATTCTAAAATTGATGCTGTAGTCTGAAATTTCATTATTCTTTAACTTATTAGCGGTGATGATAAATTTATTCAAATCGCGTTCATGAATGTTTTTATGCCATTCTTGTAAATTTAAACTTAAGGAAGAAATAGAGATAGCATCAAATATTTCCTGGGTGTTATTAGAAAAGGTAATTATGCTATCTGTTAGATCGCAAAGATAATAATAATCTCCTGTAGCATTAGCAAATGCATTTATTGCTATGAGAGTTTGTTTGAAATCTTGTTTAAATGTCGTACTCATTGATATATCATCCTTTGCTGAAAATTATAATATTTTTCTTAAAATAGTAAAAGTTAAAATTAAAATTTTGTTCTTTTGATTTCTCCCCATTGATCATTCTTTTTTGCAAGTAAAAAAGCTTGGATTCGCCACCATACGGTTATTGGACGATAGAACAAAGGTTCAAGAAAGCACATGGTTAATAAAATAAGCGTATTCTTTTTGGTTGTATAGATATTATAAGTCAATCGCTCAAAAATAATGGCGAAAAGCGATTGAAAGACACCATATAGATAAGCAAGCAAAAAGATAAAGATAGCCATGTAACCAATGCGCATATACCAAAGTAGAATACAGAAAATGATGTAACCGATCATTTCGATCATCGGTCCTAGCATTTCAATGAAGTATTGATGAGGAAAGGATAACATGCCAACTGTTCCATATTTAGGATTCAATAACATGCTTCGATGAGCACTTAAGGCTTGAATAAGACCACGATGCCATCTTATACGTTGGGTTTTTAGATCTTTTAATGATGATGGTAATTGGGTCCAACATACAGCATCTGAAGCCATTGAAATGGAATAGGGCAGATCATGCTGGCGATAGAAATGTTGCATCCTAACAATTAGTTCCATATCTTCACCTAAATCAGCATGATAGCCCCCAACTTTCATAATTGCTTCTTTGCTGAACATGCCAAATGCTCCTGAAATGATCAATGATCCATTATTTTGGTTCCAAGTGAAGCGGTTTGTCAGGAAAGCTCGCATATATTCAACGATTTGGACTTTTGCGATAAAACTTTTTGGTAAGTCGACCTTAACTAATTTGCCATCTTTTACTTTGCAACCATTTAATGCTTTGACCATCCCCCCAACAGCAATGGTTTCCTTACGGCGGGCAAATATACGGGATATTTTTTTAAGCGCATCTTTGGCAAGCAAGCAATCTGCATCGATACAACATACATAATCAAAGCGGCTATAGTTTATCCCAGCGTTTAAGGCATCTGCTTTACCACCATTTTCTTTATCGATAACGATGATACGATGACGATCAAAGGTGGTGTAGATGTTTTTGATCTTGGCTGAGGGTAATTTTTGATCGAATTCAAGAGGTAAAGTTTTTAATTTAAAATGTTGTATGAGAAGTTCTAACATATCATCTTTTGAACCATCATTAACGATGATAATTTCGTATTGATCATAATCTAAAGATAAAAGGGCGTTGATACTATCGATGATGGTCTTAGCTTCATTATGAGCTGGTACGATGATTGAAACGCCTTCTAAACTTTCATTAGCTAGATCGATACTTGAATTGACTACCTTCATATTGGTTTTTAGTTTAAAAAATGCATTAAAAATAATTAACCAATAGCTAACAACGATGATGATAAAATAAATAAATATCAAAATGCTGATAAATAGAATAAAATTAATAAATATATTTAACATGAAACACCTACTTTTATGCGTTGATCTTCAAATGGAGATCTGCCATTTTCTGTGATACGCTATGGTTGCTGTGGTCTTGAGCATCTGTTAAATATTCATATCCTTGTTTTCCAAAAGCAAGGATGCTGATGGCTGCATCATATCTAACATCATAGTTTGTATCATCAAGCAAAATGGTCAATAATTGAAAGCTTTCATCATTATGAACAGATTTCAAAGATGAAGCTAGTCTTTTATTTATGTCATGATCACGGATAGCAATCCAATCCTTGATATATGTATAAGATGCTTCTGCTTTACTATTGATCATAATGGGGATGCTATGATAGAAAGCTTGCTTATCGTGGTTGATGATCTGTGCTAATTCTAAAAGTTCTTGTTCATTTAAGGGGGCATTAAAAAGTTCTAATAATAAATAGTTATGATTGATATTTGAACAAGTTTTTAGCATTGCAAAAAGCTGTTGATTAGAAAAGGCTAATAGCTTGGCCATTTCTACCTTGCGATTAAAACTAAAATTGGCATGAAATAAAGCATCTAATATTTCTTTTTGCTTAGTAGTATCATCATTAGCTAAAATAGCGTAATATAAACTAAAATAACTTTCATCAAAGTCTTTGCTATACCAATAGTTTTTTAATAAATCATAAGTTGTTGATAGCTTGGCTTCATAGATGTTTTTGATGGCTAGTATTTTATTATCTTTGGTTTTTAAATTATCGATCAACAGTTTATCAAGATGATGATCTTCAATATATTTATGCAAGTCTAGATCGTTATGGATAGCATGTTCAATGATGATATCAAGTGCAAGGTGCTTTTGCCAATTATGGGTATATGGTAAAGGCTTATTGTTAATTACAGCATCGATGATGTTTTGATGCATGTTTTGTTTAAATTTTTTTCTTCTAGTAATAAGTTTTTGGTGAAAACTAATATATAGCAAAAAGATAATGATGGTTGTTATGATTAAAAATAACAGGATATAAATATTAAGAATGATAAGTTGAATGATCGTATATGGCATATTTTTTCTTTCTAAGATTTTCTTTAAATAAAACAAAAGATAGCTAAACTATCTTTTATTTATAGTCGATGGTAATTGAATTAGTAATCATGGGCGCAAAACGTTGCTTGCAAGCGACATGATAGGGGTCATTAGCGTAGCGTTCTAGGTCATGGTCTTCTAAAGTTACTTCTAGCATGACATCATAACTGCGATCAGAACCTAAAAAATCTTTGTGAACTTGCAGATCATTAACAAAATCGATCTTATCCTTCATGGAATTTAGGATCTCACTTAATTTATCTTGATTTTCGCAAGTGCGTTCTACTAATTTGAATAAAACGATGTGTTTCATGAAAATTTCCTTCTTTCTAGCTTAATTATAACATTTATCTAAAAATAAGATATCTTTATTTGTAAGTTATTGCTATAATAGATGCGTATTTAAAAGATGATTACAGGGGATAGAAAAATGAAAAAGATTATTTTGCTTTGTGCTGGGGGAATGTCTACTAGCATTTTGGCAAGAAAGATGAAAAAAGCTGGGGATGCCATGCATTATGAAGTTGACGTACGGGCACATATGATCGAAGATGCATGCAAGGTTGGCAAAGATGCTGATGTAGTTTTTATCGGCCCACAAATTAGATATTTATGTAATAAAGTTAAAGAAAAAATGCCAAATAAGATCGTTGAAGTCATAGACATGAAGGACTATGGAGCAATGGATGGTGAAAAGGTCTTGCGTCGTGCAAAGGAATTGATTGAAACTCACTAGCATTTGATTTTCAAATGCTTTTTTGTTGGGGTAAGAAATAAAATAGTTTATAATCTGAGATAGAAGGTGAAAACGATGATCGTAAATCAAATACAGGCAGCAATATTAGATCATAATCTTAAGCAAATGATCTTAGCAGATCATGAAGCAGGATTAGATGATCATGCACGAGCATATTTTAAGAAGCAGGCTACAAAATTGTTGAGATCAACAAATATGAAAACAGCTAAATTAGCTAATCAAATTGACGGCTTTCAACATCAATTCAATCATTATGCGCAAAAATGGGGACAATTGTATCTGGATAATAACATCTTTTTAGATATTATTTTGGTAGCTGTCGAATTTGTTGATAAAGATAACCAATACTTTGCAATGATGGAACTTAGTAATAAGCAAAGCATCATGAGAATGATCAATTATGACGCTAATGGCAAAGACATATCTTTTACTCAATGTACAGGATTACTTCCTAAAGCAAGTGAAGCAATTGAACAAGCTTTTATCATCTGCAAAGAAAATAGTGAAGTTATGGTGAAAGAAAAGACCATAAGCCAAATGGGAAATGAACATAATTTTATTACAGAATTATTATTAGAATGTTCAATGCCACAAATGTCGATCAAAGATTCTTTGCATAAATTAGAAATGGTAATAGAGAATACGGTTGCAAAGGAAGATGAATTAATTGAGGCAAAAGCATCTGCAAGTAACTATTTGACCAAGTGTCAACAAGAAGCGCAAATAGTAACGATCGAAGATTATTGTGAAGCAATTTCTAGCGGCGACAAAGAGCTAGAAGCTAAATTGCTAGATGAAGCTAAAGAAATGGAAATTCCTAAGGAACTGTCTTTACCAAAAAAAGGAGCAACAATCAAAAAGAAACAAAAGATCAAAACGGATCTAGGATTCGAAATTAGCATACCTATTGATACTTTGATGCAAAGGGATTGTGTGAAGATCACAACTAATGAAAATGGTTCATTAAGCATTGAATTAGTGGATATAGGGAAAATAATATAAGAAGTTTTCATGATGATGTTTGAAGAAATGATAAACAATCATTATGGAAACTTTTTTAATTTTAATTGATCAATAAAACTGTTTATCTTGCATTGATTTATTATAAGAGCTGGAGTAAAATTTAAGTATGAAAGCGGATACATTTTTCGCTAGGAGGGTTTATGAAGAAGTTTTTATCATTAGTTTTGATGCTCGCCATGTTAATTGGATTGAGTGCATGTAGTTCAGGTGATAGTGGTAACACAAACACTGCAGATGGAGGAAGCTCAGATAAATTGGTTATTTACTCGCCAAACTCTGATGGTTTGATTAATGCTGTTATTCCTGCATTTGAAGAGAAATATGGAGTAAAAGTAGAAGTAATCACTGCAGGTACTGGTGATTGCATTACACGTATTGATTCCGAAAAAGAAAATCCACAGGCAGATGTTATGTTTGGGGGTATGAATATTGCAAACTATGAAAATTATCCAGATCTTTGGGAAGAATATGTATCAGAATATGATTCAACATTACCTAAAGAATATCAAAGTTATAAAGGCTATATCTCTCATTATTGCCTAGATGGTTCAGCGGCCTTATTACTTAATAAGGATGTGTTTGAAGAATTAGGATTAAATGTTGATGATTTTAAAGGATATGATGATTTATTATGGCCAGAATTGAAAGGCCAAATTGCAATGGGTGATCCTGCCAACTCAAGTAGTGCTTGGGCTGAATTAACAAATATGTTGTTAGTTATGGGCGATGAACCATATGATGAAAAAGCGTGGGAATGGGTTGAAAGCTTTGTTGCTAACCTGAATGGAATTAGCTTGGATTCTTCTTCAGCTATTTATAAGGGCGTTTCAGCTGGTGAATATGCCGTTGGCGTATCTTATGAAGATCCATGTGTTTCTTTATTGATTGATGGAGCAACAAATTTGAAGCTTGTATATCCAGAAGAAGGTGCGGTATGGTTACCTGCAGGTGTTGCAATTGTGAAGAATGCTCCTCATATGGATAATGCAAAGAAGTTTGTTGATTTCTTACAATCAGAAGAAGGACAAAAGGTCATTGCAACGACAACTGCTCGTCCAGTAAATACAAACATTGCAAATACAAGTGAATTTATCATTCCATTCTCAGAAATTAACGTTGCATATGAAGATATTCCTTATTGTGCAGAAAATAAAGTAGATTGGCAACAAAGATGGACTGATATTTTTATCGGTGATTAATATTTAATAAAGATAATTGGAGAATTAAATATGAGTGTTAATATCAAAATAGTCGATGCTGTAAAAAAATATGGCGATAATACGATAATTTCTGATTTATCACTAGATGTCAAAGAGGGTGAGTTTTTCACCCTCTTAGGCCCCTCTGGATGTGGTAAAACAACATTATTAAGAATGATCGCAGGATTTAATAGCATTGAAGGCGGAGATTTTTATTTTAATAAAACAAGGATCAATGATATGGATCCATCAAAAAGAAATATAGGCATGGTTTTCCAAAACTATGCAATATTTCCCAATATGACCGTAGAAAAAAACGTGGCTTTTGGTTTAAAAAATCGAAAACTACCTAAAGAAGAAATTGATAAGCAAACTGATAAATTTTTAAAATTAATGCAAATAGATCAATATCGTGATCGTATGCCTGATCGTTTATCAGGAGGTCAACAGCAACGTGTTGCATTAGCTAGAGCGCTTGCCATTACTCCGGATGTATTGCTGATGGATGAGCCATTGAGTAATCTAGACGCTAAATTAAGGGTTGAAATGCGCACCGTTATCAAACAAATTCAAAATACGGTTGGAATTACAACGATATATGTAACGCACGATCAAGAAGAAGCAATGGCTGTTAGCGATCGGATCGCGGTAATGAAAGATGGTGATATTCAACACATTGGCACCCCGAAAGCTTTATATCAGCGACCAGCAAATTTATTCGTTGCTACTTTTATCGGTAGAACAAATGTTGTGAAAGGTAAGCTACGGATAAAAAATGGAAAAGCGTTTTTAAACTTGCCAGGCAACTTTGAAATTGAGATGCAGACAATAAAAAAAGAAGCAATGCATGATCAAGATGTTATTGCTAGCATTAGACCAGAAGAGCTGATAGTTAGCGAAAAAAATAGTGAGGGAATTAGTGCAACGATTGATGATTCAGTATTTTTGGGGCTTAATACACATTATTTTGTTCATTTTGATGATGGTGAAAAAGCTGAGATCATTCAAGAGTCCAAAATTGATAGTATCATACCGAAAGGAACCAAAATTCATTTAGGTATCAAAACAGAGAAAATCAATATCTTTAATGAGGACGGTAGCGTTAATTTAGTTACTGGTGTTGTTAATGATAATGACGTATATATGAAGTAGGTGGCTTTTATGACAACCATGAAAGTAGAAAGAAAAACCATTAAATGGGATGTTTGGAAAGTGATTTCCTTATCAGTATTGGCAGTCTACGCTTTATTTTTAATTTATCCCCTTATTAAATTATTGCTTCAAGCAGTATTTGTAGATGGTCAATTTACCTTAAGATATTTTAATCAATTTTTTGCTAAAAAATATTATATCAATACGATTTTCAACAGTTTTAGCGTTAGTATCTGCGCTACGTTAGTTACTTTGATTATTGGTATTCCTTTAGCATATTTCTATCAGATGTTTGAGATCAAAGGCAAAGCTTTGTTACAGATCATTATCATTTTATGTAGCATGAGCGCACCTTTTATTGGAGCTTATTCTTGGATTCTTTTGCTTGGGCGTAATGGTTTGATTACCGCTGGTTTTAAAAATCTATTTGGGATAAGATTACCTAGTATTTATGGATTTAATGGTATTTTGTTAGTATTGTCTTTGCAACTTTTTCCGCTTGTATTCCTTTATGTTTCTGGAGCTTTAAAAAATATTGATAACTCATTGTTAGAGGCAGCGGAGAATATGGGCTGTTCAGGTGTAAAACGTTTCTTTAAAGTAGTGATACCTTTGTGCATGCCAACGATTTTGGCAGCAACGTTGTTGGTATTTATGCGAGCTTTCGCAGATTTTGGTACACCATTATTAATTGGTGAAGGTTATAAAACATTCCCAGTGATTATTTATAATGCTTATTTTTCAGAAGCAGGCACCAATCATAGTTTTGGAGCGGCCGTAAGCGTAATTGCTATTTTGATTACAGCTGTAATTTTCTTAGGACAACGTTTTATCAACAGCAAATTTCAATTTACGATGAATGCTTTGCATCCAATTGAAAGAAAGCAATTGCATGGTTGGAAAAATATCGCTGTAAATGTATATTGTTGGCTAGTTGTAATGATTTCGTTCGCGCCACAAATTTATGTTATGTATACTTCTTTCCAAAAGACTTCTGGTAAATTGTTTATGCCTGGATATTCTTTAGATAGCTATAAGACAGCATTTAAGAATATGGGACGCGCAATACCTAATACCTTTTTGATTGGAGGAGCTGCATTAATAATTGTTATTATATTAGCGGTATTGATTGCTTATCTGGCTGTAAGAAGAAACAATTTTTTGAATAAGATCATTGATACGCTTTCGATGGTTCCATATATCATCCCAGGTTCGGTTGTTGGTATTGCGTTAGTTATTGCTTTTAATAAACAGCCTTTAGTTTTGACAGGAACAGCGACCATTATGATAATTGCGTTGGTAATTAGACGTATTCCATATACTATTAGATCTTCGGTAGCAGTTTTGCAGCAAATTCCAATGTCAGTAGAGGAAGCCGCTATTAGTTTGGGATCTAGTAAATTATCTGCATTTTTTAAAATAACTGTTCCGATGATGGCGAATGGTATATTGTCAGGAGCAATTCTATCATGGATAACGATCATAACTGAGTTATCAACCGCAATCATCTTATACAACTTGAATACAATTACTCTAACTCTTGCGATTTACGTGAATGTTTCTAGAGGTAGCTATGGTATAGCTGCAGCATATGCGACTATATTAACATGCACGACCATTATTTCATTATTGATTTTTATGAAAGTTTCTAAATCTAAAGAAATTACATTCTAGTTTTAAATAATTAGAACATTAGATATTTCTTTACATTTCTAGCCAATTAAAATAATTTAAAAGGAGTATAAAGTAGATTATCAAGTGATCTTAGGTAATATGTAACTTAAGATCACTTTTTTATTTGGAGAGAAGGTCTTTATAAAACTTATTGCGATATTGATTAGGTGATAGTCCAACATTATCCTTAAATTGTTTAGAAAAATAAAATGAATTATTATAATATAACAAATTTGCAATATTTGTAATCGTTAACTCTTTATTTTTTAACAAATGAAAAGCTTTATTAATCTTATAATTAATAAGAAGATTTTGTGGTGAAGTACCTAGAATTGTTGATGTACATTTATAAAGATAGGTATTTGAAATATGTAGATTATTACAAATCGCTTGAATATTGTTATTGTGTTCTAGGTCGCTATCCAACAACATAAATATTTGTTCAATTATTTTGTAATAATTCTCATGTTTTAATTTTAAGGTTGGTAATTTTGCAGGAAGAGAATTTATTAATTGAATCATGGTTTTGTCTATTAAATAAGAAACATCACAAATTGTTTCAATATTATTTAAATTATCTCTATTTTTTAAAGCAGATAATATAAGTGGCTTTAGATCAAAAAACGAAGGAATAGAAAAACAATATTTTTTTGAAATTTCGTTTACGAGCAAATATTGTTCAGCTTCGTTGAGCAAATTAAACTGTATTTCAATTAATTCTACAGTATTCAATGATTCAAAGATGCCATTATGAATAACATATGGAGGTATTATGATTCCATCGCCTTCACTTACACAGAATTCATTGTTATTGATAATTACGACACAATTTCCTTTTGTTACAAATAATAATTTGAAAAATGGTTTGATACATGAATAAAAGTGTTTTAATTTAGAATTTTTATTATAATTAATATTTAAAATACTATATTTTGGTTTATACATTATTATTATGTCCTTTTGGTTATGAATAGTATATATTATGAGTTATTATTTGTATAGATTTTATATAAATTAGCTCGTAAAATTAATAATAGGAGGGAAAAGAAATGAAAAAAATATTAGTTTTACTAATGATGTCATTAATGTTGGTTGTATCAGGATGTTCGTCTAATAATCAAACATCAACTTCTGAAAGCAATGCAACATATTCTGACATCGAAGATGGCACTTATGAAGGTGTTGGTGCGGGATTTGCTGGAGATATCAAAGTTAGTGTCGAAATTAAGGCTGGAGAAATTACAGCAATTAACGTTTTAGAAAGCGGAGAAACCGTACCAGATGGGGTTGAAAAAATGCCTCAAAACATCGTTGATAATGGTATTGAAGCAGATGCAATCTCTGGAGCAACAGGATCATCAGAAGGCATTAGAAATGCAGTAAAAGATGCTATTGCAAAAGCAAGAGGGGAATTTGCTGAAATTGAAGTAGCTGAAGGAAAAGATGTAGTAGTTGTTGGGGGAGGAAACGCTGGTCTAAGTGCTGCATATTGGGCATGTAATGGTGGTTCTTCTGTTGTTTTATTTGAAAAACAAGGTAAGCTAGGTGGTACTTTTGGTGGAGGAACTTGGATTGCTGAAGGCTCTAACATGCAAATAGAACAAGGAATTACTAATGATTCTACCGAAGCATTTATGAAAGATATCAAACGTTTAAATCAAGGATATATAGATCGTACAGGAATCAGTGATTATTGGTTTAACGAAGATTTAGCAATTTATTTTGGTGATCATATGGGCGAAGTTACAAATTTTGCTGATGAAATTGGTGTTGATTTTGGCGAAAGAAAATTAGGTAACCCTACTTTATATGAACCACATGATATCATGCGTGTATTATCTGGAGGAAATCGTGCTTCTTACACTGATGCATTAGTTGATGCTTTGAAAAAATTTGAAGAAAATGGCCAATTACAAATCGTTATGAATGCCAATGTTACTGGATTAATTCAAGAGGATAAAGCAATAACTGGGGTTAATTATGAAATGAATGGCAAAGAATATTCATATAACTCAAAAGCTGTAGTATTGGCAACTGGAGGATATGGATATAATGAGGATTTAGTTGCTAGAGCGGGCTTGAAAAATTATACTTCATCTACTCCGTCATTCCAAACTGGTGATGGATATGTATGGGCTGAAGAAGCAGGTGCAGTGTTGAAAAACATGGACTTTATTACTACTTATTCTGCAGGAATCAAAACTTCTGAAACAGGTTTAACACAAACTTATGCAATTCGTGTCAAAGAATTAGGGGATATTATTTTCGTTAATTCAGATGGTGAAAGGTTCATTGATGAATTTGGACCAGGCGATGGCTCTACATATGATGCAATTACATATCAATGGAAAGTTCAAGAAGATAACTATGTATACATTGCTGTGTCACAATCACAAATAGATGCAATGAAAGAAAGAGAACAATCATTATTGACTAGAGATGATGACTGGGCTAACTTTGAAAAATTATTAGCTGATGGTGAGGCTGTATTTAAAGGTGCTACTGCACAAGAAGCAGCAGAAAAAGCAGGAATTAATGCAGAAAATTTTGCTAATACAATTGAAAAATATAATGGCTATGTTGATGCTGGAAAAGATGAAGATTTTGGTAGAACAAATATCACTTCGGTGAAATCTTCAACAGGAGAAACCGTTGAACTTGGGAGAGATACATTTACAAAATTAGAAGGAGATATTTATTTAATCAGAACTACACCTTACATCATGATTTGCGCTGGAGGTATTGATGTAAATACTTTAGGACAAGCACTTGATGAAAATAGAGAACCAATCCCTGGATTATATGCAGCAGGAGAAATTGTAGGTATGGCAAATGCCTTTGGACGTACTACAATTGGTGGTGTTGGTAATACTGGAGCATATGTTTGGGGCAAAATGGCTGGAGATGGTGTTAACGAGTACATTAAAAGTCTTAAGTAATAAAATATAATTATTTGATTTAAATAAAAATATAACCTCATTACTGTGTGTTAATACAGTAATGAGGCTTTTTTTAGAATTTTACTCCATATTTTGCAATTATGTGGTCCATATCTTTGTCACCGCGTCCAGATAGATTGATCAAGATATTGCCTTTTGCCATTGTTCTTGCTAGTTTTTTGGCATAGGCGATAGCGTGAGAACTTTCAATAGCAGGTATGATGCCTTCTTTTCGTGATAATTCAAAAAAAGCGTTGATCGTTTCATCGTCGCCAATTACATCATATTTTACGCGTCCAATATCATGTAAAAAGGCATGTTCTGGTCCACTAGATGGATAGTCCAAACCACTGGCTATTGAATATACAGGAGCAGGATTACCATCTTTATCTTTTAACATGATACTGTTAAATCCGTGCATTATTCCTTCTTTCCCATAGTTCAAACTTGCAGCGTGTTGGCCTAGCTGTTTTCCTTTTCCTAATGGTTCAACACCATATAGCGCTACATCATCATTTAAAAAGCCACTGAAGATGCCCATGGCATTTGAACCACCCCCAACACAAGCTACAACAGCATCAGGCAAGCAATTATATTTGCTTAAAAACTGTTCCCTTGCTTCAATACCAACGACTTTTTGGAAATCGCGTACCATCATGGGAAATGGATGTGGTCCAACAACAGAGCCAATACAATAGATAGCATCATCATATTCATTGCAATAAGCTTCAAATGCAGCATCAACAGCTTCTTTTAAAGTAGCTAGCCCATTAGTTACTTCAATTACATTTGCACCTAAGATCTTCATTCTTGCAACATTAGGAGCTTGTTTTTTTATGTCTATCGCTCCCATATAAATGTCACATTCTAAACCAAAATATGCAGCGGCAGTGGCTAGGGCAACACCATGTTGACCAGCTCCGGTTTCTGCAATTAATTTTTTCTTTCCCATGTATTTAGCTAATAATCCTTCGCCCATACAATGATTTATCTTATGAGCGCCAGTATGATTTAGATCTTCGCGTTTAACAAATAAGTTTACACCGTCAAAATCCTTAGAAAGCCGTTTTAAATGGGTTATTGGCGTTGGACGACCTTGAAATTCTTTACGAATATGACAAAGTTCATCATTGAACTCTTTAGATTGGCCGATAATTTGATAAGCTGTGTTTACTTCTTCAATGGCTTTTTGTAAATTTTCAGGGATATAAGAACCTCCATATTTGCCAAAATAACCTTTGGCATCAGGATAGTTAGCGAAGTATGTATCGAAATTAACATTTTGATATTTCATTTTTAATCTCCTTTTCTTGATAAATATATATAAATGTAGTTATGAATATGTGGCGCATTTGCGCCAATAACGTCTTAATAACATGTGGACCTCCTAAAAAAGCTTCTTACGTATTTTTGTCGTAAGAAGCTAAAGAAAAAGTCCTTGACAAAAATACTTTTGTCAAGGACGAATGGTTATTAAAAAGGTACCTATTCGCGGTGCCACCTTGATTCACGATAAAATTCGTGCACTTAGCAAGATACTATCATATCTTCGACAACTAACGTATGTCTTACGTTGCAGAATACTCTGGACCAAGCCATTTGACTGCACCCTCCGCGATCCATTTGACAATTTGTTTCTTACCTAGCTCTCAGCTTATCTAGGCTCTCTGTAAAGGCATGGTTGTCGTTATCTTCGCATCATCGGTTTATTGTGAATAGTATATAGCGTAGAAGACAAAGTGTCAATGTAACATATCATGTTTATTGAAAACTTTAGTAATTTATCTTATGATTAAAATATAGAAAAACGAGGAATTATTATGAAAAAAATATGGATAATGATCATGGCGACATTGGTGCTAGTTGGCTGTAGTAAACGCATAACTTTAGACGAAGCAGTAGCTTTAGCAAGACAAAATGCAAAATTAGACGAGAATAATAGTGAAGTCGTAAAGAGTAGTTTTGAAGATGACAAATACTATGTTGAATTAATGGATGATGATAATGTATATCGTTATGTAATTGATGATGATGGAGAAATTGAATCATTTGTTAAAGAACTAAATACTGGTGAAGGACAAGCCATAACGTTACCTGCTAATGAGGCAACAGATGCGATGGTAATAGCAGATCGTGAGGAGGCTTTAAAAAAAGTTTTAGAATATTTTGAATTAACAGAAGATCAAGTATATGAAATCGAAATTGATGAAGATTATCTACATACCGATCGTATGGTCTACAAAATTGATTTTAAAACGGCGGATACTGAATATGAAGCTTCTGTAAAAGTTGATGGTACGATTTTTAATGATAAAAAAGAACGAAATGATGACAAAGTTATAGCTTTTGAAACAAAAACAACTCGGCAAGAAGCAATAGATGCAGCTTTGAAAGCAAATGGTCATAATTATCAGGATGTAGATGAGCTAACAATAAAAGAAAATGTTTCTTTTGATCAAAGTTATTATGAAGTTGAGTATGAGATAAACCAAATGGATTACGATATGATCGTAAATTCAAAGACTCTTGAAGTAAGAAAAGATAATTAGGGGAAAAGTTTATGAGTACTGAAAATAATATTAAGTTGATCGTTTGTGATATCGATGGAACTTTGGTTAATGATGAGCGTAATTTAACGATGTTGACCAAAGAAACGCTGGAGAAGCTTCATCAAAAAGGTATTAAATTTGGAATTGCTTCAGGTAGAGCAGTTAGTGAACTTAAACGCTTTGCCAATTTGTGGAATCTATCTTTCCCTATTGATATTATCATAGGAATGAATGGGGCTGAACTGTGGGATGAAGGACAACAAAAACAATTTGATTATTTCAAAATGAAAAAATCTTGGATAAAAGAGGTTTTGGACATCATGAGACCATTTAAGCTTAATCCATATATGATCAAAAACGATAGTTTGTATTGTATGGTGAAAGATGATCTTATGGAACGTTCATCTAAGCGTAATGGATGTCCAGTGATTGAGGTCAAAGATGAGAGCGAATTTTATGATGAAGAGAATGCTAAGATCATGTTTAGGATGGATCGTGATAAAATTGATGATATCATGGCCTATGCGAAGGAAAGAATCACTGGAGAATATACGGCTTTTAAAACTCAGCCCGATATGATTGAATTTACGCATGTTAAAACGGATAAAGCTAATGCCTTGTTAGAATATGCTAAGATGAATGGCATTGATATGCAAGATATCATGAGCTTTGGGGATATGACCAATGATAATGGAATGTTGAAAGCTTCTGGTATAGGAGTTTGTTTAAAAAATGGTGGTGAAGATACCAAACAATGTGCGGATTATATCACGGAACATACAAATAATGAAGATGGATTTGCAAGATTTTTGATTGAACATGGATATATTATTTTATAGTAATTATGTAAGATTTGAATGATATATATACTATTTTATTTAGATGTGAATTTATTTAGCAACTGCTTGAGTAAGCATGTTGCTTTTATTTTTGCACGAAATATCGTGCAATTGATTATATTCAAAGTAATTAGATAATTCAGTATTCTATAAGTGTAAACAAGGAGAATAGAAAATGAGCTTATTAGATTGCATAGTAAATATTCCAACTTATTTAAAAGATATAGTAGAAAACAGTAATAGAATAAAAATAAATCTTAGTAATTATCTTAAAAATGAAACAGTAGATGAAATCGTATTTATTGCTAGTGGAACATCTTTAAATGCTAGTAAAGTAACTAGATATTTTGCTAAAAACAATTGTAGTTTAAATGTTCAATGTTTTTATCCTAATGAATTTTTAAATTATATTGATTATAAAAATCCAAATGCATTATATGTTTTAGTTTCCCAAGGTGGATCGACAAAACTAGTATATGACGCACTACAGAAGGTAAAAAAAGCTAATTTAAAACATTGTACAATAACAGAATCGCTAGATTCTCCGATTGCTAAGGCAAGTGATTTGGCAATTGAAATGGGAAGCGTAAATGAGCCATATATGTATAGAACAATCGGGTACTCTACAACAGTTACAACTTGTTGGATGCTAGAACTTTCCATAGCAGTTATCCAAAACAAAATTAGTGAGGTTATGGCAGATAAATTAAAGAAAGAACTGCTATCAGCAATTAATAATCTAGCAAATATTAGAGAATTAACAGAAGCATGGTATGAAAATAATAAATTTTCATTATTAAGAAGATCGAAAGCTATTTTAGCTGGAGCTCAATGCTTTTATGAAACTGCCAATGAAGCAGATATAAAACTGATGGAAATGGTTCCAATGTTCACAAGAAGTTTTGAATTAGAAGAATTAATACATGGACCACAAAATGCTTTTGATGATGATACTTTATTCTTTATCTTAAGTGAAAATAGATTTGATAAAGATAAGGCAATACATATTGCTCAATTTTTAAAAACAGAAATAGGATTTTGTGCATTAGTTGGAGATAACAAACTAGATGATCGAGATTTAGTGTATGAGTTTGCAAGTGAAAACTTTAGAGCAATTGAAGAAGTTACTCCATTCCAAGTTATTGCATACCATATGGCTACAGATAAAGGAAGAGATTTAAAACGAGGTGTGAATACATCTATTCAAAAATATATCAAAAAAACATTGTAAAATAAGGAGTTAAAAATGAAATTATTAATTGCAACGCACGGCACATTTGCCGAAGGAATAAAATCAGCTTTACAGATAATCGTTGGAAATGTGGAAAATATTGCGACCATCAATGCATATGTAGATGAATGTGATTTGAAAAAAGAATTAGATAATTATTTTGAAATTAATAAAAATGAAGAACTAATTGTATGTACAGATTTGTTTGGTGGTAGTGTAAATCAAGCTATTATTCAAAAATTGAAGGAAAAAGAATTTATATTGGTTACAGGTGTCAATTTTCCAATGCTATTAGAATTATCTTTGGCATTGGGAAATGGCAATCCGGATAAGGAAAAAATTAGAGAATTGATTAATAATTCTAAAGAACAATTAATGCTAGTAAATGATGTATTAACTGAAAAAGTAGAAGATGATTTTGATTTTTAGGAGGAATGAAAGATGATATTGAAGATAAGAATTGATGATCGTTTGTTACATGGACAAGTTGCATATAGTTGGAAAGCAAAACTGGGATATAACGCAATTGTTATCGCCAGCAATGAAGCAGCTAATGATGAATTAAGAAAAGCAACTATCAAGATGTGCTGCCCTGATGGCGTAAAGTTGGCAACTAGGGATGTAGATGCAGCTGTTACTTTGTTAAAAAACGAAAAATTAAAGGCAATGAAAGTGTTTGTTATTTGCCCTAATCCTAAAACCGCTTATGAAGTTGCAACAAAATTGGAAGAAAAACCTGTAATAAATTTAGGTGGCATTCAAATGCGTGAAGGCGCAACATTTTTCTCAAAAGCGGTATATTTAACAGAAGAAGATAAAGAATATCTAGATAAATTGGTAGAATTGGGCTTCACTATTGAAGTGCAGGAAGTGCCTGAAACTTCAGTAGCAAATTATAAAAATATTAGAAAATAAAGGAGGATATGGAGATGGAAGCTTTATCAGTTGCTACAATATTAGCATTATTGTGGTTTATCGAGAAAATTGGTGGAACGCCAATGGTGATTAGACCAATTGTAGTATCACCGTTGGTAGGTTTAGCTTTGGGTGATTTAACTAATGGCTTATTAATTGGTGCAACCTTAGAATTAGTATTTATGGGTGCTATTCAAATTGGTGGTGCAGTACCACCAGATGTACTGGTAGGAGCTGGATTAGGAACTGCATTTGCCATAATGAATGGTTCTGGTGCAGATGTTGCTTTAACTTTAGCATTACCAATTGCTATTGTAGCTCAATCATTAAAAGTAATCGTATTTATTATGAGAAGTTGGTTCATGGATTTTGCAATGAAGCAAGCTGCTCAAGCAAATTTCAAAGGGCTTCATTTATTTAATTTGGGTGGTTTGATTTTACAATGCTTGATGTATTTTGTTGTTGCATATGTTGCAATTGCATTAGGCTCCAATGCTGTACAAAGTATTATTGCAGCAATTCCTGAACCTATTATGAATGGATTAAGTGTTGCTGGTGGATTATTACCTGCAGTTGGTTTTGCATTATTGTTACAACCAATGATGACAGCAAAGAATGCTATTTACTTTGTATTAGGATTTGCGTGCTTAGCATACTTAAATTTACCGATTTTAGGTGTTACTGTATTAGGTGCTGCTATTGCATTTGTAGTTTGCTTTGAAAAACCTAAGACTGTAACTGTACAAGCAGAAGAGGAGGATTTGTTCGATGACTAACGTTTTAACAAAAGAAGATAAAAAACTTATTAATGGATTATTTTGGGGATCATTTTTGTTAGAAGCTTGCTACAATTATGAAAGACAACAAGCTTTAGGCTTTTGCGTTGGCATGGAACCTGCAATCAAACGCTTCTATAAAACCAAAGAAGAGCAAGCAGAAGCATTAACAAGACACATGGCAATTTTTAATACTACTCCACATGTTTCAGGGTTAATTTCTGGTGTTGCAGCTGCAATGGAAAAAGAAGCAAGTGAAAATCCAAATTTTGATAAATCAGCAATTAATAATGTAAAAGTTGGTTTGATGGGACCGATGGCTGGTATTGGTGATAGCTTTTTCTGGGGTACATTTAGAGTAATTGCTTCAGGTATTGGAATTTCATTAGCTCAACAAGGCAGTCCTCTTGCGCCAATTGTATTTTTAGTATTATTCAATATTCCACACATTTTAGTAAGATATTTTGGAACAAAATATGGATATATGTTTGGAACAAAATTGATGAGTAATATTAAGGAAAATGATATTATTCAGACTATTTCTAAAGCTGCAACAATTGTCGGCTTAATGGTTATCGGTGGAATGACTGCTTCAATGGTAGTTATGACTACAAGCTTAAGTGTTACTATTGGTGATACAACATTTGCAATTCAAACATATTTAGATCAAATTTTCCCATTGTTGCTACCTTTTGTATATACTTTAGCAATGTTTGGTCTATTAAAAAAAGGCTTAAAATCAACTCATATTTTGTTAATTACAATAGCAGTTGGTATCATTGGATCTTTAGTTGGATTCTTCTAAGCAACATTATGCAGGCAAGAACATAAGATTCTTGTCTGTTTTTGCTATAATTATAATATTTTAGAAGAGGTTTTTTATGGATTTATTAACTATTAGGCAATATCAAATTTTCGAAATGATCAATGAGGACTATATTACAGCTGATACTATTGCAGAAAACTTAGACATATCAGTGAGAACAGTTAAGACAGAAATTTCAAAGATTAATGACATCATTAGAAACGCTGGATGTAAAATTATATCAAAAAGTGGTAAGGGATATGTATTGGCTAAAAACAATGATTATGATCATGATATTTTGCTAAAATGCTATCCTGAAAGATATGATAATGATATTCCTGATAGTTATTATGAGCGTGTAATTTATATAATAAAAAAGCTATTAGTTATTGATTATCATGTGAAGGTAGAAGATTTGGCTGATGAATTGTTTGTATCACGTCCTACGATGGCGCAAATAATGAAAGATGTTAGACAGCGGTTAGCAAAATATCGGCTAAAATTAATCTCTAGACCTAATTATGGTATTTTTGCTCAAGGAGATGAAGTTGATAAGCGCTTAGCGATTGCAGAGTATTTTTTTCATGATAATTTAGCTGCTGAAGATTATCAATTAGAGACGAACAGAATGTTTAGCACAGAAGATGCAAAACAGGAATTCATAACAATTATGTCAATGATAAAAGATATCTGTAGTCAATATAATATTGAAATGTCAGATTATTCTGTGCATAACTTAGCAATCCATATTCATATATCAATTAGACGATGTACTTTTTATAATTATGTGAAAGTAGATGATAATGTGATTGCTAAATGGCAAAATACGATTGAGTTCAAAGCTGCTTTAAAACTTACTGATGCCTTAGAAAAATATTGTGATTTCTTATTGCCGGTTGGCGAAAGTGTCTATTTAGCTCAACACATACGTAGCAAACGTATCATAGAATCAAATCATATTACTTCAAAACAAGAATCAGATTTACATAAATGTTTAGAATTAATTATGGCAGAGATAAATAACAATTTTGGATTTAATCTGACACAAGATAGCGAATGGTATAAATATATGATCTTGCACATACCACTAATGATAGAAAGATTGCAAACGCACATGATCATTCGAAATCCATTAGTCAAAGATAATATGCGTAGATATTTATTTGCTGCTAAGTTAACTCATTCAGCATGCGAAGTAATAACTCAAATATATGGCGTTAATGTTGATATAAATGAATTTGGTTATTTGTTGCTGTATTTCAATCTAGCAGTTACGCGTTTTGAACTGAATACTCCTTTAAAAATAGCATTACTATCAGGACGAGGAAGACCTGAAGCGGTAATGATTGCAAATGAAATAAAAGAACGCTTTTCATCTCACAAATATCAAATTGTTGAAGTGGATAAAATTGATAAAAAATATGATTTAGTGATTTCAACATATAGAATAAATAACATTAATGATTGTCCATGCATAATAATAAATGATGATAATTATTTGGAAAAAATACATGAAAAATTAGTAGAAATTAGATATAAAGATCTTGATTTAGATAATTTCATTAAAGAAGAATATTGTACATTTATGCTTGATGGTGAAACTAAAGAGGAAGTAGAAAATAATTTTTATCAAGAATTATATAAGAAAGATCTAATTAAAGAAATTCCTGAAGAATATAATAAATGTTTAGCTGATGAACTTGGAAATGGAATTGTTCATTTTCAGGATTCATATCGCATTGTTCGTAAGAGCATGTTCTATATATGTACTTTAAAAAAGCCCGTATATTGGGATAAAGAATTAGTAAGAATATTAGTATTAACAAAAACTAAAAAAGATCATGATAAGGATTTATATAATTTGTGCCGAGTTGTTTCTAAATGGGCAAATGATAAAGCCAAAGTAAACAAATTAATAAAAAACCCAAGTTTTGAAGAATTGAAGAAAGATATAAAGGAAAAATTATGATTAAATTATTAAGAGTAGACGATAATTTGTTACATGGCAGTGTTGCCTTTTCTTGGGTTATTAATTTGAAGATTCATACAATAATTATTGGTGATGATCAGGTGGTAAATGATCAATTTATGAAAATGACATTAGGATTGTCTAAGCCATCGGGAGTAAATTTGTTAATTTTATCGGTTGATGATGCCATAAATAAATTACAGGAAATACAGGATAGTAATTTAAACGTGCTTGCAATCGTAAATAATATCGCAAAAGCAGTTAAAATATGCGAAAAAATTCCTGAAATCAAGCATATAAATATTGGACTCATTAGAAATAAAGGAAATGAAGGAATACAATACGCGCACATGCATCTAAGTTTAGAAGACATTGAACTATGTAAAAGCTTATTAAATAATGGTGTATATCTAGAATATCGATTAAATTTTCATGATGAAATGGTTGATGTGGCGAAGGTAATTTATGAGAGTTAAAGGAATAATATATGTATTAATATCAGCTTTGATATACGGATTTACACCGGTATTATGCTCTATGACTTATAAATTAGGTAACACCTCATTAACGTTGACTTTTTTTCGTTCGTTTTTTGTGTTGCCAATATTGATAATATTAATGAAAAAAGAACACGTCTCGTTTTATATTACAAGAAATGATTTCATAAAAATATTTATAGTAGCATTGTTTGGAGCTGTATTTACGACGCTGTTGCTTTATTCTAGTTACCAATATATTGCAGTAGGAACAGCTACTACATTGCATTTTTTATATCCTTTATTTGTAACTTTGATTTGCCATTTTATTTATCATGATAATCTACGCCAGAAGCAAATTATTGCTTTGATTATTAGTCTTTTTGGTGTTGTGTTTTTTATGGATTTTAAGGATCTTTCAACGATTCAAGGGATAATGATGGCACTTATTAGCGGTTTTACATTCTCGATATATCTAGTTGGTATTGAGAAGTTTGGATTATCAACAATGAATAGTTACAAATTATCATTTTATATTGCAGCTAGTGTGTGTTTTTGCTTAGCAATGATTAATATTTTTACAGGACAAATTAATTTGAATCAGCCGAAGCTGTCTTATGCTCTTATGGTTTTGATTGCGATATTAGCACAGTTTGTAGCGGTAATATTATTAAAAGAAGGAATCGCTATTATAGGTAGTTCACTAGCAAGTTTATTTTCAATGATTGAACCGGTTTCTTCAGTGATTTTTGGATCAATTTTTTTAGCAGAGAATATATCATATATGCAAATCATTGGTTGTGTGATGATCATGGCTGGGGTAATTATCCTGTTGAAAAAATGATATGACTACATAAGGAGGTTTATATGAGAAAAGTAGTTTCATTATTAATGAGCATATGCTTAATTTTATCTTTGAGTTCATGTTCATCAAACAACAATGCTTCTTCTGAAATTTCAAAAGCAGAAAAAACAGAAGCAACAGAAAATGATCTTACAACAGATGTTGTCGTTGTCGGTGGTGGTGGAGCAGGGATTGCTTCAGCAATTTCCGCGTCCCAAAACGGTGCTGATGTTATTTTGATTGAAAAAATGGGCTATTTAGGTGGAGCAACGATGTTTTCAGGGGGCATTATTCCTGCGGTAGGGACAAGCCAGCAACAAGAAGCTAATATTCAAGATGATAATGATTGGTTCGCAAGGGATATATTAAGACCAAGCAATTATTCTGTTAGGAAAGATTTAGTTTACAAGGTTGTTGAGGAATCAAAGCCGTTGATTGAATGGATCGAAAGTATGGGAGTGCATTTTGATTTGATCACCAACTCACTTTATTATGGTCAATCTAATTATCGTATGCACCTTGCAGAAGGTGGTGGAAGTCAAATGACATCTACAATGATTGATTATTTGGAAAGCATTGATAATATTACAATATTAACTAGTACAGCAGGTACTGGTCTGTTAACAAACGAGGCAGGAGAAGTAATTGGTGTTAGTGCAAATGATGGAGAGAAAGATTTTAATATCTATGCTAATAACACTGTATTAGCTACTTCGGGCTTTGCTGCGAATAAAGATATGTTAGAGGAATATATTCCAGAAATGGTAGATGCATATCCATTAGTGGCACCAGGAGCAACTGGAGAGGGTATCATATGGGGCATGGAATTAGGAGCTGATGTAGCCAATATGAAAGCATATCAAGGACATGCATTCTATAATGAAGAAAGTGGTCAAACAATAGCTCAAGCAATTGCAAATAATGGTGGTATTTTTGTAAATAAAAATGGAGTTCGTTTTACTAATGAATATAATGGATATTCAGAGCTTTCACCACATGTGTTAGCGCAGCCAGGTAAATATGCATACTTAGTGTTTGATCAAAATATTGCAGATAATACTAGTCAATTTGAAGGCTATGTTGAAGCTGGCATTGTAACAAGTGGAAATACAGCAGAAGAACTAGCGGCAAATCTAGGTATTGATGAAGTAGCGATGAAGGACACATTTGATCGTTATGTTAATTCTATTGCTAAAGGTGAAGATGAATTTAATCGTACTAAATTACCTGCAAGTTGGGAAGGACCATTTTATGCAATCAGGGTTACTGGCGATTTGAGACATACTCAAGGTGGTTTGGTAACTGATACTGATGCACATGTTTTACGTGAAGATGGCTCAGTTATTCAGGGATTATATGCTGCTGGTGGAGTTACGGAAGGTTTTGCAAGTACTGGTGGAGCAGCGTATATGTCTGGTGATGGTTTATTGCAAGCATTTGTTTTTGGTCGTATTGCTGGTAAAAATGCAGCAACAGAAGAAAAAGGTAATATTCAGGCAACAGTTTGGAAAGACCCAAACGTTAAAGAAACTATTGTGATTGAAAATGCTGATGAAAGCAAAGTTGATTCAGCAAATTTAACATATAAGGATGGAACATATGAAGGTGTTGGACAAGGACATGGAGGTGATATTAAAGCAAGTGTAACTGTATCGAATGGTAAAGTAGTAGAAATTGAAATTATAAGCCAAAATGAAACAGAAACAATTTATGTTTCAGCAGTTGATAAAATTATAAATAGTATTATAGAAAATAATGGCACTGCAAATGTAGATACTGTTAGTGGAGCAACAGAATCTAGCAATGGAATAATGGATGCTGTTAATGATGCGCTTGGTAATGCTAAATAATTAAGTTTAAGACTTTTGCTTTATAGCAAAGGTCTTTTTAATATATACATGCTTAATAATCTGCTAATAAAGTGCTAAAATAGTAATATTACTAATAGAGAAGGGGGATTAAATTGAACGATAAAATTTATTTATTTGAAAAAGAAAAAATATCTAAAAGTGTCATGGCTTTGGCTGTTCCTACGATCCTAAGTTCGTTAGTAATGGTCATTTATAATTTAGCAGACACTTTTTTCGTTGGAATGTTAAATGATCCAATCCAAAATTCAGGAGTTACATTAGCAGCACCGGTATTATTAGCGTTTAACGCCATCAACAATCTATTTGGAGTTGGATCTAGCAGTATGATGGCTAGAGCATTGGGAAGAAGAGATTATGAAACTGTTGCGAAAACAAGTTCAATTGGGTTTTATTGCTCCTTGATATGTAGTGCAATTTTTTCGATTTTATGTTTTGTTTTTATGGATCAGTTACTAGTATTGTTAGGAGCAGATGCTTCTACAAGCATGGCTACTTATCAATACTTAAGATGGACCGTAGTTTGGGGAGCAATTCCAGCTATTCTAAATGTTGTTTTGGCGTATCTAGTTAGATCTGAAGGTGCATCATTGCATGCTAGTATCGGGACGATGAGCGGATGTATCTTAAATATCATTCTTGATCCGATATTTATATTGCCTGGCTTTTTGAATATGAAGACCGAGGGTGCGGCTTTGGCAACATTCATATCTAATTGTTTTGCATGCATGTATTTTTTTGTACTTTTGTATAAGAAAAGAGGAAATACTTTCGTATCCTTAAATATCAAGAAATTCTCTTTGGATAAAGAGATCATCAAGGGTATTTGCATAGTTGGGGTGCCTGCATCTATCCAAAATCTGTTAAATGTTACAGGGATGACGATTTTTAATAACATTACCTCTACCTATGGAGCAACGGCAGTTGCAAGCATGGGAATCGTTCAGAAAGTATATAATATTCCTTGGTATATTTCTTCAGGAATATCACAAGGGGTAATGCCTTTGATCAGTTATAATTATGCTAGTGGTAATCGTAAGAGGATGAGGGATGCTTTCGTGTTTGCAAGTAAGATAAGCTTATCGATCATCATTTGTTTTGTTTTGATGTATTATGTCTTTGCAGATCAAGTTATTCAATTGTTCATGAATAATCCTGAAATCATTCATCATGGTGCTATTTTATTAAGAGGATTCTGTTTGGCACTTCCATTTTTGTGTATTGATTTTATGGCTGTTGGTGTTTTTCAAGCAATTGGCTTAGGAAAGTATTCATTAATTTTTGCAGTGATGCGAAAAATTATCTTAGAAATTCCAGCAATCATCATTTTAAATTTATTATTCCCATTATATGGTTTAGGATATTCACAATTTGTAGCAGAATTGATATTATCAATAGTAGCAGTAATAATGTTGCGAAAAATATTTGCAGGTCAAGTGTAATGCTAGAAAGGAAAAAAGTATGAATAATTTTGAATTTTATGCGCCAACTAAGATATATTTTGGTAAAAACGAGGAAGAAAAGATTGCGGACATCATTTTAAGTGCCGGATATAAAAAAATATTGATTCATTATGGTGGACAAAGCGCAATCAAAAGTGGTCTATTAAATAAAGTGTGCAATTTGTTGACAGCTAAAAATATTGAATATGTCCGTTTAGGTGGCGTAATTGCTAATCCTGTCCTGTCAAAAGTTAATGAAGGCATCGCTTTGTGCAAAAAAGAGAAAGTTGATTTCATCTTGGCAGTTGGTGGAGGCAGTGTTATTGATTCAGCAAAAGCTATTGCGGTTGGGGCAAAAGAAGAACAAGATGTTTGGGAACATTTTGCTAAGAAAACACCGATCCATGATGCATTAGCGGTGGGGTGTATCTTGACGATCGCAGCTGCTGGAAGTGAAATGAGCAATTCTAGTGTTATCACTAATGAAGATGGTGGATATAAACGTTCGATAAAGTCAGATTTAATTAGATGTCAATTTTCAATATTAAATCCAGAACTAACTTATACATTGCCAGCATATCAAACAGCGAGCGGCTGTGTAGATATCATGTTACATACATTAGAGCGATATTTTAGTGATGTATCACAGTTAGAATTAAAAGATGAATTTGCGGAAGGCTTACTAAGAAATGTTGTGAAATACGCTTTATTATTAAAACATGATCCTTCAAATTATCAGGCAAGAGCAGAGATCATGTGGGCATCAACAATGTCACATAATGATACAACAGGAACTGGTGGTGATGGGGATTGGGCATGTCACCAGCTTGAACATGAACTTAGTGGTAAATATGGCGTTGCGCATGGAGCGGGGTTAGCCGCTGTATGGGGAAGTTGGGCTCGCTATGTTTATAAAACTAATATTCAACGTTTTGTTCGTTATGCTAATAAAGTTTGGAATATCGAAAAGGAAAATGATGAAGCTACAGCATTGGCTGGGATAGTGGCTACAGAGGAATTCTTTAAACAAATTGATATGCCAATTACGATCACTGAATTATTAGGATATCAATTAACAAATGAAGAAATCGATGAGTTAGCTTTTAAATGTAGTTATGAAAAAACAAGAATGATAGGAAAATTTAAAAAGCTTGATATAGAAGATATTAGGTTAATATATTTGAATGCTAAATAAAAAATGACAGGATATGTAATTGTCCTGTCATTTTTAGTACATAAATTGTTAATTGTCAAATGTTGTCATTTATTTTTGCTAGAGAAACTTGTGCAACTAGCAAGAAAGTAAATAATATCTGAGTAATGCTTGGTGTAAAAAGTATTGTCTGATCAATATCTTGAGTGTTTGGTAATAAAATCATTTTGTCTACTTTTTTTGAAAAAGGGTGTCTAGGAGTATTAGCGATTAATATGATATATGGTCGTCTTTGTTCGGGTAGTTCTTCAATCATTGAAAAAAAGTCTCTATGTGAAGAGTTAAGAGCAGAGAATAAAATGACTACATCTTTGTTGTTAATTATATGCAATGTTTCAACTTCGGTAGTTGAAGGTAGATGAAAGACATTTACACTTTGTACCATGCATTGAAAAGCTAGCATTTTAGCTGCAATATCGCTAGCACCATATCCTGACGTATAGCATGAGCGAGCATTTAAAATTATGTGAGAAATTTCAGACAAAAGCTCCGTAGAAATTGTAGAGTCGAGGCTATTACAAATAGAATTTAAAATATTAATGTAATAAGTATTATTGTAAATTTTAACATCGTTAGTGAATGGAGAATTAAAAAATAAAGATAGACGAAAATCAGAAAATCCAGAATATCCTAGTTTTTGGCAAAACCTACTGATTGCACTTTGTGAAATTTTATATTTTGCTGCTATTTCAGTAGCGGTAGAAGAACGAAAGGCATAGGTATCATTTTTTAAAATTTCAAAAACTTCCATTTCCTTTGCTGTAAAGCTTTTTTTTCTACTTTCAATTTCCTTGATTATTGTGTTTATCATAATTATACCTCTTGTAAATATATTATAATATATGACTATTATTTTGAAAACAAAACGAATGAATTGAATGAATGTATATGTAAAAAATGCATGAAATTGAAAAAACCATTCAAAAAACATTGAATGCTTCATTCAAATGTGTTAAATTATAAGTACGTTAAGCGAGAAAGCGCTTACTAACAATCGATTGTTTATTTAATTAAAGGAGGAATATTCAAATATGAAACCCCTAGGATTTATAGGATTTAGAGTTGATGATAGGATGATTCATGGGATAGTTGCAACCCAATGGGTACCTAGTATGCATGCGACAAGAGCAATGGTTATTGATGATGTAGCTTCAACAAACGAAATCATGAGATCTTCTATGAAAATGGCAACGCCAGCTGGAGTAGCTTTGTCGGTCATTGATCATCAAAAAGCTGTAACAAATATTACAAATAACAAATATGCTAATCAAAGAGTATTCTGTGTGTTTAGGACAATTGAATCAGCATATGAATTATTCAAGGCGGGGGTAGAGATTCCTCAATTGAATTTAGGGGATGTTACTCAAAATGTTGGAGAGACTACAGTTTTAGGAAAAACTGTTCGTGTTAACAATGATGAAAAACGTATGTTAAAAGAAATGCGTGATGCTGGAGTAAAGATTACAGTTAAATTTTCAATTAATGATGATGAAGTAGATGTTTCTTCTCTACTTGATTAAAAAGCAAAGGAAAGGATTAAATATGTTTACGCCAATTCAAGTAATTTTATTAGCTTTGCTAGTCGCAGTTTGGACATGGCAAAAGTATAATCTTCAAGCTTTCTACTATGCATCAGTTGTAACAATGGGTGTTATTACTGGATTGATTATGGGCAATGTTAATGTTGGTATGGTAGTTGGAGGCTCTATGTGTTTGATGAGCTTAGGCTTATTTGGCGCTGGAGGTTCATCAGTTCCTGATTATAATGTTGGATGTATTGCTGGTACGGCATTTGCTATTGCAATGGGATTAGATGGTCAAGAGGCTGTTACTGCTGCCATGACTATCGGTGTACCTGTAGCTGCTTTAGGTACGCAGTTAGATGTATTAGGAAAAACAAGTGGATCTTTCTTTATCAATAAAATGAGAGAATGCTCTGAAAAGATGGAGTGGAAAAAGATGGGGATGTGGATGTGGGCTTCTCAAATTCCATTTATTGGCTTATGGGTATTACCAATGGTGTTATTTACAACAGTTGGTTCTAGTTATGTAGAAATGGCAATTAATGCAATTCCTGTTTGGTTAAATAATGGTTTGAATGTAGCAGCTGGTATGCTTCCTGCACTAGGCTTTGCGATATTATTACGCCAACTTCCAATGAAAAAATATGGTTATTTTATTTTAGTAGGTTATGTTTTAGCAGCATATATGAATATGGGCGTGTTGGCAATTGCTTTATTAGGTGTAGTATTATGTGCTTATATTTTCCAAACTAAGGAAGCTACTAATAATGGTGTGCAAACTGTAGTTATGGCACAAGGAGATAATGAAGATGAGTAATATTAATGTAAAAGAACCAGTTGTTTTAACTGATAAAGATTTAAAACAAGTACTAACACGTTATGTATTGTCTCGTCAAACGTGTTTCAATTACGAAACCATGCAATCAGGACCATGGGTTTGGTCAATGCTTCCTGCAATGAAAAAAATGTATACTGATGAAGAAATTGCAAAGAAAAATGAAAGTTATTTTAAATTCTTTAATTGCCATCCATGGTTTGGACAATTAATCTTAATGGCAAATCTTGCTATTGAATCAACAAGAGATGATCATGCTACCGAAACAGCTCTTGATGTTCGTACTTCATTAATGGGACCTCTAGCTGGCTTAGGAGATGCTATCGTTTGGGTATTATTACCTACCGTAGTTGGTGCTATTGCTGGTTACCAAGCACAACAAGGAAGCCTTGTTGGTATGTTTATTGGTATCTTTGCCAATATCGCATTGTGGTTGCTATTTTGGTTTTTAGCTTTCCCAGTATATCGTAAAGGTGTATCTTTCATTACTTCAAAAGCTGCTTCATTAAGAAATTTAACTGAAGTTTGCTCAATTTTAGGTATTATTGTATTAGGAGCTATGGTTGCAACAACAGTAAATGTACAGTTTGCTCTATCTTGGACTGTTGGAGATTTAACCCAAAATTTAAATGATTTATTAAATACGATCATACCTTGCTTTGGAAATGTTGTTACCGTTGCCATTCTTTATTGGGCATTAGGTAAAAAGGGTATCAAATCTAGTAATCTAATTTGGATCGTTATCGTTGTTGCAATAGTCTTGGGTGCTGTAGGAATCTTAGGCTAACAAATAATAAAAAGGCACCTTATGATGCCTTTTTATTTTCTCTATAAACTAAGAAAGGAGTAAACATGAAGGCTATAACAATAAAAAAAGAAATAACCCCTACCGGGAAATATTTTCCTTGTTATTTAAGCGGGCATGCAATTAGAACAGAGCAAGCAACCGGAATAATGCATCAATTATGGACAACGGCATTGTTATTATCTGTCGAAGATACGAAGGTATTATGGATAACCGTAGAATTAATAGGATTAAATAGGGAATATACTGATACGATTAGAAAAGAAATTAGTGAAAAATATGATATATCCATAGAAGCAATATATATTAACTACATTCATACGCATTCTGCACCAGAATATCAAGATGTTAGTTTCTTTGGAGGCCCAGGTACAGTAAAAGGCTATATGGATCATGTGAAGAAACAGATCATGGAAGCAGTTGATAATTGTTTTGCAAACGTAATGGTTGATGTAAAAGCTTTATATCAAACCGTTAATATCGAAGGGTGCTATTGTAACAGAAATGGCAAAGATAAACCATGTGATAAAGATGTTACATTGATCAAATTTGTAACAGCTGAAAATGAGGTTGTTGCAGGAATATGTAATTTTACCAATCATCCTACGGTACTAGGACCACAAAATTTAAAAGTCAGTAACGATTTAGCCGGGTATGTAGCTAGAACATGTGAAGAAGAATGGGGCGTCTATCCTATAGTTGTCATCGGTGCAGCTGGAGATATGAGCAACAGATTATATCGTCAAGGTAATGATAAAAATGAATTGAATCGGGTGGGCAAAGAAATGATGGATCAGGTTTTTGCACAGGATAATTTTGTCGAACTATCTTTGCATAAACCTAAAATAATCAATTATAACTATAAAGAAACATATTATCTGGATAAGAGTGTAAAGCAACAACAATATGATGATATTTTAGCTAAAGTAAACAATGCTAAGAATTTTGATGAAAAGAAGGTCTTTTCATCGGCCTTAGGAATAGCTAAAAAAGGATTGGATTGTTTGCCCTTTACTCTAGATATGGAATGCTATTACGTTGATATGGGCGATTTGTGCTTTTTTGTCATTCCAGCTGAATTATTTTCGTGTTTTGGTATTCAGATAAAAGAAGCAATGGCATGCAAGTGTCCAATATTATGGGGATATTGTAACTATTCGGTGGGATATCTAGGAAATATTGATGATTATGGGGCTTCATTCGAAACAGCCGCCTCTGATATCCCAGTTGGAACAACAGAAAAGATCGTTGAACAAGTGGTACAATTAATTAAAAGTAAACAAGAGGAGAAGTAAATGAAAATTTTATTGGTAAGCCATGGTGATATGGCACAAGGTTTATGTGCAACAGCACAAAAGTTTTTTGGTGCAAGTGATATTTACTATGCAAATGTAGAACTAGAAACAGGAACCAAAGGACTTATTGAAAAAGTAAACAATTATCTAAATGAATGGAATGGAGAACAGGTAGTAGTTTGCTCAGATCTTAAAGGAGGAAGTGCTAACCAAACAGTTGTACAAATGCTTAACAATGATAACTTTTTCTTGGTATCAGGCATGAATCTAGCATTAATATTACAGTTGATCATGTGCCAAGAAGTAACAAAAGAATCTTTAGTTTCAATGATCGAAGATGCAAAGAATGATTTGGTTTTCGTTAATGAAGTTTTAAAGAATGTAAGTTCAGATGACGATGAATGATTTTTCAAAAATAAGATTAATTGCCTTAGATATGGACGGTACCGCAATGAATTCGCAAAGCGTGATAACCGCCTATGCAAAAAGTGTCATCAAGCAGATCAGTGAAAAATATTTGTTAGTTCCAGCAACTGGGCGAGGAGCTTATAATTTGGTAGAAGATCATATTGAAGCAGAAAATATTAGATATATAATTGCTGCCAATGGAGCGTTAGTGGTGGATAGGCATGAAAATAAAAATATCTTCAATTTTGTTATTCCTTATGATATCGCATCATCGATCATTGCTGAATCATGTTATCCAGAAGGAATGGTTTATATTCATTGCAATGATGAGATATGTTCGCATATCTTCCATTGTCAGCAACGCAATGTTTTTGATCAAAAATATGCCAATCGTATTCGGTGCAATGAAAATAATAAATATGATGAAGAACTTGCTAGTCATATTTTGGCAAACAAGATGGATGTTTTAAAAATAGGAATAAAATGTAGCAATCAGGAGGAAACTGAACGTTGCAAAACAAATATCATTACTAAATATCCAGAAGTCAATGTGTTTGATACCGATATGAATGCCTTAGAGATAACTAACAAAAATGCAAGCAAAGGTACATCATTAGAAAGATTATGTCAGTATTTGGGAATAAAGCAAGATGAAGTGTGTGCAATCGGTGATAATGGAAATGATGCTTCAATGTTAAAATGGGCTGGAATCGGCGTTGCAATGGAAAATGCTGTTGAACAGACCAAAAATATCGCAGATATGATAATTGGAACAAATGATGAAGATGGCGCGGCAAAATTTTTAGAAGCATATTTGATGGTGAGGTAAGGAAATGTTAATTAGCGATATTATAGAAAAGGTAAAAAATTATCATAATGGAACTTATAATGGAGAGAAGATCAAAGAAGAAACTACCAGAGATAAGATCTTATATGGTAATCCTGAACAGGAATGTACAGGAATCATTACGACGTGCTGGGCAACGGTTGATGTGATCAAGAAAGCAATTGAAACTAATGCAAATTTGATAATTTGCCATGAAGCACTATTTTGGAATCATGGTGATCATCAAGAATGGCTACAGGAGCAGGCAAATGAATCCTATAAGAGAAAAACAGCTTTGTTAGATCAAGGGAATATCGTAGTCTGGCGCGATCATGACTATATTCATTCTGGTATCCCAATGGAAGATGGAAGTTACAAAGATGGTATATTTTACGGCTTTGCTAAAGTATTAGGTTGGGAAAATTATGTGTATGATAATGATAATTTTAAATATATGCATTTTGAAATTCCCGAAATGACCACAGAACAATTGGCATCCTTTTTGATTGATAAGCTTAATTTGAATGGAGTAAAAGTTATTGGTCGCCATGATTCAAAGGTAACAAAAGTAAGAATCCCAATGCATGTGTTTGGTGACGCCAATGATACTATTACTGAAGCTGAAAAGGATGATATCAATTGTTTTTTGACCATGGAACTAATTGATTTTACCTTGATGGAATATGTTAAGGATACAAGCATGTTAGGTATTGACCGCTCAATCATTGGTATGGGACATTTTAATCTTGAAGAACCAGGTATGCAATACATGGTTGAATGGTTGCCTGATGCAATTGATCAGGATATCCCGGTACAATTCGTCCAATCAGGAGATAATTATACTTATATTACAAAATCAAAAGGCTAGCTGGTCTTTTGATATATTACCTCTTTATTGTGTTAACCAGTAAAGAGGTTTTTTTATATGATAGGAAAGTTCTTAAAATCAAACAAAAACATATAAGTTAAAAAATAGAGATTTATCACAAGCTTATTTTGATGAAGGCATTATGAAAACATGTCACTAGGCTAAATATGTTATTTTTTTTATGCTTTAATTTACAGCTTTACCATTGGAAAAATAAAAAACTTGGTTACTATAAAAATGTAAATTATATAGCGAGTATTTTTGGGCAATCATTATATTTGTTTATTATCTAAGAAAACAAATGTTAGGTATAGATAAAATCCAATTATTGCGATATAAATCATTAAATACGATAAATATAGAAAATTATGCATTAATGAAGATAATTGCAAGCCATAGTGCAATAAATATAAAAATAGATAGATAGAAGAAACGATAAATAAAATATTAGCATATTTTTTATGGAGCTTAGCTCTAGATAAAGTAGTAGATAAAAGAAAGATACAAATAAAGGTATGGCTAATGACATGTCTCATGATTGGTATTTCCCCTTTTACTATATAATTAGTTTTAGATTTATTATTGTTGCGATGATAAAAATAAACTTTTGGTCGATCTATTTTAAAAATGGTTGCTTGTATATTTATATCTAAATTATATAGTAAAAACATAAAAATAATGAAAAACTAAATCAAAAGATTAGCTCAAATAAATACTTGAGCTTTTTTTAATGGCTTATTTTAAGAAAGATAGGGTATTAGGAAGGTCATGCATGGTTTGGAGCTTACCATCTTTTACAAAGCCTTCTTCGCGATCTTTAAGTTCACTGATCAGGATTGAACGTAGCTTTTGTAATTCCTGTTCGTATTTTGGATTATCAGCTTCATCATTTAATTCATTAGGGTCGATTTTAAGGTTGAATAACTGTTCGATATTTTTTTGAGGGTACCAAATATATTTCCATTCTTTGGTTAAGATATAGTGTGATGAATATTCACCAAAGGCATGTTCGCCATGTAAGTATTCACGTAATTGATATTTATCGTCAAATAAGCAAGGTTTGAAACTTTTGCCATCCACATAAGTTATTTCTTTGTCCTGGATAAAATCAATCAAGCTTGGATAGATGTCTCTTAATTCTACAATTTCATCAATACATTTATTTTGGCCTTTTAATAGATTTCCTGGGTCATAAATAATCAAAGGAATATGAATGCTTCCTTGATAGGAATATGCTTTTCTAAATAAATTATGTTCCCCTAATTGATCACCATGATCAGAAGTGAAGATAAAAATGGTATTCTTATCTAAACCATGTTCTTGGCATGCCATTAAGAAACGACCGATTTGATTATCGATATGGGTTATAGAACCATAGTAGGCAGCGATAGCTCTTTTCAATTCTTTTTCTTTGATCTTACCACGAGTGGCATTTGTTAGGTAAGTAGGTTCATTAAATAATTTATCTGCCCATTTACCAACTGGGAAATTTGGAATCTGATCTATCATATCAAGATACATATCAAAATAATATGCTGGTGGATCTAAAGGTGAATGTGGTCTGGTAAAAGATAAATTTAAGAAAAAAGGAACGCTACGATCACGAGTGCGTAAAAATTCTATTCCTTTGGTTACAACCCAATTTGTAGGGTGCAGTTCTTCTTCGTACATCCATGGACGTGCTACCCACGAATTACATTCTAGACCACAGTCGGTTAGATCAGCATTATGTCCCTTTTTTTCTTTGAACCAAGTTAGATAATCGTCGATATTTTCAAATTGTTCATGATAAGTTTTTTGGTGGTTACGTGAATAGTGCATATATCCATCATGTAATAGTACATGTTCAAAACCTAAACGATTTCTTTCGGGATAAACGTGCATCTTACCAATACATTCTGTTTGATAGCCCATTTTTGTAAAATCTCTAGCTAAAGTATTAGGGTAATTCCATGGAACACCATCTTCATATCCTACTCTTCCATGATGTTCTTGACTAAGACCAGTCATTAAAGCGCAGCGAGCAGGTATGCATGTAGGTGTTGAAGAATACGCGTTACGAAATGAATACCCTTGTGAAGCCATCATGTCTAAATTAGGAGTAGATATCAAAGGGTTATTATTATAGCTAATACAGTCATAGCGCATTTGATCAACCATTATCAGTATTACATTAACGTTGTCTTTCATTTAAATAAATCCTTTCATATAAGCGGTTTCATGATTTATTATAGGAGATAAATTAAATGATGACAATAGAAGTTAAAATTAGTTATATCTCTAATCGAGTTTTTTGTCGTTATAAGTTTTACGATATTGAATAGGTGATAAATTGGTGCTTTTTTTAAAAGCCTGGGTAAAATAGCTACAACTAGAAAAGCCAACGACATCAGCAATTTCTTGGATGCTAAGGTCTGTAGTTGTTAGTAACATTATGGCTTCTTCAATCCGTTTTTTTATGACATATTGAATAGGTGATATGCCTTTAAACTTGGTGAATGAATGTACAAGATGATACTTGTTAACGAAAGTTATGTCACTTAATTCTTCAAGCGTGATATTTTCTTTGAAATGGTCATTGATATATTTTTCTAAAAATTCACATTCTTTATTAGTATAAGACGTTTTTGCGGTTTCAATTGCAACCTTAGAGCGGCGTACTAAGTTGATAATCAAGATTTCAAGCAGGTTTTGGCAAATTATTTCATATTGTTCTTCACGATTTGAAGCTTCGATCAGCAATGTTTTTAGATAAAATAATACTTCGTGTTTATATTCTTTGTAATTGGATATGGTATATCCGTTATTACTGCTACCAACATTAAAAAATTCAATACCATTGATACCAACAACGATATATTCTAAGGTCATTCCTTTGATACCATGTTCAGTGTGTGATACCAAGGGGTTTACGATGATCAAATCATCTTCTTTTACATCAAATACTTCATTTTCAACAGTGAATTTTCCACCACCTTTGGTTACATAAAAAATTTCTGTGCAATGGTGAGTGTGAATCTTACTATTCCAGTCTGTATCATATTGAGCATGAGTGATATATAGTAAAGAAACGTTAGGTTTATTTGAACTTGAATTGATATTGTAACGATAATTTCCCATTTTAATAATCCTTTTATTAATTTTGTCAATTCAATTATATAGCAATAATTCTAAAAAACGAAGCAATAATTAGGTATTAAAAGCGGTTTCATTTCTATATACTAATATTGTAATTGAATTATATAGAATTCACGGAGGGAATAATGAAAAAAATTGTTAAATTAGTTTTATCATTGATTCTAGTAGGTAGCGTTATTACTGGATGTACACCTGCTAGCGATGATTCAACAGCTGGCACTGATGGTGCTGGTGATGGAACAGAAAAAAGAGTTCTAAAAGTAGACATCTTCTCAGGGGGAAATGGAGAAAAAGTTTTCAAAGATCTAGAAACAGCTTTTGAAGCAGCTAATCCTGATGTTGATGTTCAATTAAGAGTTGAAAAAGAATTAGATCAAGTATTAAATAAAGACAATGCTAAAGGAGTTTATTCAGATGTTGTTTATTACAATTTAGGACAACCATCTGGTTATACTGAATCACAATTAAATACTAATGAAGTATTAGAAATCAGTGATGTAATTGCTGAAATTGATATCGATCCATCATTTGCAAACAACTCAGTTGTACAATACTATGGTGATGGAAAATCATATTTATTACCATTGAAAACTACACCAGCAGGTTTCTTCTATAATACTGAACTAGTTGGTGAAGGTAAAACTTATGAATTACCAACTACTTGGGATGAATTCTTTGCTTTAGGTGATAAGTTAAAAGCAGAAGGTGGACCAGCATTATTTACTTATCCTGTAAAAGGTTATTTCGATAATACGATCAATGCAATGATCGCACAAGCTGGTGGCGATGATTTCTTAAAAGATGTATTACAATATAAAGATGGTGTTTGGGAAACAGAAGAAGGTAAATCAGTATTAGATTTACTTGCAAAATTAGTTGATCCTAATAATGGTTATTTATATGCTGATACAGTTGCAAATGCTAACTCTGGTCAATTTACAGTTAACCAACAAGCAGTTATCGATGGTAAAGCATTATTTATGCCAAATGGTGACTGGGTTGTAAATGAAATGGCTGACACTACTCCTACAGAAGGCTTCCATTGGGGCTTAGCACCTGTTCCTGCTTTAACAGAAGGTGGAGATAGCTATGTTGGTTCAATGACTGAACAAGTTTGGATTCCTAAACAAGCACAAAATGTTGAAGATGCTAAAAAATTCTTGAAATTCATCTATTCTGAAGAAGGTTCAGCAATCATGTTAGAATATGGAAACGTTGTTCCTGTTAAAGGCTTCAATGAAAAAATCAAAAACATGGAAGATGGTTATACTAAAGAATTCTTCAGTGTATATGATGTTGCTAAAGGAGCAATCGGTGCATTTGCTCCATATGATACAACAAACTTACCTGACTTCAATTTGAAATCAGTGGTATTTGGCCCAATTGATGAAATTGCTACTGGCAAGAGCACTGCTGAAGATTGGCAAGCATCATTAAATGAAAATTGGGACTTATTAGCACAAAACCCTATGAATAAATAAGTCTTATTTAAAGCGATGGGTATAAGTACTCATCGCTTTATTTTCTACAAAAAGATAAGGAGTTTATTATGAATAAGAAAAAAGCAAAAAAGTGGTTTGTCTTTAGTTGTTTAGCTCCCGCAGTAACCTTAGTGTTATTGTTTATAGTTTATCCGACAATTGAAGTGTTTAGAACTGCATTTTATCGTAAAGCAACATTTGTAAGTGAAGCAGAGTTTGCTGGATTTTTTAACTACGAAGTGTTGTTTAAAGATATGAAGTTTATAGAATCTATGCAAAATGCTATTTTATATGTTGTCTTGATTACGATGATAACGATGGTATTAGCAGTAGTTTTTGCGGCAATATTAACTCGAGAAGATATCAAATTTAAGAATTTCTTCCGTGTCATTTTCTATATTCCTAATATTTTGAGTATCGTTGTAGTAGCAGGAATCTTTCAAGCTATGTACAATCCTACAAATGGTATCTTGAATTCTTTCTTTGATATGATCGGATTAGGTTTCTTGCATTCACAATGGATGGGTAATCCCGATATCATTAACTATTGTGTTATTGCAGCTTTGATATGGCAAGCTATTGGTTATTATATGGTTATGTATATGGCAGGAATGTCTAGCATTCCAGAAAGTTTATATGAAGCCGCTTCACTAGAAGGTGCAAGTAAGATCCAACAATTCTATATGATTACCTTACCTTTGGTTTGGAATAATATTCGTACAACATTAACATTCTTTGTTATTTCAACCATTAATTTGAGTTTTATGTTTATTCAATTAACTTCAAATGGTGATCTTGGATCAGAATCAGCGTTGAACTATATGTATAATAATGCATTTGCTGGAAAATATGGCTATGGAATGGCTATTGGTTCCGTGATCTTCATTTTCTCTTTTATTCTTGCAGGTATATTGAATAAGATTACAGAACGTGAAGTATTAGAATATTAGGAGAAACATATGGAAAAGAAAAAAATATCGATATATAAAATATTCGTTTATGTCGCTTTATTGACGCTAGCGATTTCGATCATTGTTCCAATCGTATGGGTCTTTTTATCAAGTGTTAAAAGTCAATCGGATCTATTAAGAAATAATGCCTTTTCTTTACCAACAAATATCTTGATTGAAAACTACATTGAAGCTTTCCAAAAAGCAAAGATGGGGACTTATTTGTTAAATACGATCCAAGTAACAGCAATGGCTTTGATCATGTTATTGGTTATTGCGCTTCCAGCTTCTTATGCATTAGCTAGATTTGATTTTGTTGGAAAGAAATTTTTCAATGGTTTATTCATGGCTGGATTGTTTATTAATGTTAACTACATCGTTTTACCAATTTTCTTGATGTTATTTAAAGCAGACATTGCAATCAAAATGGATTTTTTCTTGGATAATAAATTCATTTTAGCTTTGGTTTATGCTGCTACAGCTTTACCTTTTACGATCTATTTATTATCTAGCTATTTTAGAACACTTCCTAAAGCTTATGAAGAAGCTGCTAGGATCGATGGCTGTGGATATTTTAAAACAATGATGAAAATTATGATTCCAATGGCAAGACCAAGTATTATTACGGTTATTTTGTTTGAATTTTTACACTTTTGGAATGAATATATCATTGCGTTTACCTTTATGGAAAAAGATAATGCAACTTTAGCGGTAGGAGTTAAATATTTGATGGCTGATTCTAAAAGCCAAGCAAATTTTGGGGTCATGTATGCGGGACTAGTAATCGTCATGTTACCAACTTTAATCTTATATATCATGGTGCAGAAGAAATTGACCCAAGGAATGACTATTGGTGGATTGAAGGAGTAATTACGATGAAAACTTTTAAAGTAATTTTAATGATAGTACTATTTTTAGTTTTTTTAAGCATGATAATTATAGGTCAAAAGACCGTGGGTCTAGCTTATCTAGGAATGGAAATAGTTGGTTTATTTGGGTTGCTGTTTCTATTATATTTGTATAATAGAAAATTTAAATAATTGAAGGAGAATATTATGGCAGATTTATCATTAAAAAATATTAATAAGATATATGACAATAATGTACAAGCAGTATTTGATTTTAATTTAGAGATCAAAGATAAAGAGTTTATCGTTTTTGTAGGTCCATCAGGTTGTGGTAAAAGTA
>JALEMK010000186.1 GCA_022768265.1 Erysipelotrichaceae bacterium
AGAAGGCGAAAAAGTATTCGTTGAAGGTCATCATGCACATGCGCAATTGATCCAGCAAGAAGCAGCAGGAGATCATGTAAATTTCCACTTACTATTGATGCATGCAGAAGATCAGTTAATGAGTGCAGAAGGATTTAAAACGGTAGCTGTAGAATTTATTGATCTTTACGAAAAAATCAGTAAGCTATAAATAAAAGATATGACATAGAAGTCTCCTAATAGGAGGCTTTTACGTTTTATTGATATCTTGCATTTGTGTTTTATGATAATATTAAAGTACAATGAAGGAGCTAAGGGCATGTTAAATGTTGAGCAGATAAAGTCATTAAATGAATTAGAAACTTTAGTTTATGACTATATTTTGAAAAATAGCAAGCAAATATTAAATATGAAGGTAAGAGAAGTAGCTGATGCTGTTCATGTTTCTACCACGACGGTCTTGCGCTTTTGCAAAAAAGTAGATTGTAATGGATTTTCAGAGTTTAAAATAAAGTATGGATTATATCTTAATGATAAAGAAATATCTTCAATTCAAAATGACATTCCAATGTTGATAACTAGTTTTAGTCAATTTAATAATGCTGAGTTTTATGAAAAAATCGAAAAAGTTGCAAAAATAATATTCAAAAGTGATAGTGTCATAACTACAGGAATAGGAACAAGTGGTATATTAGCAAAGTATGCTGCTAGATATTTTGCTAATATAGGAAAAATTACTTTCTGTATTGATGACCCTTTTTATCCAATAACTCCCTCATTATCCAATAATGCTGTAGTTATTGCTTTGTCAGAAAGTGGTGAAACTGAAGAAACGATCCAGCATGTGCAAGAATTTAGACGTAGAGGATGCTATATCATCGCTATTACCAATCGTCATGAGTGTCCATTGGTTAAGTTAGCGAATGATAGTTTTAATTATTATTTGCCTACTCGAAAAGTTAAGGAATCAATTAATATAACTTCGCAAGTTCCTGTAATATTTTTGATAGAAACATTGGCAAATAGATTGAAAAATGTAATTGTTGAAGAAAAAAATAATATTGATAATATATAGGGTATTAAGGAGTTTTTGGTAGTATGTTAAGTTTGGAACAGCTTAGATCTTTGAATAAAAAAGAGGCACTAGTGTATGATTATATTTTGGAAAATAGTGAATCAATAGATAAAATGAAGATCAAAGATCTAGCAAAAGCAACAAATGTTTCGATAGCGACGATCTTAAGGCTTTGCAAAAAAGCAGATTGTGAGGGCTTTTTATCTTTTAAAGCAAAGTTTCAACAATATTTGATCGAACAAGAAAAGCTTGCGAAACGTAGTGATATTCCGATGTTGATCACAGCGTTGAAGAAATTTGATGATGATGAATTTTATCATAAAATTGAGAAAATAGCTTTGTTGATCAACCAGTGCAATAATATCATCACAATTGGAAGAGGAACTAGTGGAATCGTGGCTAGTTATGCGGCACGCTATTTTACGGGGATTGGAAAAAGCAGTTATTGCATCGATGATCCTTTCTATCCATTACCACCAGCAATAAGTAATAATGATATCGTCTTGGCTTTTTCTGAAAGTGGAGAAGTATTAGAGACGATCAATCATGTGCAAGAGATGCAGCAACAAGGTTGTTATATCATTGCGATTACCAATCGCCATGAATGTCCGTTGGTTGATTTAGCTGATGAAAGTTTGCATTATTATATTCCAAGTCGTATTGGGGTAAATACTTATAATCTTACTTCACAAGTTCCGGTCATCGTATTGATCGAAATGCTTGCTAATAAATATAAAGATTTGACAATGAAAGAACATAATCCGGATTAATCTTGTAAAAGTTTGCTAAAAATTAGGTAATTTATACATAGTTGTGAAAATGTGAACAAAAATATTTTAAAGCGTTTGCGAAAGCAAATTTTAGTGATATAATAAAAACGTCATAGGAGGAAAATTTAAATGGCAAAGAAAACTGTCAAAGATTTAGATGTTAAAGGTAAACGCGTCTTAGTTCGTGTTGATTTTAACGTTCCAATTAAGGAAGGAGTAATTACTGACGATAATCGTATTCAGGCTGCTCTTCCAACTATTAACTATTTAACAGAAAATGGAGCTAAAGTAATCTTACTTTCTCATTTAGGTAAAATTGACCATAAAGATCCAGAAAAATGTGAAGCTGGCAAAAAGAAAAATAATATGGCTCCTGTAGCTGCACGTTTACAAG
>JALEMK010000002.1 GCA_022768265.1 Erysipelotrichaceae bacterium
GCAGATAAATTTTCACGTAAAGATCTAGATAAATTACAAGAATTTGTTAAAGTATATAAAGCCAAAGCTTTGGCTTTCCTAAAATACAATGGTGAGTTTAGCGGTAGCATCAATAAGGTCGTAAGCGAAGCAGAAAAAGCAGCGTTAGTAGCAAATTTAGGTATCGAAGATAACGATTTGATCTTGATCATTGCAGATAAAGCAAAGATCAGCTTAAGTGCTTTAGGTGCATTGAGGGTAAAATTAGGAAAAGATCTAGATCTAATTGATCATGGTGCATTTAAGTTTTTATGGGTTACCAATTTCCCAATGTTTGAATATAGCGAAGAAGAAGACCGTTATGTTGCTGCGCATCATCCATTTACTTCACCAAATCCCGAAGATGTTGATAAGCTATTAAAAGACAAAGCTAATTGTTATAGCCGTGCCTATGACCTAGTCTTAAATGGATATGAATTATTGAGCGGATCAATTCGTATTCATGATCAACAATTGCAAGAAAAAGTATTTGAAGCAATCGGTATGACAATGGAAGAAGCTAACGAAAAATTTGGTTTCTTCTTAGAAGCGTTCAAATATGGTACACCACCTCATGGAGGGGTAGGTATCGGGCTTGAACGTTTGACCATGATCTTGGCTGATACGGAAAATATCCGTGATGTCGTTGCTTTCCCTAAAACAGCTAGTGCTTATGATCTAATGAGCGAAGCACCAAATGTCGTTGATGAAAAACAGTTAGATGAATTAGGAATCAAAATAAAATAAAAAGTATTGTCAAGACTTTTATTTAAAAAATGCTCTTGTTATAATGAAGTCCCAAAAGGAACCAACATATTTCCTACATCATGATATAAGGGAGTCCGGACGTTGATATCTGGTGTTGAAAGCCCGCCTGCTTTAAGAGCGGGGATCCTAAAGGCTATCACAGGACACCCACCTGGCTCGGCTAGGTAAATATCAATTCCTTTTGGGCTTTTTTAAGTTTTTATTGTCAATAATGATAAAAAAAGATAGAATATAAGAATAGTAAAGGTGGTATCAATAATGAATGTATTTTGGAGCAGTACACTATCATTGGTAGTGGGATTATTGATCGGTGGGGGCTTAGGCTTTTACTTTACCAAACGTAAGTTTGAAAAAGAATTAAAAGAAAATCCGCCAATCAATGAAAAAATGATTCGTGCAATGTTTATGCAAATGGGTAGAAAACCTAGCGAAGCACAAATCAAAGCAGTTATGCGTTCGATGGGACAATAGGAAGCAAGTGA
Organism: Erysipelotrichaceae bacterium; assembly: GCA_022768265.1. Lineage (GTDB taxonomy): Bacteria > Bacillota_I > Bacilli_A > Erysipelotrichales > Erysipelotrichaceae > JALEVB01. The sequence goes on from JALEMK010000002.1 coordinate 1,269, forward strand.
TTGCTTCTTTTTATTTTTGATATGGTGCTTTACTTAAAGCTAAAAATTCGTTAAGATAATCATATGAAAAAAGTAGGTAAATTAATTTTTAAATTAACGATCTTATTGCTGTGTGCAGCTATCATCATTGGTTTGATTTTCTTGCGTAAAGGATATAAATTGTATCAGCAACAAATCATGGAAAGACCATTGACAGAAGTGGTAAATGAAATCATGAGAAAAGATGACTTTGTACCATATGAACAGATTAGCGAAGATTTTTGTGATGCGGTCGTAGCTATCGAAGACCATCGTTTTTGGTTTCGGGATGGCATAGATTATATCGCTATAGGTAGGGCGCTAGTGGTTAATATCGCAACAGGTAGCGTTAGTGAGGGTGGAAGTACCATAACGCAGCAACTTGCAAAAAATTTATATTTTTCCAATCAACCTAGCTTAGTAAGAAAAATTGCGGAGATTTTCTTTGTACATGATCTTGAAAGCATGTATACCAAAGAAGAAATCTTAAGTTTATATGTCAATATCATTTATTATGGTGATGGCTATTATGGTATCAAGCAAGCAGCAAATGGTTATTATGATAAAGAACCTAGCGAATTGGATCTATATGAGTCAGCAATGCTAGCTGGCTTACCACAAGCCCCAAGCATCTATCAACTTAGCACAGGTTTAGAAAAAGCTCAAAAGCGACAAAAACAGGTCTTGGATGCGATGGTCTTATATGAATTTATCACTCAACAAGACATGGATGCAGCCTTAGCTGCACACAATT
>JALEMK010000024.1 GCA_022768265.1 Erysipelotrichaceae bacterium
TGTTATTCAGTTTTCAAAGCAATGAGCTTTGTATGATCTGGTGACGATAGCGAAATGGTCACACCTGTTCCCATCCCGAACACAGAAGTTAAGCATTTCATCGGCGAATATAGCTATGCTTGCCATAGTGAAACTAGCAAGGTGCCAGGTTTTTCTACCAGTGGTTCTTTCCACTGGTTTTTTTTTCTGTTTATGGATATAATATATTATCGAGGTGATTTTTATGAATATAACAATAAATTCATTGGCAGAAACTAATGAATTAGGATATAAGTTAGGTTCAATGCTAACAAATCATTCTTTGATCACATTAGAGGGTGATCTAGGAGCAGGTAAAACAACATTCACTAAAGCGATAGCTAAAGCTTTAGGGGTATCTAAGACTATCAGTTCACCAACTTTTACGATCTTAAAAAGCTATGAAGGTAAGTATAAGCTACATCATATTGATGCTTATCGCTTAGAAGGCAATAGTCAAGATCTAGGTTTTGAAGAGTTATTTGATGATGATATCTGCATCATTGAATGGGCGAAATTCGTTGAAGATTATTTGCCTAAAGAGCGTTTAGAAATAACGATCAAACGTTTAGAAGGCGATGCACGTTTATTTACTTTGGTTGCAATTGGTAGTAAATATGAAACATTATTAAAGGAGCTTGAAGATGATTACATTAGCGTTAGATACTAGTCATAAACATTTAGTTGTTGCATTGTTGCAAGATGACCAGATCATTGCATCAATCTGCGAATATTGTCCAAAAAAACAATCGGAATTGATCTTGGTAGAACTTGAACGATTATGTAAGGAAAATAATATCAAGCCTTTTGATATCCAACAGGTTGTCATTACCAAAGGGCCAGGAAGCTATACAGGGGTTAGGATCGCCATGACGGTGGCTAAGGTAATTTGTGCTATGCGTAATATTCCTTTATATACGATCTCAACGATCGATCTTTTAGCTTCAGATAATTGTTTGGTATTGATGGATGCCCGTGGGCAAAGAGCATATTATGGCAAATATCAAAATGGTCAATTAGTAGGAGAGATCGCTGTAGATACTTTAGATAATATTAAGCTATTACGTGATGGTTTACCATTAGTGGCTGATGGCTCTTTATTAGATGAAACAGATAATTATCCAGATCTAGCAAAGATGTTTGTCGTCCATAAAGATAAATGGCAGCTAGAAAGTAATGTTCATACCGTTGTGCCAATGTATCTTAAAGATGCGACAAGTTATATGGTAAAAAAATGATCAGGAAGATGACAAAAGATGATCTAATGACCATCTGTAAATTAGAAGCAAAGCTTTTTACTCCCCCTTGGCAAATGAAAGATTTTCTCTATGAATTAACAGAAAATCCTTATAGTCAATATTTTGTTTATATCATTGATGATCAAGTGGTAGGTTATATTGGGCTATGGCTAATCTTTGAGCAAGCTCAGATCACTACCCTTGGAGTTGATGAAGCGTTTCAAAAACAAGGTATTGGTAGCAAGTTGCTAGATCATGCGATCATGCAAGCCAATGAAGCATTGTGTGAGATCATGAGCTTAGAAGTTAGGGTATCAAATCATAAAGCTATTGGTCTTTATGAGAAGAAAGGCTTTGAAACGGTTAATATAAGAAAAGGTTATTATCAAGATAATCATGAAGATGCTTATTTGATGATAAAACCATTAGGAGGTAATTTATGACACAATTGATCTTAGCTATTGAGTCTAGTTGTGATGAAACAGCTTGCGCCATTGTTAAAGATGGTAACGAAATTTTAGCAAGCATAGTATCTTCACAAATTAATATTCACAAATTATATGGTGGGGTCGTACCAGAAGTTGCTAGTAGGATCCATGTAGAAAATATTTCTTGTGTCATCATGGAAGCTTTGGAAAAAGCTAACGTATCCATGGATGATATTACAGCGATTGCGTTTACGCAAGGACCTGGTTTGATCGGGTCATTACATGTTGGAGTGCAAGCTGCCAAGACGATCAGCTGGTTATATGATAAACCACTTATTCCTTTGCACCACATCATGGGACATATCTATGCCAATAAATTCATTACCGAGATGAAATTTCCGCTTCTTGCTTTGGTCGTTAGCGGTGGACATACGGAAATCATATACATGAAAGATGAATTTTCTTTTGATATCATTGGTACGACCCAAGATGATGCGATCGGTGAAGCTTATGATAAGGTAGCTAGAGTTTTAGGATTAGGATATCCAGGAGGCCCAGCGATTGATAAATTGGCTAAAGAAGGAACCAAGCATTATGATTTACCATTACCTAAAACCGAAACTCCATATGATTTTTCCTTCTCTGGCTTAAAAAGTGCTGTTTTACAACTGATCCAAAAAGAAGAACAGCAAGGCAGAGAAATCAATAAAGCGGATCTTGCTTATGCTTTCCAGGAAGTGGCATTAAAATCGCTAACCGATAAACTAATGAAAGCAGTCGCTAATTATGATGTAAAACAAGTCTTATTAGCTGGGGGAGTTGCGGCTAATTCACGCCTTAGAAGTTTGGTCACGACCAAAATGGAAAAGTATCCAGATATCTTATTGACCATTCCACCATTATGGTGCTGTACCGATAATGCTGCCATGATTGGAGCAGCAGGAGATGTCGCTATTAAATATTTACAGACCAAAGATCTAAGCTTGAGCGCAATGCCTAGCAAAGAAATGTAATAGTTAAGCAAATTATATATTTCACAATTCCCATTATAGTGTTAAAATATTAGTGGGTGATTAAAATGGAAGAAATAAAAAAAGTACCTCAAGCTACATTACAGCGTTATCCTTTATATTTAAAGGCTTTGCGTAAATTAAAATCAAATGGTGTAGACCATATCATGTCTGAGGATTTAGGCACTTATGTCTCGATCAAATCAACGACAATTCGAAGAGATTTTTCTTTTTTGGGTAATCTTGGAAAACAAGGTTATGGTTATGATGTTGATTTTTTGATTGAAAAATTCAGCAACGAACTTGGGGTCGGATTTGATGAAAAGATCATTCTTGTTGGTATAGGTAATTTAGGCAGAGCATTGCTTAACTATAATAACTGGAATCATGTCGTAGGTGAAATTGTTTGTGGTTTTGATATCAAACCAGAAAATATTGACGTAGATATTCCAGTATATAATATAAATGAATTAAAAGATCATATTCCACAAGGTTGTCGTATTGCAATCTTGACGATTTCAACGAATGTGCAAGAAACCGTTGATAAGTTGGTCGCTTGTGGAGTTAATGGTATCGTTAATTTTACCAGTGAACATTTTTATGTTCCAAAAACAGTTTATGTTAAATCAATCGATGTTGTTTCAAGCATTCAAGAACTAGTGTTTGAAACGAATGCAATGAGTAAGTAGGGGGCAAAATTATATGTTAACATTTATGACGGTTAGAGAGTTATATGAAGTAACGCTTAGTGCCGATCAAATAGAAAAAGATCAAATAGAGTATGTACAATTAGAAGGCTGGATCAGAACCAACCGTAATAATGGATCGGTCGGCTTTATTGAATTAAATGATGGTACATACTTCAAAAATGCACAATTGGTATATACCAAAGATCTAGCAAACTTTTCGATGATCGATAAGTATTCTACTGGTAGTGCTATCAATGCAATTGGTAAATATAAGATCACACCACAAGCTAAACAACCATTCGAAATTGAAGTTACCCAAATCGAATTAGAAGGTGATTGTGATAGTTCTTATCCATTGCAAAAGAAAAGACATTCTTTTGAATATCTAAGAGAAATTCCTCATCTAAGACCACGTGCCAATACGTTTAGCGCTTTATATCGTGTCAGAAATGTCTTGGCCATGGCAATCCATGAATTTTTCCAAGATCAAGGCTTCATGTGGGTACATACCCCTATCATCACCGGTAATGATGGTGAAGGAGCTGGTGAATTATTTAAGGTAGAAACTGGTAAAAAAGATGAGTTTTTTGGTAAAGAAGCTTTCTTGACTTGTACTGGTCAATTGCATGTTGAAGCTTTTGCTTTGGCATTTAGAGATGTTTATACCTTTGGGCCTGCTTTTAGAGCAGAAAATTCACATACGCCAATTCACGCTGCTGAATTCTGGATGGTAGAACCGGAAATAGCGTTTGCAAATCTAGAAGATGATATGAACTTGATCGAAGATATGATCAAATACTGCATTGATTATGTGCTAGAAAACGCCAGTGTCGAAATGGAATTTTTCAATAACATGATCGATAAAGAATGCTTAGCACGGATCAAGAAAGTACGTGATAGTGAATTTAAACGTATGAGCTATACTGAAGCGATTGCAATATTAGAAAAAGCTGATGTCAAATTTGAAAATAAAGTTTATTGGGGCATGGATCTAAATACAGAACATGAACGTTATATCTGTGAAAAGATCGTTAATGGCCCAGTATTCTTAACTGATTATCCGAAAGATATCAAAGCTTTCTATATGCGTTTAAATGATGATGGAAAGACTGTTGCCGCATGTGATTTGCTAGTGCCAGGCGTTGGTGAATTAGTTGGCGGCAGTCAAAGGGAAGAAAGATATGATGTCTTAAGCCAAAGAATGGATGAATTGAAGATGAATAAAGAAACCTTACAATGGTATCTAGATCTTCGTCGTTTTGGCGGTTGCCAACATGCTGGCTTTGGTTTAGGCTTCGATCGTTTCTTAATGTATTTAACAGGTATGGGCAATATTCGTGATTGCGAACCATACCCACGCACCACAAATAACTGTGTATTCTAAAGATTAGATTTACATCTAATCTTTTTAATGTAAAAGGAGACAACATGGAATATTTATTAAAAGAAAACGCTGATGGCAGCAAGATCTATGTCGCAGATGTCCACAAGGTCTTGTTGGAAATGTTAAAAGATATCGATGAAGTTTGTCAAAAAGCTAATATTCCCTATTGGTTAAATGGGGGGAGTGCTTTAGGAGCTTTTAGGCATCAAGGTTTCATTCCTTGGGACGATGATGCGGATATCGCCATGATGTATGATGACTATGTACGTTTTATCCAGGCTTTGAAAAAATATCTACCTGATGATTATTATTTTCAATGCTTTGATACGCATAAAGAATATAATGTCTTGATACCGGCGATGAAGATCCGCAAAAAAGGGACATATCTAAAAGAAGTAAATACTTTATTGGCCAACCGTTGTAAAGATGGGGATGGCATTTTTGTAGATGTATTCGTATATGATTATTGTACGAAGAATAAGTTTATCGATTTGCCATTTCGCTTATTGAATCAAATCTTGATGCCTTTTATCGTTTTGATCGATAATATTGGAATCAATCCTTTATTTTTAAAAAAATGGTTTGTATCAAATGCGCGTTTATATGGCAGGATCAATCGTTCTAGCAAGTATATTGGTTTTGATCTAACTTGGACGTTTAAATCACCATTTAAACCTTTCATCTTTAACTATGATGATATCTTTCCTGTACAATATGTGACCTTTGAGGATACCAAATTACCGGTAGCTAATAAGATCCATGAATATCTATGTGTCGCTATCGCTCCAAGTTATAATACGCTGCCTCCTGAAAATAAACGTGCGCCTAAGCATATCGTTGATATCAAGTTAAAATAAACATGCTTTATCAAATTAATAAAGGCAGTAAATCATTTGGAGCAAATGATGTATTTAAAGATATTCAATTTGAGATCAAAAATACCGAAAAAATTGCGATCGTTGGTCGTAATGGCTGTGGCAAATCAACCTTTTTAAAATGTATCTTACAAGAAGAGGAATTAGATAAAGGAACCATTCATCAATTGTCCAATACTACGATTGGTTACTTAAGTCAAAATGCCTTGGTGGATAAAGAGATAAGTGTTCAAGCAGAAATGAACAAGGTCTTTGCAAAGATCTTCGATCTACAAAAAGAAATCAATGAAGTAGAACTTTTGATGCAAAGCGATACTAGCGAAAAAGTTTTGAATCGTTATGCTAATTTGATCGAGCGCTTTGAAGCCTTGAATGGTTATAACTATCAAGCAGAGCTAGAAACGGTATTTTGTCGCTTTGGCTTTGAAAAAAGCGACCTTGAAAGAAAGATCAAAACCTTTAGTGGCGGGCAACAAACCCGGATCGCATTTGTTAAGTTATTGATCAGCAAACCCGACATCTTACTATTAGACGAACCTACGAACCATTTGGATCTAGAAACGATCGAATGGCTGGAAGGTTATTTGAAAAAATATCCTAAAGCTGTGGTCTTGGTTAGTCATGATCGAATGTTCTTAGATGATATCGTGGATGTCGTATATGAGATCGAGTATGGAATGATGAAAAAATATGTGGGAAATTATACCGCATTTGTCAATCAGAAAAAAATGGATCTAGAAAGACAGATGAGCGCCTATAATCGCCAACAAAAAGAAATAGCCCATATGGAAGCTTTGATCGAAAAATTCCGCTATAAAGCTACTAAGGCTAGCTTTGCCCAAAGCAAGATCAAAGCATTAGATAAGATGGAAAAATTGGAAGAGGTCAAGCAGCCAGATAATAAGACGTTCAAAGCACATTTTACGCCCAAGACCAAAGGGGGAAAAGATGTCTTGATCATTGATGAATTAGCCATTGGTTATGATAGCAAACTTTGTCAATTATCGTTACAGATCCAAGCTAATGATAAAATAGCCATCATTGGTCCTAATGGTTGTGGTAAATCAACGTTGCTAAAGACATTGATGGGACAGCTAGCACCCTTAGCGGGCAGCTATTTATATGGTCATCAGATCGAAACGAGCTATTTCGATCAGCAACTCGCTCAAATAAGCAATGAAAACTGTGTGCTTGAAGAGTTATGGAATCAATACCCAGATATGGATCGTACCAGCATTCGAAGCGTGCTAGGACAGTTTTTATTTAGCGCTGATGATGTCTTTAAAAATGTTAGTGTTTTAAGCGGTGGAGAAAAGGTTAGGTTAGCGTTAGCGAAGATCTTGTTGGAACATGGAAATTTCTTAGTATTGGATGAACCAACCAATCATCTAGATATCGTTTCCAAAGAAGCTTTGGAAGAGGCCTTAAACGGTTATAGCGGTACGATATTGTTCGTAAGTCATGATCGATATTTCATCAAACAAATCGCTAATAAGATCTTAGTCATCGAAAATGGGCAAGCTACATTATATCCTTTTGGCTATCAACAATATATCGATAGTAAAAATGGTGTGGTCGAAGAAACAAAAACTAGCAATGAAAAAAAAGAAAAGCCAGTTCGTCAAAAAAATATGAACATCGGCAAAGAAATTGCGAAGATCGAAAAAATGATCAGTGAAAAAGAAAATGAATTGGAAGAACTAAGAAATTTACGTTTTGAACCAGAGTATTATCATGATTTTCAAAAAATGAATGTCTTAGATGAACAAATCGATGATGTCCATAATGAAATTGAGAATTTAATGTTGAAATGGGAAGAACTATCTAATATGAAATAAGAAAAATCAAGGAAAAATTTGCATATGATGCGCTGTATAAGAAAGCGTAAAGCAAATAAATGTAAAAATTTTCAAACAATGTTTTCAATTTTACATAGAAATGTGTGAAAAATAAGTGAATTTTTCTTGAATATTTTATGACATTGATATAAAATATACACATGCATAAAAAAACTATGCAAGGGAGGATATTATGAAGAAATTATTGTTAACTTTAATGGCTTTGTTAATGAGCGTTTCTCTAGCATCTTGCTCTAGTTCACCTGCAGGAACAGGTTCAGGTGAGACAGCTGGTACAGGCGCTGTTGATTCAGTTGCCGACTATAAAGGACCAACTGAATGGGTAGAAGCAACTTCTAGAGAAGTTCAAAACATGGACTATGTTGCTACACAATTAGCAACAGACCACGAATTGAATGCAAACTTCGTTGATGGCTTATTAGAAAATGCTCCATCTGGGGAATTTGTTGGTGCATTAGCTGAAAGCTGGGAATCAAATGAAGATGCAACAGTTTGGACATTCCATTTAAGAAAAGGTGTAAACTGGGTAACAAGTACTGGTGAGGTTTACGATGAAGTAAAAGCTCAAGACTTTGTTACAGGTTTAAGACACGGTGCAGAATATTCTGCTGAAGCAAACGTATTAAGCCCAATCATTGCTGGATATGCTGAATACGTTGAAGCAAAAGACTTCTCTGATGAAGCATTTGCAAAAGTAGGAGTTAAAGCTCTAGACGATTACACTGTAGAATATACAATGGCTGCTCCAACTCCTTACTTCTATACTTTAACTACATACAACGTATTGTTCCCAATCAATGAAGAATTCTTAACTTCTAAAGGAACAGGTTGTGCATTAGGAACTCCTGATCCTAAATCTTGTTCATTTGGTGCAGCAAGTGCTGATTCAATTCTTTACAATGGTGCTTACTTGTTGTCAGTATTTGATGCTAAATCACAAACTGTATTAGTTAAAAACCCAAATTATTGGGATGCTGATCATACTTATCTAGAAAAAGTAACTCGTATCTATGATGATGGTTCAGATCCATATTCAATTATCAAAGGTTTTGAACAAGGTACATATGTTAAAGCTGGTTTAAATGCAAGTTGGGCTGATTATGCTGATTATGCAGCTAAATACGAAGCTAATGCTTATCCAGAATTACCAAACGCTTATGCATTTGGTGTAGTATTTAACTATAATCGTCAAACTTGGAATTTAACAAACTATGCTACTACTGATGAAGCAAAAGAAAATACGCATAATGCAATCATGAATGAAAACTTCCGTAAGGCATTACGCGCAGCATATGATAAAGAAGCATATCTAGCAACTAGTGCTCCAGGTGAAGTTGCAAAATCAACATTAAGAAACATCAATGGTTTCCCTCAATTAGTTTATAACAGCGAAGGAACTGCATATGGTGATTTAATTACTGCTGCTTATAATGAAGCAACAGGTGAAAATGTTGATCTAGCAGATGGACAAGATGCATTCTTAAATCCTGATGCAGCTAAAGAATATATCGAAGCTGCAAAAGCTGAAGGTGTAGTATTCCCTGTTCACCTTGACATGCTAGTAATTGAAACTTCAGATAAACTTGTAAAACAAGCACAATCAATGAAACAATCTGTTGAAGAAAATACTGATGGTCAAATCATCATTGAATTAGTATTAAAAGATGAAGATACAGTACAAAATATTGCATACTATAATCAAGATCCAGCATTAGCTGACTATGATATTTCTACATTTACAGCTTGGGGACCTGACTACGCTGATCCTAAGACTTTCGTAGATATTTATTCTCCAGATGCAGGTTATTATATGACTTCAATTGGCTTATCAAGCAAATTTGAAGGCGATAAGGAAATCAAAGAAGCAATCGGCTTATATGAATACTATGATTTATATCAAGCAGCAGATGCGATTACTGATGATATCGATGCTCGTTACGAAGCATTTGCAAAAGTTGATGCATACTTGATTGAACATGCTATCTTTATTCCAAGTAGTCAAAATAGTAGAACTATGGTAGTTTCTAAGCAAGTTCCATTTACTAGAAGCTACGGTGCTAGTGGTATTTCTCAATACAAATACAAATTCATTCAATTACAAAATGAAATTGTTACTGTAGATCAATACAACGCTGCACAAGCTGCTTGGGAAGGCAAGTAGTTAATAAATTAAATGAGGGTTGATGCCCAAAGGTATCAACCTTCTATTTTTGCTAGAAAGGAAATTCTATGAAAAAATACATTTTAAGTCGTATCATAAAATCAATCATAGCACTTTTCGTTGTCCTTTCTATCGTCATTGTTATGCTGTTTACGCTGATTCCTCGTGAGAATATCTTTAAAAATGATACCTCTATTCAAAGGATGAAGGGTGATGAAAAAACTTCATATATGTATAGCAAATGGGATGAGTTAGGATATTTAGATTATTTAACATTTAATGAAATGTGCCGTATCTCTTCAGATGATGTAAATGCTTGCATCGCAGGAGATACAGAAGAAAGTACAAAAATTCTTCAAGAATACGAAAACAAGGGCTATGTCATCAAACAATTTAATAATGGTTCACACTATGGCTATTATGAATATAGTCCATTTGAAGTATTAGCTAATTTTTATAGTGGTTTCATCTCAATAGACAATCCTAATAAGATAGTAGATTCTGACAATCCTGATTTAGAACGAAAATATTATGTTGATTCAGATCAAAATGGTGTTCCAGCTATCATGTGTAGTGGATGCGAGTATAAATATCAGGTATATTTTGATGGTAATTTTCCATTTATTCATCAAAATATCATTAAATTAGATTTTGGAACATCTTATCCTACCAAAGTAGGTATTCCAACAATGAACGTTATTGCAGATGGGCAAGGAAATGCTAAATTAGTCGAACAAACATTCCCTACCGGATCAACACAAAGTAGTCCTTTAGATCAACATTCATGTCGTTACAAACCTACAAGTACATTGGATAGACTAGATACAACAAAATTTACAGATAACTATGCTAACTGTAATTCATTGTATGATTCACCTTCAATGATTTCGACATCATTGTTATTTGGTTTGGTATCATTGTTCATTGCTTATTTGATTGCAATTCCTGCTGGTATCTATATGGCAAGGAAAAAAGGTAAATTTGCGGATAAATTAGGTATCGTTTACATTAATTTCTTAATTGCTGTTCCTTCCTTAGCTTTTATATTCTTTGTAAAACAAATCGGTCAAAGCTTTGGTTTACCAGATAAATTCCCACACTTTGGCTTTGGCGATATCCGTTCATATATCTTACCGATCTTGATCTTAGCGTTATTGAATACTTCATCTTTGATGATGTGGACCAGACGTTATATGATCGACCAATCAAATGCAGATTATGTCAAATTTGCCCGTGCTAAAGGTTTATCAGAAAAAGAAATCTTTAATCGTCATATCTTAAAGAATGCGATCATTCCGATCGTTAACCAAATTCCAGTTTCGATCGTTATGTGTATCAGTGGATCTGTTATCACAGAAACTGTCTTTGCGATCCCAGGTATGGGTAAGATGCTTCCAGATTCAATCAATATGCTAAACAACAACATGGTTATTACTTTGACCTTCATCTTTACTGGTTTATCCGTATTTGCTGTCTTAGTAGGTGACTTGTTGATGACTGCTATTGACCCTCGTATTAAGTTGACAGAGAAAGGAGAATAGCAAATGACAACTAGCGATAATAAATTTACTTTTGTTAAATTAGATGAAACAGCTTCTGAGCATATTGCTGCTCCTAAATATTCTTACTGGAAAAGTGTATTTAAAAAATTCTTTTCATCTAAAGTATCAATTTTCTTGTTAATAGTGTTAAGCGTGATGGTCTTGATGTCTTTCATCCATCCGATGATTTCAGGTTATGATCCATTATATGCACCAAATATCAATAGACCAGAAACATGGTATAATCCACCAAGTGCGCAAATGTGGTTTGGTACCGATAATGTTGGTAACTCACTGTTTGATGCGATTTGGGTTGGAACTAGAAATAGTTTGATGATCGCGGTTTTAGCTACAGCTATTTCAACGACCCTAGGGGTTCTTGTTGGTATGTTCTGGGGCTACTCTAAAAAGATGGATGCCATCATGATCAACGTTTATAACGTAATTGCTAATATTCCATACTTATTATTAGTAATCGTCTTGATGTATGTTTTAGGTCGTGGTAAATGGCAAATGATCTTCTCTTTATCATGTACATCATGGTTAGCTACTGCATATTTCATTCGTGTTCAAGTAATGATCATTCGTGATCGTGAGTATAATCTGGCAAGTGAATGTTTAGGAACAAAACGAACCAAAGTTATCTTCCATAACATCTTCCCTTATTTGATCTCAGTTATCATGACTAGCTTGGCAAGAGATATTCCTAGCTTTATTTCTTATGAAGTATTCTTAACTTTCGTAGGTAATGGTCTATCAGAAAAAGATGCATCCTTAGGCCGTATGATCCAAAGATATTCGGCATATATGACATCTAGTCCATATTTGTTCTGGATACCAGTTGCTTTTAGCGCGATTATTTCCGTGTCAATTTATGTCGTAGGACAAACATTAGCTGATGCTAGTGATCCTCGTACCCATATGATTTAATGAAGGAGGTCTATAATGTCTAATAAAAATATTATATTATCGGTTAAAGACCTTGAAGTTAAATTTAAAGTACGTGACAGGGTCTTAACGGCAATCAGAAATATCAGCCTAGATTTTGAAGAAGGCAAAACTGTTGCTATCGTAGGTGAATCAGGGTCTGGTAAATCAGTATTTACCAAGACCTTCACTGGTATGCTAGAAATCAATGGTGAAGTTAGCAATGGTACGATCATGTTTGAAGGTCAAGATCTAACAAAGATCAAAAAAGATAAAGAATGGGAAAAGATTCGTGGGGCAAAGATCGCTACGGTCTTCCAAGATCCAATGACATCATTAAACCCAGTTAGAACGATTGGTTATCAAATTAGTGAAGTCATCATCAAACATCAAAACAAATCTAAAGCTGAAGCTAAACAAATGGCCATCGAATTGATGGAAAAAGTTGGAATCCATGATGCAGCTAACCGTTACGATGAATATCCATTCCAATATTCTGGAGGAATGCGTCAAAGAATCGTTATTGCTATTGCTTTAGCATGTCATCCAAAGATCTTGATCTGTGATGAGCCAACGACAGCGCTAGATGTTACGATTCAAGCGCAGATCATCCAATTGATCAAAGACTTATCACAGGAATATGGTTTTACAACAATTTATATCACACATGACCTTGGGGTCGTAGCTAATGTTGCTGATATGGTTGCAGTTATGTATGCTGGGCAAATCATTGAATATGGTACGGTTGAAGAAGTTTTCTATGATCCTCGCCATCCATATACTTGGGGCTTGCTAGCAAGCTTGCCACAATTAGGAATCAAAGGCAATGAATTGTATTCGATTCATGGGACACCGCCATCATTATTTGAAAAGATTCAAGGTGATGCTTTTGCACTAAGAAGCGAATATGCTATGCAAATTGACTTTGAAGAAGAACCACCATTATTTTATGTAAGTGATACCCACTTTGCTAAAACATGGTTATTAGATAAGCGTGCGCCAAAAGTTGAACCCCCTAAAACGATCCAAAACTTACATGATCGTTTATTAGCAACAACTGATAAAGGAGGAAGATACCATGGATAATAAAGAAAAGATCCTGCAAATCAAAGATCTAGAAGTTACTTTTGATCTAGGCGGTAAGAAAAAATTTACAGCTGTTAAAAATGTTAATTTTGATATCTTCCGTGGAGAAACCTTTTCTTTGGTAGGTGAATCTGGAAGTGGTAAGACAACGATCGGTCGTGCTATCATCCGTATCAACCCTTGCTCAGATGGTGAAATCTTATTTGAAGATAAGAAGATCAGTGGTAAGATCGATAAAGAAACCGAAAAAATGGTAAAACGTAACATTCAAATGGTTTTCCAAGATCCAGCTGCCTCATTAAACGAAAGAGCTACGATCGAATATATCATCGGTGAAGGTCTAGATAACTTCCACCTATATAAGGATGAAAATGATCGACAATCAAAAATTGATTCAGCTTTAAAAGCAGTAGGCTTATTGCCAGAACATAAATCACGTTATCCTCATGAATTCTCTGGAGGGCAAAGACAACGTGTTGGTATCGCAAGAGCTATGGTCATGGAACCAAAATTATTGGTTGCTGATGAACCTATCAGTGCATTAGATGTATCAATTCGTGCACAAGTGTTGAACTTGATCAAAAAGTTCCAAAAGGAACAAGGCCTAACCGTTGTCTTCATTGCTCACGATCTATCTGTTGTCCGTTTTATCAGTGATCGTATCGCTGTTATTCATAAAGGACGTATCGTAGAATTGGCGGAAACGGAAGAATTATTTAGAAATTCATTGCACCCATATACAAAATCATTGTTAAGTGCTGTACCAGTTCCTGATCCTAAGATCGAAAAGAATAAAAAATTGATCACATATAGTGAAGATATGCATGATTATAGTGTTGATAAACCTTCATTCCATGAAATCAAGCCTGGACACTTTATTTGGGCCAATGAAGCCGAATTAGCACAATATAAAAAAGAAATCGTTTAATTTCGATAATCAAACCATTTAGTAGCCTATACTAGATGGTTTTTAATTTTCTAGTTACAAATAATAAAAAAAATAGTACAATATTATGAGATTAGAAAGGAAAGAGATTATGGAAATTCAAGATTTAAAGGTGTTGATTGAAATAGATGAATCGACCCGTAAAAAGATTGAAGAAGCACATCGTATCAAAAATGAGCTTAGACGAAGTGTTGCCGAAGAAAAGCAACGTATAAGCGAAGAGACTTGGAAACAAGTTAAAGAGCAAGTAGAAAAAACTAAGATCGAAATTGATATGAAAGCCAAACAAGCTAGTTCTGACAACAAAGAAGCTTTTGAAAAATCATCGCAGCAATTACGTGCGACCTTTGAGAATAACCATCAAAAGTGGTGCAAAGAAATTGTTGATAGATGTATCAAATAAAAAGGGGGTTACTTTATGACTAGCATGGCAGCTAATGCAATGACAGCCAAAGCTAAAGCCATGTTATCCAAAAAATTAACTGCTAATGACTATCAAATTCTTTTACAAAAGAAAAGTGTTGGTGAAGTTGCTTCATTTTTAAAGAATAATACATATTTCAATGATGTATTAGATGGTATCAATGAAGCGCAGATTCATCGTGGTCAGCTAGAAATGCTCGTTAGGATGGATCTTTATAATCGTATTAGTCGTCTGTTACGCTATTCTGACAAAAAAGATGAAGAATTCTATCGTTTGATCGTTTCACAAACGGAAATTTCGATCATCGTCGATTGTATTAGATCGTTTCAGTCAAATGACAAGACGATAATGATTTCTAAAATGCCTACATATATTCAAGGAAAGATCTCCTTCAATCTAAAAGAATTATCAAAAGCAGATAATTTTGATGAATTGCTAGAAATACTAAAATGCACTAAATATTATGAAATCATCAAAAAATATAAAACGCTAAATATGGATGAGATCGATTATGTTGGTCTTGAACATGACCTTAATAAATTCCATTTTGAAAGAGTTTTTGAGGTGGTTAATCGTAATTATAGTGGAACGGTAAAAAATCAGATCTTAGATGTTTATTTAGCAGAAATCGAATTGGATAATATCGGGAAGATTTATCGTTTGAAAAAATATTTTAATGTTGGACCAAATCAGATCAAAGCAATGATCATCCCTAAATATCACTATTTCACGTCTCGCGAAATCGATGATATGATCTTAAATAAAAAAGCTGATGAAATATTTGATATATTAGCTAATAGTCCATACAAGAATTATTTATCAAACAAGAGTTTCTTGTATATTGAATATCATACAAAATCGATATTCTATAATTACAACAAACGTAATATGTTTTTCTCAAGTAATACGGATTTAGTTTTGCTATCTTATGTATTTATTTCGAAAATTGAGATTCAAAATATTGTTGATATCATCGAAGGTATCAGATATCGTGTAGCGCCTGATAAGATCAGTCGTCTATTAATTTATTAAAAGGAAAGGTGGTTTATCTTGGCAATTGAAAAGATGAAGTTTGTACAAGTTAACTGTGATCATGAGCATTTGAATGATGCATTGATGACAATGTACAATAGCAAGCTTTTACATGCAGAGCAAGCCTATAACATCATTGATGATGAAAATGAAGGAAAATTGATTCAATACGATAATGTTTATAGTGAATACTGCAATAGCTTGAAAAACATTTGTCATCGCATCGGTTTGGACTTTGATCCTAAAGATGCTAATAACAGTACTTATACAAATGAAGAAATTGAAAGCTTCATGCATGAATTAGAAACAAGATTCGCTTTGACGGATGCAAATGAAGCGGTGACATTGAATGAAGATGATGAAATTGCTTTGGAAAAATTGGCCGAGTGTGATTTTATCAAGATCCATCAATGCCAATACATTTCAATAGGTTTAGGTAGAATTCCATTGGAAAGCTACAAAAAGATTGAAATGCATAACAATAAATTTATTTATGTCAATTTACATACGGCTAGTCATTACCATTGGATCGCTTATGCGACAAGCAATACCTATGTAAAAGAAACATTGAAAACATTAGAAAGCTTATTCTTTGAACCTATTGTGATCCCAGAGATCAATGTCAAAAAAGTAATCGCAGAATATAAGGATAAGATCGTAGATGTTTATGCATATTGCGAAAAGCAAAATACGATCTGCAAATTATATGATTATGTTGCAAAGTTTGATGAAAATTATGTTATTTCAGGTTTCTTACCGGTAAGCAAAGTTGAGGACTATAAAGCAGCTTTTAAACATTTACCAGTGAAGATCGATGTTAAAGATGTCGACAATTGTGGTAAATGTTCAGTACCAACCTTGTTAAAAAATAATGCATTCTTCAAACCTTTTGAACTATTTGTGGATATGTATAGCACACCAAAATATGGTGATATCGATCCAACAGCCTTTGTGGCAATCACCTATTGTATCTTATTTGGAATCATGTTTGGTGATCTAGGACAAGGCTTGTTGCTATTTTTAGGTGGGGAAATATTATATAAGAAAACCAAGAACAAATTAGCAGGTATCGTGGCTAGAGTAGGCATTACCTCAATGATCTTTGGTTTCTTGTTCGGTTCGGTATTCGGTTTGGAAGAATTATTAAATCCGATCCATCAAAGTCTTTTTGGTGTAAGAGACAAATTGTTCCATACGATGGATAGCAGTAGTACCATGACCCTATTGATCGGGGCCGTATTGATCGGGGCTGTATTGATCTTGGTAACCATGATCTTAAATATCTATAAAAATGCTAAGCATAAAAGATGGGGCGAAGTATTGTTCTCACAAAATGGGGTTGCAGGATTTATTTTCTATAGCTATATTTTAGCGGGGCTTGGCATGATGTTTTTATCATCAACCAACATCTTCAATCCTGTGATGATTGGTATCTTTATTATCGTACCAATCTTGTGTTTCTTCTTCAAAGAGCCACTTAGCCATTTAATCGCGGGCAAGGAAGTTAAACCAGCTAGTGGTTGGGGCAACTTTGTATTGGAAACGATCTTCGAAGTATTCGAAATTGCTTTAAGCTTTGTTACAAATACGATGTCATATCTACGTGTTGGCGGTTTCGTTTTAAGCCATGCTGGTATGATGTTAGTAGTAATGACCTTGGTCGAAATGACCGGCAATGGTGGACCATTAGTGTTCATTCTTGGCAATATCTTCGTTATGTGTCTAGAAGGTTTGATCGTAGGTATTCAAGCTTTACGTTTGGAATACTATGAAATGTTTAGCCGTTATTATGATGGTAACGGTAAAAAATATGAAGTACTTACATCTGTTGAATAGGGAGGAATAAAAAGATGTTATCAGTTTTAGAAATGTTATTACCATTAATCGCAGTTATTTTAGTTGTAGGACCATTATGGTTCTTTATCAAAAAGGGTGCAAATCAAAATAATGCCAAACAACGTTTGATCGCGCAAATTTCTATTTTCTGTGGTGTATTTGTTTTAGCTGTATTGTTCCAAATCAATGGTATCGCTGCATTAGCTGAAGGTTCTGCAACAGCAAGTGGCATTGCAGGAACAACTGCTCAAGGTTTAGGTTTCATTGCTGCAGCTTTAGCAACTGGTTGTAGTGCTATTGGTGCTGGTTGGGCCGTTGCAAGTGCTGCACCTGCTGCTATCGGTGCGATTAGCGAAAATAGTGAAAACTTCGGTAAAGCTATCATCTTCGTAGCTTTAGGTGAAGGGGTTGCTATTTACGGTCTATTGATCTCTATCTTGATCATCAACAAACTATAAGGATAAAACACAATGAAAGTTTATTGTATTAGTGACAATACAGATACTCAAATGGGCTTAAGATTAGCTGGCATTGAAGGTATTGTGCTACATGAAAGAACTGAAGTTTTAGATTGTCTTAATAAGCTAATTCAAGATAAAGAAATAGCTATTATCTTAATGACAACTAAGATTGTTAATTTATGTCCGGATGTTGTTTCTAAATATAAGCTTGAATTATCACAGCCATTATTGGTTGAAATACCTGATCGACATGGTTCAGCTCAGATCGGGAAAACCATTGATAGATATATCAGTGAAGCTATTGGCATAAAGTTGTGAGGTGGATAATATGGCAGATGAAAAAGAAATAATGAAAATTATCACTGACGATGTTAATGATCAAGCAGCTTTGGTAATTGATCAAATTCAAAAAGAAGTGACATCAACCAAAGAAGATCAAATCAATTTCTATAAGATGGGATTGAAGAAAGAAACCGATACTTATCTTGAAAAGGAATTGAATGAGCTAAGGATCTTAGCTGTTACACAAACTTCACAAGCAAAGCTTCAAACGAAAAGAGATTTATTAAACTTAAGAAGTGAGCTTGTAGATAAACTATTTGATGATGTTTTAAGCGAATTAAAGGCATTTGTCGAAAGTGATAAATATAGTGCGTATTTAAAAACAAAGATCAAATCATTAAATGTTTCTAACGGATATTTTAAGATCCGCAAAGAAGATGAAGAATTATTTAATAAGATTTTAAAAGAATTAGCTTTAAGCAATAAATATGAAATTAAGCCAATCATGATTGGTGGTTTCAGATATGTAGATCTTGAAAATAACATTGAATATGATCTAACATTAGATAATAGCTTAAAAGAACAAAAAAGTTGGTTCCAAAGAGAATCAAAATTTACGATATAGGAGGTCCAAATGACAAATTTAATTTATTCAATAAATGGACCGGTTATCAAAGTAAGAAACACCAAAGATTTTTCAATGATGGAAATGGTGTATGTTGGTAATGATCATTTAATGGGGGAAGTTATTGCTGTTAATGATGATGAAACAACTATTCAGGTATATGAGTCAACCACAGGTTTAAAACCAAATGAACCGGTTGTAGGTAGTGGCGATTTACTTTGTGCTACCTTAGGCCCTGGGATCCTAAAAAACATCTATGATGGTATCGAAAGACCTTTAAAAAGCATAGCAGAAGCTGATGGTGCTTATATTGGCGCTGGAAGTACTTTTGCCGCTATCGATGAAGAAAAATTATGGGATGTTAAAATGTTGGTCAAAGCAGGTGATCAAGTTAATGAAGGGATGATTTTTGCTACATGTAAAGAAACAGAACTTATCGATCATCGCTCAATGATTCCTTTAGGGGTAAATGGTAAAGTTATCAGTGCTAAGGAAGATGGACAATATAACGTCAATGAAGTATTGGTCGTGGTGGAAGATGAAAAAGGTCTTAAACATGATGTTTGCTTAAAACAAAAATGGCCAATTCGTAATCCTAGACCAATCAATAAACGTGTACCGATCAATACGCCATTGGTAACTGGTCAAAGGGTATTGGATACTTTATTCCCAATTGCCAAAGGTGGGGCTGCTGCTGTACCAGGTGGATTTGGTGCTGGTAAGACCATGTTACAACACGCGGTTGCTAAATGGTGCGATGCCGATATCATCGTTTATGTTGGTTGTGGAGAACGTGGTAATGAAATGACGCAGGTATTGGAAGAATTCTCTGAGCTAGTAGACCCTAAATCTAATAAACCATTATTAGATCGTACGGTATTGATCGCTAATACCAGTAACATGCCCGTAGCAGCTCGTGAAGCTAGTATCTATACTGGTATCACTTTAGCTGAATATTATCGTGATATGGGTTACCATGTCGCAATCATGGCCGATAGTACATCAAGATGGGCTGAAGCATTACGTGAATTATCTGGACGTCTAGAAGAGATGCCGGCGGAAGAAGGTTATCCTGCATACTTACCTAGCCGTATCGCACAATTCTATGAAAGAGCTGGTTATGTTCATACCTTAAGTGATAAAGAGGGTTCAGTTAGTATCATCGGGGCTGTATCGCCTCAAGGTGGTGACTTCTCAGAACCAGTTACGCAAAATACGAAGCGTTTCGTGCGCTGTTTCTGGGCTTTGGATAAAGCGTTGGCCTATGCAAGACACTATGCAGCTATCAACTGGAATCAAAGTTATAGTGAATACATCGATGATCTATCACGTTGGTATGATAAAAACGTAGCTTTTGATTTCAATGATCTTCGCGCTTTGATCGTATATATCTTGCATGAAGAAACTCAATTGATGGAAATCGTTAAATTGATCGGTTCCGATGTATTACCTGATGATCAAAAATTATTATTAGAGGTTGCTAGGGTTATTCGTGTTGGCTACTTGCAACAAAATGCTTTCCATCCAGATGATATGTATGTACCATTTGAAAAGCAATACAAAATGTTAAAAGTAATTCAATATTTATATGAAGCATGTAAACCATTGATTGCTAAACACATTCCTGTAAGCTTAATCTTAAAAACGGGAATTTTCGAAGAAGTTATCAAGATGAAATATGATGTACCAAACAATAATATTGCCTTGCTTGATACTTACTTTGATAAGATAGACGCAGCACTTGCGCAAGTTGAGTAAGGGAGGATAGTACATGAGTCAAGCTAAAATTGGATTAAATGAAATTAGTGGATCACTAGTAGCTTTAGATGATGTTGAGAATGTCTCAAATGAAGAAGTAGTAGAGATCAAGATGACTAATGGAACTACCCGTATCGGACGTGTAGTGCAAATTGAAGGCAAAAAAGCAATCATTCAGGTGTTTGAAGGAACTAATGGTCTATCGCTAAAAAATAGCAAGACGACCTTATTAGGTCACCCTATGGAAATTGCTTTATCTAAAGAAATATTAGGACGTATATTCAATGGTAGTGGTAAGCCAATTGATGGCATGGGTGAAGTTTATGCAGAAACCTTTGCAGATATCAACGGTAAACCATTGAATCCAGTATCACGTCAATATCCAAGAAACTATATCAATACTGGTATTTCAGCTATCGATGGCTTAAATACCTTGATCAGAGGACAAAAACTACCAATCTTCTCTGGTAGTGGGCTTCCTCATGATAAATTGGCCGTGCAAATCGTAAGACAAGCCCAAATCGCTGAAGAAGAAGGCGTTGAATTTGGTATTGTCTTTGGTGCCATGGGGGTTAAAAATGACGTTGCTGATTACTTCAAACGTTCATTTGAAGAAACAGGGGTAATGGAAAAAGTTTGTATGTTCATCAACTTGTCTAATGACCCTATCATTGAAAGAACATTGACCCCACGTTGTGCTTTGACTGCTGCGGAATATCTAGCTTATGAATGTGATATGCATATTCTAGTTATCTTGACCGATATGACTTCTTATTGTGAAGCACTACGTGAATTCTCTAGTTCCAAAGGTGAAATTCCAGGAAGAAAAGGCTATCCAGGATATTTATATTCTGACCTTGCTTCATTGTATGAAAGAGCAGGTATCGTTAAAGGTAAAAAAGGTTCAGTAACGCAAATTCCAATCCTAACGATGCCAAATGATGATATCACCCATCCTGTACCAGACTTAACAGGCTATATCACGGAAGGGCAAATCGTATTAGATCGTGACTTACATATGAATGGGGTTTATCCACCAATCGGGGTCTTAGCGAGCTTGTCACGTTTGATGAAAGATGGTATTGGTAAAGGTTATACGCGTGATGATCATAAAGATGTATCAAACCAATTATTTGCTTCTTATGCCAAAGTTAGTGATGCACGCAGCCTTGCAAGCGTAATTGGGGAAGATGAATTGAGTCCGTTAGATAAAAAATACCTTGAATTTGGAAAATTGTTCGAAGAAGTTTTTGTAGGCCAAGGATTTAATGCCAAACGTTCGATTCAAGAAACTTTAAATCTAGGTTGGGCATTATTATCAACTTTACCAAAAGATGCCTTAGATCGTTTGGATAATGCCTTGATCGAAGCTAACTACGATCCAGAACATGCTTTAAAGACGATTGAATTAGCTATCAAAGGTGAATAAAGATGCAACAAAAACAAGTGTTTGCAACCAAAGGTAATCTGATCGCAACCAAAAAATCTTTAAGCATTGCTAAAATGGGTTATGAACTGATGGATCGAAAACGTAATATCTTGGTTCGCGAAATGATGACCTTGGTAGATAAGGTCAAGATGCTAAGAGATGAGATAACCATCGCCTATGAAAATGGTTATTATCTCTTACAACAAGCAAACGTTTCTACCGGTGTCATTAGTAATATCGCTGAACAGGTAACAGTTGAAAAAACAGTTAAGTTATCCTATCGCAGCGTAATGGGCGTAGAGATACCAACAGTTAGTTATACGCCTTCTGAAAAATTAGAAATCGAATATGGATTAGAAGAGAGTAACTCTAGGGTCGATGAAGCCTTTATTCAATTTCAAAAAGTAAAAGAACTGACGATGATCATAGCCGAAGTTGATAATAGCGTTTATCGATTAGCTAATGCGATTCGAAAAACGCAAAAAAGAGCTAACGCTTTGAAAAACATCGTTATTCCTGAATTTGAAGCGACCATTAAATTCATCAGTGAATCTTTGGAAGAAAAAGAACGTGAAGAATTTTCAAGACTAAAGGTCATCAAAGCAAATAAAGAAGGCGCTCTAAAAATGGATGGGGCGACTGATAAAAAGTTTTAAAATTATTTGGGGTTAATTTCACCCCAAGAAAGTTTAACCTAGCGGGTTTATGCAGATGCATAATCCGCTTTTTTTGAAAAAAGAAGGCGTGTTAGCCT
>JALEMK010000030.1 GCA_022768265.1 Erysipelotrichaceae bacterium
AGGCTAACACGCCTTCTTTTTTCAAAAAAAGCGGATTATGCATCTGCATAAACCCGCTAGGTTAAACTTTCTTGGGGTGAAATTAACCCCAAATAATTTTAAAACTTTTTATCAGTCGCCCCATCCATTTTTAGAGCGCCAAAAAAACCTTCTTACGATATCATATCGTAAAAAGGTTTAGATCAATCAAATAAAATTGTTAGTCGATCAAAGCATCATCAAGATCTTCGATACCAAATAGTTTCAAGAAAGTTGCTAATTGATCTTTCGCATCTAAAGCTGAAACAACATCAAGATTCAAACGATTCCATGTCTTGCTAGCGATATTGCCATTAGGTACACCTAAGACATCTGCGCCTAATTTATCTACGACTTCAATGACCATTTCATTATTTTCATTAGCTTCAGCTACAAAGTTAGCTACTTCATCGATGAAAGCATCCACTGCAGCTTGATTATCTTCATAAGTATCTTCTAAGACGAAAATACCAGCTTGCGGATAACTGCCACCGTATTTTTCATCCCATAATTGTTGAAGATCTGCAATGATCTGCAAATCTTGACCATTTTCTTTCGCTTTAGCGATCGTAGCGGTAGCTGCTGGTTCTGCTAATAAAGCCACATCTGCATTATTGCTTAATAAAGCGACTTGTGCTTCAGCAACGCTTGGATAATAAGTTTTATTTAAGGTTATATCTTTAAACAAATCTTCAAAAACTAGACCGACAACAGCATTTTCCCCAAATAAAGCAATTTCTTTACCTTCTTGTAAAGCTGATTCATCACTAGCTACCAAGTATAAATTGCCCCATGTCAAGATATCGATCAATTTATATTCACTCTTATCAGCTGCTGCTAATTTAACGCCCAAATTAGTTGGGGCAATGATGATATCATACTCAGGTTCTGGATTAACCAAAGCTGCTTGTAAAACATCGCTACCATCCACGGTAGTAACCGTATGTTTTTGCTCATCGATAACCTTAGCTAAAGGCAAAGCCGTTGCACCTTTAGGTGCTAAAACATTTAAGCCTGTAGTTTCTACTGTAGGTTCACTAGAAGCCGGTGTCGTTGTAGCAATGATCGTTTCAGTTTTAGTACTGCAGCCTACCAAAAGTATTAAGCTTAAAAATAATGCGCTTAATTTTTTCATTAGCCTAACCTCTTATCTGCAATTTCAACGTTGATGCTGTTAACAAAATCTTCGATCGACATCTTGATTTCTTCTTTTTTACCATAGCGACGAACAGTTACCATACGAGCATCACGATCAGCATCACCAACGACAACTTCAACTGGAATCTTATGAATTTGTGCTTCGCGGATACGATATCCTAGTTTTTCATTACGATCATCTACGCTAACACGAACGCCATATTTAGCTAATTCATCTTTAACTTCATTAGCGTAAGCTAAATGGTTTTCATGATGAACAGGAATAATGACTACTTGTTTAGGTGCTAACCATAAAGGGAATGCTCCTGCAAAATGTTCGATCAAGATACCGATGAAACGTTCAATTGAACCATAGATAACACGATGTAACATGATTGGACGTTTTTTGCTACCATCGCTATCAACATAAGTTAGATCAAATCTTTCAGGAAGATTCATATCTAGCTGGATGGTACCACATTGCCATTCACGTCCTAAAGAATCGATTAGATGGAAGTCTAATTTTGGACCATAGAAAGCCCCATCTCCAGGGTTGATCTTACATTCTTTGCCAGCTGCATGACATGCTTGTTCTAAGGCTTTTTCGCTCTTATCCCAAATCGCAATATCACCGATATATTTAGATTCTGGTCTTGTCGATAATTCGATCGTATATTTTAAACCAAAAATAGCATATACACGATCGATAAATTTGATCAAACGAATTACTTCTTCTTCGATCTGATCTTCACGCATGAAAATATGTGCATCATCTTGAGTAAAGGTACGTACCCTAAATAAACCATTCAAAGCGCCACTAGCTTCATGACGATGAACTTGACCTAATTCGCCGATACGTAATGGAAGATCTTTATAAGAATGTAAACCATTTTTATAAACTAGCATTCCCCCTGGACAGTTCATTGGCTTGATACAGAAAGTACGATCATCGATTTCACTTGTATACATATTTTCACTGTAATTAGCCCAGTGACCACTTAACTCCCATAATTCTTTGCTCATCATGATCGGTGTCTTGATGAATTGGTAACCTTCTTTAGTATGTTCTTGATACCAGAAGTTTTCTAATTCATTTCTAACGATCATCCCATTTGGTAAAAAGAATGGGAAACCTGGACCATATTCGCTCATCATGAATAGTTCAAGCTCTCTACCAAGTTTTTTATGGTCACGTTTTTTGGCTTCTTCCAATAGCATCAAATGTTCTGCTAATTGTTCAGGCGTTTCAAAACATACGCCATAAATTCTTTGTAACATCTTATTATTAGCGTCACCTTTCCAATAAGCACCGCTAACCTTTAACAATTTAAAGTTTTTAAGTACCTTGACCGTATCAACATGCGGACCTCGGCAAAGATCGGTAAAATCACCTTGACTATAACAAGAAATAACTGTTTCTTGTTCATCCATGTTATTGATCAAATCTAATTTATATGGATCATCATGGAACATGGCCAAAGCTTCAGCTTTTGAAATTTCTTGTCTAACGATCCTTTTACCATCTTTAGCAATTTTTTTCATTTCTTTTTCGATCTTAGGAAGATCTTCTTCTTTGATAACATCATTACCTAGATCGATATCATAATAGAACCCTTCGTTGATGACTGGTCCAACCCAAAATTTAGCTTGGGGATATAAATGTTTAACGGCTTGTGCCAATAAATGTGCACAACTGTGATTTAGAACATTTAATTGTTCATTTTCTTTAATATTGATCATGATATACCTACATCCTTTCTATAAAAAAACGTCCTTAAATAAAGGACGTTATTACACGCGGTACCACCTTAATTCCATTGATCGATATCAATGACGCTCTATGACATTTAACGCATGTCCCTCGGCTTTCGATTAAGAAGCTGCTCCAAGGTAGTAACTTAACTCTTTTCAAATGGCTTTGCACCAACCAGCCATCTCTCTAAATGAAAATAAGCTAAATCTTGTCCTTTTCATCGCATTACCTATTTTATACAACAAATATAAGACCTTGTCAAACATTTTAACCAAGAGCAACATCTAAGATCATCATGATAACAAAACCAAGTGCAAACCCAATCGTCGCAACATTCGAGTGTTCTCCTTCGCTAGCTTCAGGAATTAGCTCTTCAACGACCACATAAAGCATGGCGCCTGCAGCAAATGCTAAAAAGTATGGCAATAATGGTTCGATCAATCTAATCAACCAAATCGTGATAATGGCTGCAATCGGTTCAACGATGCCGCTCATGCTCCCATAAAAGAAAGATTTAAATTTGCCATTGCCTTCATTTTTCAAAGGGACAGAAATGATCGCCCCTTCTGGAACATTTTGAATAGCGATCCCGATACATAAAGCAAATACAGAAGCAAATGTAATCAGTGAGTTGCCATTTAAGAAACTAGCAAAAATGACCCCAACAGCCATTCCTTCAGGAATGTTATGCAAAGTAACTGCCAAAAGCAACATCATCGTATTCGATAGTTTTTTTGCAGGCATACCTTCAGGCTGATTGGTATTAAGATGTAAATGTGGAATGATATAATCCAAAAGCAATAAAAAGACAAAGCCTAACAATAAGCCCACAGCTGCAGGTATAAATGCTAATTTGCCCATTCCTTCGCTCATATCTAAGCTCGGAATGATCAATGACCAACAGCTAGCCGCTACCATGACCCCGCTGGCAAAACCAAGCATGGCCTTTTGGATACGATCATCCAATTTATCTTTAACCAAAAACACCATTGCACTACCTAATGATGTCCCTAAAAAAGGAATAAATAAAGTCAATATATAGTCCATAGTCCACCTCTTTTTTTTATCATACGCGATTTACGCGCTAAATACAATCAAGATGCTTTAGCCCTAGACAAAAGACCATTTAAAATATTTTAGAAATTAAACCTAGTTGTTTAAAATAACGCTGAAAACGTAAAAGATGACTTTGAATCATTTCATCAGAATGGATGAAAGATATAAAAGCTTCTTCATCCAACCATTTATATGCGATCGTTTCAGCTGGTTGTAACTTAATGGCATCTTTATGGCCATGATAAATGCAAGTAAAACATTTGATCAAGCAATAAGTACTGCGATATTCATCGACCAATTGCCAATTATCGCCGATTATCCCCGTTTCTTCATAAAGCTCTCTTTGGGCACAGGATAAAGCTGTTTCATTAACTAACGCTGAACCTTGGATGCTCGCTTCATAACGTCCTGGATAACTTGCTTTTTGTAAGCTGCGTTTGGTCAAAAGATAATCATTATCGCTATGCCTTACTAATACATGAGCTACTAAATGATAATAACCTTTAGGAATAGGCTGACCTTTTTGTAAGGTAAAGCCAGCTTTATTCCCGTAGCCATCATAGGCATCCCACTTTTCGATCATGCTTATTCATGATGGCAGTCATGCTGACAATGATGATCATCATGACATTCATGATGGTCGTGATGCTGACAATTAGCACCTGTATTTTTAACTAGCTTACCTGCTAGAAAAGTATCCACAATTTCATCTGCTTGCCCACTACATCCAGGATAAACTTCGATGTTTTGGGCAGTTAAAGCATTGATTGCGCCAGCACCAATGCCTCCACAAAGTAAAACATTTACATCGTGTCCTGCTAAAAAGTTAGCTAAGGCGCTATGGCCTTGGCCATGGGTACTAACAACTTCACCATTCCATGAGTGATCATCGTTCACACGATAAATTTTAAAGTAAGCCGTGTGTCCAAAATGTTGGAACACCATGCCCTCATCATAACTTACTGCTATTTTTTTCATATCATATCCTCCTATATTTACTCAATATATTCTAATTCATCCATTTCATCGATTGGCCACATTGGGCGAGCAATCCGTTTAAATGGAATACGCTCTGAACGTTGGATCGTAGGTCCATCACTAAGCGCCATGACATGATAACTAGTTTCGGGGATCAATTCCGTATCTAGATAACCCATCTTGACCACAATGATATCATAATCATGGAATTCCAAATTAGCGGCATGGAATTGGCGCATCGTACCATACTGGATGATATGATCGACCACAACGATATCTAAATGGGTATTTGCTACCCTAATCGTATAGGCATCCCCTAACTCAAAACCACTAGCAAATGTTTGACGTCCTTTGGCAATCAAACTAACAGTTAAGTTAACAGTTTCACTATCCGCATTTTGATTGCTACCTAATGATAAAGCAAACGTATCCCCAATATTTTTAGTAGCTAAGATCGCATGCGCTTGGGCATCATTGATTGCGGCAAACAAGATTTTCTTTGAACTTTGATGCTTAAGCATTTCTTTTAAAACGATGGTATTTTCACCCGCACCACCTGCACCACAATTATCGCCTGAATCAGTGATAACTGCAGTCTTATCAGCATATTGCAAAGCCATTTTAACCGCATTATCTACTTCATCATAATTACCGCTAAATTTAAATTCGTGACGATGCTGCCAAGCATAGCGAGCAATCTTATCTGCCTGTTGCTCACAATAAGCCCGATCTTTAGCTGTATTAGGTACAAAAGTAATAGCAGCCCCTAAACTATCATCATCGTGTCTGATATAGCCAACATGATATGAACAAGAGAAAACTCTTGGATCTTTTTCTGCTTCATCTAACAAAGCATTGATAGTGCGCATTGGCTCCTTCGCAGATACGCTTCTTTCTCCGCCTACCATGATAGGTAATTTTTTGATGATAGGTTTCATGCGGCGGCGATGTTCTAATAAATCAACTAATAACTGTGCTACCTTGATCTTGGTATCGATGGCATCTGAATGCGGTGATTCCCGATAACATCTCGCAATATTAACAAAATCCGCAAACTCTGGTGTTAGATTGCCATGAGGATCCATGACCCAAGCAATCGGCATATGCTTACCGACAATTTCACGCACCTTCTTTAAGATCACATATTCGCCAGATACCTCTTCTAGATCTAATACCCCACTTGCACCATGCAAATGAAAATAAATACCATCTATTTCATGAAGATGCTGCTTAATGGTATCAATGATCTTATTATAGATAAAATCAAAAGCGGATCTTTGAATCATGCCATTAGGATGAGAGTTGGCATAAATTGCAGGAATGATCTGGATACCATGACTTTCAAATACTTCTTTGATATGCATAGCTTCGATACAATCATCACCATAGCGAATATCAAATTCATCTAAGCCAACCGTATGATTGATGTGTTCATTACATTCTGCGCTCATATGCGCGACTAATACTTTCATATTATTTTCCTTTCTTTAGAAAAAAAGCATTTATCGATGAAGATAAATGCTTTTGTTTGTTATTTATCGTTACGAATTGCGGCTTGAGCTGCAGCTAAACGTGCAATAGGAACTCTAAATGGACTACAAGATACATAAGTCAAACCAACGCGGTGACAGAAATCAATTGATGAAGGATCTCCACCATGTTCACCACAAATACCTAATTTGATATCTGGACGAGTTTGACGACCTAGATCAGCAGCCATCTTAACCAATTTACCAACACCATGTTGATCTAAACGAGCAAATGGGTCTTGTTCATAGATCTTTTTATCGTAGTAATCTGACAAGAAGTTTCCAGCATCATCACGAGAGAAACCAAAGGTCATTTGAGTTAGGTCATTGGTTCCAAATGAGAAGAATTCTGCTTCTTGCGCAATTTCGTCAGCTAATAAAGCGGCACGTGGAATTTCGATCATCGTTCCAACTTTATAATCCACCTTAACGCCATTAGCTTCCATAACTTCTTCAGCTTTTTTAACAACGACATCCTTAACATATTTCAATTCATTGATATCACCAACTAATGGGATCATGATTTCTGGATGAATATTATATTCAGGATGTTTTTTATTAACATTGATTGCAGCTTGGATCACTGCTTCCGTTTGCATTTGCGCAATTTCAGGATATGTAACAGCCAAACGGCATCCACGATGACCCATCATTGGGTTGAATTCATGCAATGAAGCAATGACAGCACGCAATTCACTTAATTCAATATTCATTTCATTAGCTAATTGGGCAACATCATATGAAGATGTAGGTAAGAATTCATGTAGAGGTGGATCTAAGTAACGGATTGTCACTGGTAGACCTTTCATAACTTCGTAAATCGCTTCAAAATCACCTTGTTGCATTGGCAATAATTTAGCTAAAGCTTTCTTTCTTTGCGCTACGCTTTTTGAAACGATCATTTCACGAACAGCTTTGATTCTATTTGCTTCAAAGAACATATGTTCTGTTCTAACTAAACCGATACCTTCTGCCCCAAATTCGATTGCTTGAGCTGCATCTTTAGGTGTATCTGCATTAGTACGAACTTGTAATTTTCTTGTAGCATCAGCCCAGCCCATGAAGCGTTCAAAATGTCCACTGATCTTAGCTGGTACGGTCTTGATAGCAACCCCATATACACAACCAGTTGAACCATCTAAAGAAATATGATCGCCTTCTTTAAAGGTTTGACCAGCAACTTTAAAGGTCTTATTTGATTCATCGATCACGATATCGCCACAACCAGATACACAGCAAGTTCCCATACCACGGGCAACTACGGCTGCATGGCTAGTCATACCACCACGTACGGTCAAGATACCTTCAGATACATGCATACCTTCGATATCTTCAGGAGAAGTTTCTAATCTTACTAAGACAACTTTATGACCACGTTCTGCTTCTTTGATCGCATCTTCAGCAGTAAATACCACTTGACCACAAGCAGCACCAGGACTTGCAGCTAAACCTGTAGTTAAAACTTTAGCCTTAGCTAGTTCATCAGCATCAAATTGTGGATGTAACAATGAATCTAATTGTTTTGGATCAACCATCATCAAGGCTTCTTTTTCACTGATCAAGCCTTCATCAACTAGATCACAAGCAATCTTTAAAGCCGCTGCTGCCGTACGTTTACCATTACGTGTTTGCAACATATATAACTTTTCATTTTCAATGGTAAATTCCATATCTTGCATATCGCGATAATGGTGTTCCAAACGATCGCAAATTTCTACGAATTGAGCATATGCCCCTGGCATAACTTCTGCTAATTTCGCAATTGGACTTGGGGTACGAATACCTGCAACGACGTCTTCACCTTGCGCATTCATCAAGAATTCACCAAACAATTTCTTTTCACCAGTAGCTGGATTTCTTGTGAAAGCAACGCCTGTACCACAAGTATCACCCATATTACCAAATACCATCATTTGGACATTGACTGCTGTACCCCAGCTAGCTGGAATATCATTCATCTTACGATAG
>JALEMK010000051.1 GCA_022768265.1 Erysipelotrichaceae bacterium
AGGTTGATAAGACGCATATTCGCAGCAGCGTAGGTAGTGGAATTGGTTTAGCTATCGCTAAGGAAATCTTAGAGCTTCATCATGCTCAATATGGGGTCATATCCCATGAAAATGAGGGCAGTACGTTCTACTTTAAACTACCAATATGCTTATGATAGCGATGGATAAATAAGGCGCGAATTTGATTTCGCGCTTTTTTGCTATCAACAAAGCTAAGAAACTTGCAATAAATAAAAGCAACAATAACTGCTTATAACTTAAAAATAGTGCATATATGGCAATTAATTTGACATCACCAAAACCCATTAAATTACAAATCGCAAGCAAAGAGCCAATAGCTAAGATGATCAAAGATAGTTTTAGATGGATAGGCTGGTAAACGATGATGATAACTAGCAAGATGATCAACAAGCTATCATAAATGATACCATGTCTTATATCTGCTAAACTAATTGCCACTAAGATGATGATGTTTAAAGCAACAAACATATTAAAATGCTGAAAACATCCAACCATCAACAACCCCCCTAACAATTCATAAAGCAAGTATCGTAAACTTAAAGGATGATGACAATATTGACATTTACCTTTTAAAATCACATAACTGATAATTGGAATTAGTTGATAAGCTTTTAAAGCTTTGTGACAAAAAGGGCAGCAACTTTTATGGTGATACCGAAAATATGGGTAGTTGTCTAATATACATAAGTAAAAAGATCCTAGACACGCACCTAGGAAAAAAAGTAAGATATTGTGCATGATATCACTCCTATGATCAACTTAATATAAACCTATCTTTTGAGTTTTCCTAAATTATCAAAGATTTAACGATATCAAAAGTGTAAAGCTATGGCATTATAAAAATAATTAAGTTATAATAAAATCACGGAGGATCAAAAGATGAAAGATTTGAAAGGAACAAAAACCGAAAAAAATTTATGGGAAGCATTTGCAGGAGAAAGCCAAGCTCGCAATAAGTATGATTACTTTGCTTCTCGTGCTAAAAAAGATGGCTATGAACAAATTGCAGAATTCTTTGCTTTAACAGCAGCTAATGAAAAAGAACATGCTAAATTATGGTTCAAGTTATTACAAGGCGGAGCAATCAAAAGTACGCCAGAAAATTTAAAACAAGCAGCAGAAGGTGAAAACTTCGAATGGACCAACATGTACGAAAGAATGGCTCAAGAAGCTGATGAAGAAGGATTCCCTGAAATTGCGGAAACAATGCGTGGTGTTGCAGCAATTGAAAAAGAACATGAAGAAAGATATCTAAAACTTTTAGCAAATATCGAAAATAATGAAGTATTTGTTAGAAAAGATGAAAAAACATGGCAATGCCGTAATTGTGGTCATATCTATGTTGGAACAGAAGCTCCTGAAGAATGCCCAGTATGTGCTCATCCAAAAGCTTACTTTGAATTATTAAGAACTAATTATTAATAAGAAAAAGAATCTGATTTAATCGCAGATTCTTTTTTTATAGTGTGTCGGGCATGGCACTAATTCAGTTGGGGACAAAACAACCACAGGTATTTACCACCAAGTGTAGTGACCCACAAGTTGTTAACAGGAATGTTGAGGATGAAGGAAGTGGTGTAGCGACTCTTTCGAGCGTACGAACAGAAACTTGATATAAGGCTAAATGGTGGATAAGGTTGCTATACCACCCGAAGTCCAAAAGGTAAACGTAAAACCAAGACAATAAATCAAGAGGTTGTGAAAGAGATAGGATTAGTGAATTACCTTGGGAGGTCCCTTAGACGATGAAGTCCAGTAAACTTTAAAATTAGTAATGGTAACATCGGTCGAAAAAGGTTAACTAAGGGAAGTCAGCTGAGGTCGTAGTAGGTATCTCACCAATACCCAAGGACCTAATGTTTATATGGTGTTACTCACCACAAGCAATGTTTGGATAGTTCGAAATCGAGGATAATCCTAGAAATAGAAATCGTAATTCTATGGGGATGAAGGTCGAGGGAGTGATTCCAAATAAATTTACAAATGGAAAAAGAAACAACAATTTGGATTGGCAAAATAGAAAGAAGTCTACAGTTACTAAATAGCAACCTCCATATAATTTTAGTGAAGTGCAAATATATTCAGTTGCAAATTCAAGACATGGATGGTATAAAAGAGCAAATGGTAATGTGGTCAACTTTTTACTAAACCAAGATATATTAGCCATAAGAAAAGGAGATCGACCATAACTGGTCAATCCCCTAGATTACTATCTAAGACAGTTGTAAACGAGATCCGTACGTACGGTGCAATGAGAGGGGCGAAAATATTTTATTTTCCCTTTACTCTATTAATGTTGATTTGGTAAAAGATAATGTAATGCTTTATGGAGGTTGCATAAATTAAAAGTAACCGATGTAAAACTTTCTCCATCTGATTGAGCTATCATTGGACGATCTAGCGTTATCTTAATATTTTTTGCTTTGTAGGTATGGATGTAAGGAATATTTGCAGTTTTGCCTAAAAAATAACAAGGCAGATAAATAAGCATTTTATAAATAGGCAGTTTATCGACGATACAAATATCAAAAAAGCCATCTGTTAGATCGATATCTTTTATTGGGGCAACCCCATTACCATAGTATTTTCCATTCATCATCGCAATCAACAAACAATCTTGGGTGATCTTTCGTTTATCAAGTTGAATATTTGCCTTAAAATAAGTAGGTTTTATGATAGCCATCAAAGCGCCGATGACATATAGCAAAGGTTTGGGGATGATGGTTTTTTTTAATAATTTGCAGACGATATCATTGACCTTGGCATCAATACCGATCGTAGTAGTATTTAAAAAATAGTGGTCATTACATTTTCCATAATCGATGGCAATCGTTTCGCCTTTTAACGTGTTATCTAATAAGGTGCTAGCTGGCAATTTGCAATCTGCGATGATTCGATAAAAATCATTGCCAGTACCAAATGGTAAGATAGCCATCGTTGCTTTGGTAATGCCATTAACGATATCAAAAGCGCTGCCATCTCCTCCTAAAGCGTAGATGATCGTATCTATATCATCATATTTTTGGGCAATTTCCGTAGCATGATGGGGATATGCTGTTTTGATGATCTGGTAATCAATAGCATATTTTGTCGCAGTTTCTACGATCAATTTTGTTATTTTTTCACCATCATAACGTCCTGCTTTTGGATTAACGATAAAAATATGTTGCATGTAAAGCCTCCACGTATTAATATTAGTAGGATGAATAATCTAATATGATTATTATATAACAAAAATAAGGGAATTATGAAAACATTTAGAGAGATACTTTATACTAAGTTTAATGCTCCACAATTATTTGTCCTATCGTTTGCATTGATCATTTTTGTGGGCTCAATTTTATTGACGATGCCATTTTGTAATAATGGTTCATCTGCGCCATACATCGATAACTTATTTACCGCTGTTAGTGCAACCTGTGTTACAGGGCTAGTGACGGTAGTGCCATATCAACAGTATTCGGTGTTAGGACAGATCGTCATCATCTTTTTGATGCAAGCAGGGGGATTAGGGCTAATGACCTTGGTGGCGATTGCCGTTGTCTTTTTGCACAAGAAATTATTGTTAAAAGAAAAGAAAGCTTTGAAAGATTATTTGAATAAGCCCGATATGAGCAATTTCAACACCTACATTCGCAGCATCTATGGTTATACTTTCATCGTTGAATCGATTGGTGCTTTGTTGTTGATGATCAGGTTCATTCCTAAATATGGTTTTTTCCAAGGCATCTTTAATAGCTTTTTTATTAGTGTATCTGCTTTTTGTAACGCTGGATTTGACAATATTGCTGCTAATAGCTTGATCGATTATGTCAGCGATCCTTTGGTAAATTTAACGGTCATGGCCTTGATCGTTTTAGGCGGTTTAGGTTTTATCGTTTGGTTTGATATTTATTTAAATCGTAAAAAAGGCAAAAAGCTAAATTTACATACTAAGATCGTATTAGTTACTACTTTGATCTTGATCGTTAGTGGTGCCTTCTTATTTTTCATTTTTGAATATAACAATACTTTGGCTCCATTACCATTACATGATAAGATCATGGCAAGCTTTTTCCAGTCGATCACATATCGTACTGCAGGCTTTGCAACTATTGATTTTGCCCAAAGTTTACCGATCACAAGGTTGATTGGCTGCTTATATATGTATATCGGTGGTTCCCCGGGCAGCTGTGCCGGTGGGATGAAGACCACGACATTCATTATTTTGATCGTTGCGGTTATTTCGATGATCAAAAATAGTGGTGAATATTATTCTATTTGGAAAAGACAACTATCGAAAGAAATTGTCATTAAGGCCTTGATCATCTTCGCAATGTATTTAAGCGTTAGTTATATTGCTTTAGCTATCTTATTGATCAGTGAACCATTAGATTCGTTATCATTGTTTTTTGAAGTTGTTAGCGCAATATGTACAGTAGGGCTTACTTGTGGTATAACCACTAGTTTATCAGTGATTGGTAAGATCGTTATCATTACGTTAATGCTTATTGGGCGTATTGGACCAATTACGATCGTATTATTCTTCGTGAATAATTCAAATATGAACTATAAATTTAAATATCCAAAAGAAAATGTATTGATAGGTTAGAATGAGGTAAATATGAAAAAAAGATCATTTGTTGTATTAGGGTTAGGTATTTTTGGCAGTACTATCTGTAAAAATTTAGTTCAAAATGGTTTTGAAGTAATCGCAATCGACTCTGATGAAGAGTCTGTAGAACGTGTAGCAAAATTAGGAGCAGATGCATATCAAGCAGATTTTACCAATATTGAAAGCTTAAAGGCCATTGGTCTAGAAGATATCGATATGGCTATCGTGGCAACTGGTTCACATTTAGAAGATAGTGTCATTGCGATCATCAACCTAAAAGAATTAGGAATACCATATATCTTAGCTAAAGCTAAAAATAAAAAATATATGGAAGTATTATTAAAAGTTGGAGCTGATAGAGTTATCCGTCCGGAAAAAGAAATGGGAGAAAGAATTGCTAAGCAATTAACCAGTCCTAAGATCGTTGATCTATTTGAGATCGATGATGAATTCAGTATCATGGAAATTAAGGTTCCTGAACAATTCGTCAATAAAAATGTCATTCAATTGGATCTAAGAAAAAAATATAATATCAACGTATTAGGGGTAAGACATCATGGTACAGGACGTTTGGATGTAAACTTAGGTCCTAATTATAACTTCTTGCCAGATGATATTATCGTGTTGATTGCTAATAGGAATTTTTATCATAACTTAGCAAAGGAAGAAGATTAAAGACGATATGAAAACCTTAAAGGAAATGAAATTTCCTGCAAAAAAACGAGAATTATTAGCTAAATTAGGGATAGATGATAGTGAAGGCTTACTAACATACTATCCTTTTCGTTATGAGATAATGGAATATATTCCATATGCCCAATGGAAGCCGCAAGATACCATCATCTTTGAAGGACGTTTGATAACATATCCAAAGACTGCATATTTAAAAGGCAAGATGAGCGTTAGTCGTTTCTCGGTGGAAAATGATGATGATATTTTTGATATAACAATTTATAATCGCCCGTGGATCAAAAATATCCGTATAGGTTCTACGCTAACGATCATCGGGAAAGTGGTGCAAGGAAATAAGATCATTGCAACTAATTATAATAATATCCCTATGAAAGATCAGCTAGGGATC
>JALEMK010000070.1 GCA_022768265.1 Erysipelotrichaceae bacterium
CCATCATGCCAAATGGTTCCCCGCGAAAATCACAATCTAAACCGGCGATGATCACACGTTTCCCTTCACTAGCTAGTATATCACAAACTTCTACGATATCTTCATCAAAAAATTGTACTTCATCGATAGCGACGACATCAACGCTGCTATCAACCTGTTCTAAGATCTTGCTAGCCTTATCTACCACGATCGAATCGACCTTGCTGCCGGCATGTGATACTACCATCGTATCACTATAACGATTATCGACCTTAGGCTTGAAGACCATGATCTTCTTTTTAGCAAATTCTAAGACCTTGATCCTTCGAATCAATTCTTCGGTCTTACCTGCAAACATACATCCAGCAATTACTTCTACCCAACCTGGACGATATTGATTATACATCATGCTCATAAATTATCCCTCACGCTAAAAAAAATAAGGATTTGCATCCTTATTATTTAAGTCCATATTTCTTATTGAACTTTTCAACACGACCTTGAGCAGCCGCAAAACGTTGTCTTCCAGTAAAGAATGGATGGCAATTTGAACAAGTATCTACCTTGATTTCTTTCTTTGTTGATCCTGATTCAAATTCAGCTCCGCAACTAGTGCAAATAACTTTACATTTGTTGTATTCTGGATGAATTCCTTTTTTCATTTTTTTCTCCCTTCCGCCTTAAACATACAAGCGTGCTTAAAGTAAGGCTTAAATGCCTAAATATAATATCATTACTTTCTATTTTACGCAACTATAAATTAAACATAATTGCTGATAAACGCTGCGTGATTTCTTTAAACAATTTGCTATGAGGATCGATATAAGCTTTCACATCGATGATCCTTGCCGTATTGATATATTTGGCATCATTTAAAAATAAAACTGATGGTTTATTCATACCTTTGATCAAGCCCAAACGAAACAAATTCTTCTTCCCACGAGGATTAACCAAAGGATCATAAGCATTTTGATATTGGATCATATTGCTAGTCATCGGCACGATCAAAGCTTTCTTTTGACAAAAAGACATTACCAAACCAAAATGCTGATAACCAATCTCATTTAAATAAGCCTGACCAAAATCAATAAAACAAATATTACCAACCTCGACATTGATCCCAAACTTTTCACACGAGATCCCGTCTTTCCTCAACAACCAATTAGCTTCGGAGATCATATTATAATCGACATTTTTTTGATCGATACCATCATATACGATCCTTTTACAATTTAAATAATTATGCCATGCATGGTCTTCCACAAAGATCCCTTTTGGTAATTGTCCACCTAAGATCTGTTCGATATTATTATAATTCATCAAAAAACCTCCTTATGTTATATATAAGGAGGTTTAACTATTTATCCTTGTTTTTTTTAAAGATTTTTCTATAGGTACTAATAATCGGATGAAATTTTTCATTGACCATTCCCGTCGCTTCAATAAAGATTTCAAAAGCGATCAACAAGATCACGATCATGATCAAGCCTAGATCTTCATTAAAGAAGATGACCAAAGCACTCAAACCAAATAAAGCTGTTACGATATATAAAGCAATGACCGTATTACGATGACCTAGACCAACCTTAAACATCAAGGTATGATGCAAATGTCCACGGTCTGCTTCCGAAATCTTTTGGCCTTTCAGTTTACGACGAACGATTGCTAATAACGTATCACTGATAGGAATAAACATCATCAAGATCGGCAAAGCCAAAGTTACGACCGCCGCTGTCTTAAAACCTAAAAGCGATACACAAGCTAACATATAGCCGATAAACAAGGCTCCACAATCCCCTAAGAAGATCGAAGCTGGATGAAAGTTATAAGGTAAAAAACCTAAGATCGAACCAGATAAGATCAAAGCCAAGATACAGATATCTCTGCGCCCCAAGAAAAAGCCTAACAAGCCAATAACACAGCAAACGATGAAGCTGATGCCGCTTGATAAACCATCTAACCCATCGATCAAGTTAATAGCGTTGGTTATCCCAACGATCCAAACAAAAGAAACCAAGAAATTTACGAATAAATTATTAAATTCGATACCAAATGGCAAATAGAAAGTCTGGATATATAGCTGCCCCCCGATCAAAGCTATCAAAGCACCCGCTATTTCAAATAATAATTTATATAATGGTTTTAAATTATAGATATCATCGATGATACCTCCAGCAAAAACCACAACGCCCCCTAGAATGATCGCATTTAAGGTCGTATCCGCTTTGACAAACACCGCCATCGAGATCATGAAGGCCACAAAGACAGCTACGCCGCCCATCCTAACGATCTTGCCATGATGGACCGTTCGATTATTCTCTTGGGCATAGATTCCTAATTGAAAACCAATCTTTTTACATATTGGCACCATGATCAAGCCTAAGATCAAAGGCAGAACAAAAAACGGAAATGCACCTTCGACTAGATTCATCTTTTGGACCACCTTTCTAAACTTTACTTATTATAGCATAATCTTAACATGATTTGCATAGCTTTTAAAAAAGCCTAGACTTAATTTATCGTTTGCTGGCGCATCAAAAGGATCGCTAATAACAAACCTACGGCTGGCAAAAGGAGCGCCATGGCCACCCAACTGTAAGAAAACCACGCTCCCAGGGTTGCCCCCATGATGAAATAGAAGATGATCAAAAAATAATGCTTCGCTTTTTCTAGCCGCGCATGATCATGATATTTAACAAGATGGTATAGATGTTCAGTTCCACTTTTGAGATTGCCCGTGCACATGATCGAAGAAAAAGGCTTTCCTAATACTTTGCCAAAAGTTTCTGCCTGCATGGCACAACTAAATGATACCAACACATTAGCTAAGATATTAGCGTAATGATCGATCGGTAAAAAAGCAACGATGATCAAGATAGCTATTTCGACCAATAAGATCAATTGTCGCCAATGTAGCGGCGTATGATTATGATCTTTTAAATACAACACCAATAAGGTCCCAAGCATAAAAGCTATGATCGGTATGGCAAAACGCAACATCCCCGTAATATTACCCTTCGCAAGACATATCCCCACTTGCACGATATTTCCCGTTTGCGCATTGGCAAACACATGATCGCGACATATATATGTATAACTATCTAAAAAACCACCTACCATGGCCAAGATGCTTGCCAAACCAAATGATTCGGACATCTGGATCTTCATTTCTTCCATATTTAATACCTTCTTAAACCTCTATAATGATATACCTATTTAAGATTTACGCAAGAAAAAAGATGCTTAATTTTCTTATCAAGCATCTTCAAAATATTATCGCCAATAAAAATTGAGCTACTAAATATCCCAAGGCCATCGCCAATAAAATATAAAGAAATTGCGCCTGTGTCACTTTACCACTACGAATAAACTTTTCATAGTTAACGCTTTGCAAAGCATACATCGCAAAACTAAAGGATAACACATAGATCAAAAAGTTCTTGATGTTATCGAAGTTCATAACCTTTTACCTGCAAACGATTCATCGCTCTTTTCAAGGCCACTTCTGCACGACGATAATCAACATTTGGATCTTGTGAATTCAAATAGCTTAAAGCCCGTTCTCTAGCCGCTAAGGCCCTTTCAACATCTATTTCATTTTCATTTTCGATGCTATCGACCAAGATAACGGCTTCATTATTTGCAAAATGCAACAAACCACCGCTTAACGCATAATTTTTTCGTCCATCCGCTTCTTCGGTAGTCATCTTGCCAATTGCCAAGGTCGTAACCAAAGGCATATGGTTGGGCAATATTCCCCGTTGACCATCCGTGGTCACGATATTTAAGATCTTCGTATCTAATTGAGCATATAGGCCATTAGGTGTCACGATCTTACAATGGATCATCATGCTAGCTCCTTAGCCTTTTCTTGT
This sequence comes from Erysipelotrichaceae bacterium, assembly GCA_022768265.1. Classification (GTDB taxonomy): domain Bacteria; phylum Bacillota_I; class Bacilli_A; order Erysipelotrichales; family Erysipelotrichaceae; genus JALEVB01. The sequence goes on from JALEMK010000070.1 coordinate 3,855, forward strand.
GCTTCTTCAATGGTAGAAACAAACATGAATGCTTGTTCTGGTAAATGATCAAATTTACCATCTAAGATTGCCTTAAAGCTTCTGATCGTATCTTTGATCGGTACATATTTACCTTCGATACCACTAAATTGTTGGGCTACGCTAAATGGCTGTGATAAGAAGTTACGGACCCGACGTGCGCGATTGACCGCGATCTTATCTTCTTCGCTTAATTCATCCATCCCCAAGATTGCAATGATATCTTGCAACTCTTTATATTTTTGTAAGATCTGGATAACGCCTTGCGCTACTTGGTAGTGTTCTTCTCCTACTACTAATGGATCTAAGACCCTTGAACTTGATTCTAGCGGATCGACAGCTGGGTAGATACCTAAAGAAGCAATGCTTCGATCTAGAACCGTCTTAGCATCCAAATGGGTAAAGGTCGTAGCTGGAGCGGGATCGGTCAAGTCATCAGCTGGCACATAAATGGCCTGCACCGATGTGATCGAACCCCGATTGGTCGAGGTGATCCTTTCTTGCAATTGCCCCATTTCCGTAGCCAAGGTTGGCTGATAACCAACGGCACTTGGCATACGCCCTAATAGCGCACTAACTTCACTTCCTGCTTGGGTAAAACGGAAGATATTATCAATAAATAACAAGACATCTTGTCCTTGTTCATCCCTAAAATACTCTGCCATGGTCAAACCACTAAGGGCAACACGCATCCTAGCGCCTGGAGATTCATTCATCTGCCCATAAACCAACACGGTCTTATCAAGAACGCCAGAATCTTTCATCTCATGGTACATATCATTACCTTCACGGGTTCTTTCACCTACTCCCGCTACTACGGAACGACCACCATGTTCCTTAGCGATGTTGTGGATCAATTCTTGCATCAAAACGGTCTTACCAACCCCAGCACCACCAAACAAACCAAT
>JALEMK010000099.1 GCA_022768265.1 Erysipelotrichaceae bacterium
TTGTGTGGTAAAACCAAAACCAACTACATCCCCACAAACGACCCCAAAACCACAAAAGACAACAGAAACAACATTGGAACCAGTTAAAACGGAAGAACCAACAAAGACGGTTGAACCAGAAAAAACAACTACGCCAAAACCAAGCGTAGAAGCAACCAATACCCCAGATAGTGATGTCAAGGTAGAAAAAGAGAATAGCTTTGGCTTTATTTGGTGGATCCTTGGAGGTGCTGGAGCAATCATCATTGGCATTGTTGTTTATCTGATCGTTATGGGTAATAAAGAGGAATGAATATCAAAATAAATTAATTTAGTATTATTTGGAAATAGTAATTAAATAAAATAATCACAATTGACAATTCATGCAGATAATTTTATAATTTAATTGCTATATAAGGAGGCAATTTTAAAATGGCAGATGTAAAAGTAGCAATTAATGGTTTTGGTAGAATTGGACGTTTAGCGTTCAGACAAATGTTTGGAGCAGAAGGCTATGAAGTAGTAGCTATCAACGATTTGACTGATCCAAAAATGTTAGCTCACCTATTAAAATATGATACAGCTCAAGGCCGTTACGACGGACACACTGTTGAAGCTGGTGAAGATTCTATCACTGTTGATGGAAAAGTAATCAAAATTTACAAAGAAGCAGACGCTTCTAAATTACCTTGGGGAGAACTAGACGTAGACGTAGTTCTAGAATGTACAGGTTTCTATACTAAGAAAGATAAAGCAATGGCACACATCAACGCTGGTGCTAAAAAAGTAGTTATTTCAGCTCCTGCTGGAAATGATCTACCTACTGTAGTTTACAGCGTAAATGAAGGTGTATTAACTGCTGAAGATAAAATCATTTCAGCTGCATCTTGTACAACTAACTGCTTAGCTCCAATGGCTAACACATTGAACAAATATGCAGCAATCAAATCAGGTATCATGACTACTGTTCATGCTTACACTGGTGACCAAATGATCTTAGACGGACCTCATAGAAAAGGTGATTTAAGAAGAGCTAGAGCTGGAGCTGTAAACATCGTTCCTAACTCTACAGGTGCTGCTAAAGCAATCGGTTTAGTAATTCCTGAATTAAATGGTAAATTAATTGGTTCAGCTCAACGTGTTCCAGTTCCTACAGGATCTACAACTATCTTAGTTGCAGTTGTTGAAGGAAAAGACGTAACTGTTGAAGGAATCAACGCTGCTATGAAAGCTGCTGCAAATGATTCATTCGGATATACTGAAGAACCACTAGTTTCTAGTGACATCATCGGTATCACTTATGGTTCATTATTTGATGCAACTCAAACAATGGTTACTAAGATTGATGACAACACTTACCAAGTACAAGTTGTTGCATGGTATGACAATGAAAATTCATACACTAGCCAAATGGTTAGAACAATCAAATACTTTGCTAACATTAAATAATTAAATTAATTGCTAACAAAAGTCAAGGGCGCACGTATATCGTGCGCTTTTATTTGCGTTCAAAAGGGAAAAAGGTTAAAATTAATATGTGAGTGAGGAAAGTTTTATGAAAAGTTGTTTACCAAGTAAATTAATTATCTTAAGAAAACATTTTAACTATTCTCAACAAGATATGGCTAAAAAATTACATGTTAGCATCAATGAATATATGGCTTTTGAAAATGGTAATGCCATGTGTTCGATGGCTCAGCTAGAAGAGCTAGCCGATATATTTGGCTTAACTTTTGATGAAATGTTAATGAATACCGTTGATATCGATCTTCCAGTGTTGGAAGATAGTATCGAGATCCCGTTTTTGAACAATGTCGAGGAAGCTTTGGAAGATAGCATAGAGGAAGAAGATGAACTAGTAAAAACTACTAGGGTCGTGATGAATGATGAACCTAAGCCGATTCCTACTAATCTAGGGGATACCATCGTAGCCCCAACGATCGATGATATCGAAGACACGCAAGAAGAAGAGCTAGCAAAGACGATGGTTACCAAGGTCGTTAAGGATAATGATAAATTAGCAAGCGACAAGGTCGTTAAGGAAGCAAATGTTCCACTAAGCAAGAATAAAAATTTACCTTTGATCATTGCCGCAGCGATCGTGGCAGTTATCGCGGCTGCGATCATGCTTTGGATGTTTTTGTTCAAGGGTGATGCGGGGTTGAAAAATGATCTAGGTAAGGTTAATAGGGTCGTTGCAACTTCACAATATAGTGCGTTTTTGCAAGATGATAATAGTGTTAAGTTTACCGGCAATAATGTCAGCTTAAGCATGAAAGATGTCGTGCAGATCAGTGCTTATGATCAAATGTTGGTTGGCTTGAAAGAAAATGGGGAAATAATTACTTCTTCGAACATGGATACCAGTGATTTTAAAAATATCACGATGATCGCGGCAGGTAATACGCATATAGCCGCTATCGATAGTGATGGTAAATTGGTATGTAAGGGCAATGAAGCTGCTTGTGCGATCGATGAAGCTGCGCAAACCTTGGAAAAGGTATATGCAGGAAAAAACGAAACCTTTGTGATCGATGCTAGTGGTAAATTATATGCTGCGGGCAGTGCCGGCTTTGTGAATAGCGTTAACGGTATCACCAATGTCAATAAGATCGCAACTTATGAAGATGCTGCAATCGTTTTGAATAAAGATGGCAGCGTTACGACCTATGGTCAGACCTATAAGGTTGATGATTGGAAAGGAATCATCGATGCAGCTATTGGTAAGGATTTTGTGGTCGGTCTTCGTAATGATGGCAGTGTTTTGGTTGCTGGTAATGAAGAATATGTCAAGGCCCAAGAAGCCTTTACCAGTGTGAAATATATCGCAGCCTATGATAACTATTTCGTGGGATGTGATACTAATGGTACCTGTTATGGTTATGGTCCAAAAAATGATGCGCGTTTTGTGAGCAAAGATGTGGCTAGATCCTTAAATAGCGTGCAAAATATGAAAGCTAATATCAGCGCAAAAAAAGTTAACTTTACTTGGGATGCGGTACAAGATGCCGATCAATATAAAGTAGTGATCAACACGCCAGATAACTATAGCGTCAATAGCGCAACTAATTCATTAAGCGTGGATGCCAGCAAATTTGAAAATGGCAAGACCTATGTAGTGACCATTACGGCGTTTAGCGATGATAAGACCTTAGATCCTAGTGAACCTAGTGAATTTGAGTTTAATTATGTGGCTAATACGAGTGCCTTGGATGCGCCAAACAATATCAAAAGCGCGGTAAATGATAAAAATGTGACCTTTAGCTGGGACGCTGTAAATAACGCTAAGAAATACACTTTTGAGATTCCAGAATTAGGTATCAAGGAAGAAGTAAATACAAATACGATTTCATTGGAGGTTAGCAAGTTTACAGAAGGTGTGAGCTATACGATCAAGGTTAGCGCTACCGGTAATGATAATTATAGTGATTCTGCACCAGCCGAGATCAAATATACGCATCAAGGTGTGAAGGAAAAATTGCAGCCGGTTAATAATATCTCAGCAGCGATCGATGGTAATTATCTAAAAGTTACTTGGAGCTCAGTGGCAAATGCTAGCAGCTATACGGTGAGCGTGGATGTCGATAATTATAGTGAAACTACTAGCAGCCAAGAGGTGATGATCGATATCAGTAAATTTGCTAGTGGCAATAATTATACGATCAGCGTGGTTGCCAATGGTAGCGATAAATATGAAAACAGTGATCCACGTACTTATACTTATACGCATACGATCCCAGCCTTTACTGTTACTTATCAAGATCAAGCTGGAGCAACGATTGCTTCAAGTACGGTAAATAAGGGAACTAGCATTACCTTGAATGCAAATATCACGATCCCTAATTATACGATCAATAAATATCGTATCGATGCAGCGAGCTATGATCCTAATGCTAGCTATACGGTACAAAATGATGTCGTGATCAAAGTAGAAGGAGCATGCAGCATCACAGGCAGTACTTATAAAAATATGAGTGAAGGATGCGTTTGTCCAGAAGGGCAAAGCGTTCAAGATGGCGCTTGCGTGGCAAGTGAATAAAAGGAGCGATGATTGATGGAAAGAGTTTGGTATTATCGAAGCAATGGCCAAAAAGAAGGTCCATTTACGGAAAGTGAACTGATCAAATTGATCGTTGCCGGTATCGTTGGACCAGAAGATGAAGTGTGGATGTTGCGTTTACATTACTGGTTTAAGATCAAAGATACCGTACTTTGTTACTATTTGCCATAAAGATCAAAGTTGTGGGCGACCACAACTTTTTTAAGATAGAAGGGTGTTGAAAATGGGAATCATTCATAAATTAGATGCACAATTGACCAATATGATCGCTGCCGGTGAGGTGGTTGAAAGACCGATGGGCATCGTTAAAGAGTTGGTAGAAAACGCAATCGATGCTGGTAGCAAACATATCGAAATCAATATAAAAAATGGTGGAATTGATGAGGTTGAGATCGTTGATGATGGCAAAGGCATGGATGAAGATGATCTTTTGATGGCGTTTGAGCGCCATGCGACCAGTAAGATCATCAAAGCCAATGACTTGTGGAACATTCAAACCTTAGGGTTTCGTGGGGAGGCATTGCCTTCGATTGCCTCGGTTAGCAAAGTCGAGATCACTAGCTGTGATGGCAAACAAGCTAATCGTTTACTGATGGCTTATGGGCAAAATGAAGGGATGAGTCGGGTTAGTGCCAATCAAGGTACGGCTATCAAGGTCAGTGGCTTGTTTTATAAGACCCCGGCACGTTTGAAACATTTGCGAAGCGGGGCTTATGAAGCTAGTTTGATCAATGATCTGATCATAAGATTTGCTTTAAGCTATCCAGAAATTGCCTTTAGCTTGAACAGTGATGGTAAAAATAGCTTTAGTAGCAGTGGCAGCAATGATCTATTAGAAGTAATCTTTAGGGTTTATGGCAAAGATGTGGCCAAACAGGCTTTTGCGATCGAAGGAGCAGATTTTGATTATCACTTAAGTGGTTATTTGATCCATCCGCAATTTTCTAAGGCTAATAAAAACAGCATCAATATCTTTATGAATCAGCGTATGATCAAAGATTATCGTTTAAGCAGCAAGGTCATTGAGGCTTATCATGATTATATTGCGGAAAATCGTTATCCGATCGTGGTGTTAAATATTGCGATGGATAGTAAGATCGTTGATGTCAATGTTCATCCTAGCAAGTGGGAAGTGCGATTAGCTAAGCAAAATCAATTGGAATTATTGATCAAGCAGAGCTTGCAAGCCTGTTTGCAAAAGCATATGAATGTGTTTGTTGGTAGCTTAGAAAAACCTAAGGTCAAAACTAAGGTCGAAACACCAGCGTTATTTGCTAGCTTAGATGAAAAGATCCTCGCAGTTGAGCAGCCGGTGGTGGAATATCAAGCGCCGCAAGTGGAAAAAGAAGTTGAGCTAGATGCTTGGAAAGCGTCTTTGGGTAAGATGGAACATAAAGTTGATGCTGAACCTAGCAATATCATACCAACCCCCAAAGATCCTATATTGGTGGAAAATAAGCCCGCTCCCGAAACAAATCAACAGGCTTTTGTGCAAGTGGATAGTCCTTTGCGTAATTTTCCTACGATGCAGTTGATTGGCCAGTTACATGGTAAGTTTATCTTGGCTCAAGGGGAAAAGGGTTTATATATCATTGATCAACATGCTGCTCAAGAGCGGGTGCATTATGAAGAAATCTTAAGCAAGATCAATGAGCGCGTAGAAATGGTCGATCTATTAGTGCCGATTAGCTTGAATGTCAGTGCTGATGTCGTTGATCGCTTAGAGGAACTAAATGCAAATGTAGCGCAATTTCAAATCAGCTTTGAAGCTTTTGGGGATCAGCGGCTATTGGTACGTAGCGTTCCCTTTTGGTTACAACAGACCAATGAAGAGCGCTTTTTGATGGATCTGATCGATTATTTCAAAAGTGAATTTATGCAAAAGCGGCAAGTGCTGCAAAAAAAGCGTATCGCTACGATGGCATGCCATTCATCGATTCGCTTTAATCATGTACTTAGCGTTGAAGAAATGAAAGAAGTTATCCGACAATTGTCACGATGTGAACAACCTTATGAATGTCCACATGGGAGACCGACATTTATTTTGTTAGAAGATAAAGTTTTAGAAAAGGAATTTTTACGATGAAAAAAGTATTAGTTATCGTAGGACCCACCGCAGTTGGCAAGACCGATCTTTCGCTGAAGTTGGCCAAAGCTTTTGCTGGTGAGATCATTAGTGGTGATTCGATCCAAATATATAAAGGCTTTGATATTGGTAGTGGGAAAGTCGAAGATATGCAAGGCGTTGTGCATTATGCCATTGATGAGCTAGATGCTAAAAGTGTTTATAGCGTGTATGATTTTCAGCAATTAGCACGAGCAAGAATTGCGAGTATCAGCGCAAATGGTCATTTACCGATGATCGTTGGCGGCACTGGTCTATATATCAAGGCGTGTTTATATGATTATGAATTTACCTTGGATAGCCAAGAAGCTAAGGATTATACAGCTTATAGCAATGAACAATTGTTGACGATGCTGCAGCAAGTGGATCCTGAAAGTGCCCAAAAGATCCATGTAAACAACCGTCGACGCTTAGAACGGGCCTTGACCATTGCCCAAAGTGGCAACAGCAAAAGCAGCAAAGAAGCAATGCAGCAGCATGAAATGATCTATGATGCTTTGATCATTGGTTGTACGATGGAAAGAGCTAGTTTGTATGAGCGGATCAATCAGCGGGTGCGCTTGATGCAGCAGCAAGGTTTGAAAGCGGAAGTTGAAAAGTTATTAGCTAGTGGTGTTAGCTTTGAAGATCAACCGATGAAAGGGATTGGCTATCGCCAATGGCAGCCTTATTTTGCAGATGAGTGTACTGAGGAAGACGTCATTGCAGAAATTCAAAAAGCTTCGAGGAATTTTGCTAAAAGGCAATATACCTGGTTTAATAATCAAATGAAGGTCCATTGGGTGGATATGCAGGATGAAAATGCCGAAGCAATGATCATGAAATTAGTAGAGGAATGGTTAGCAGATGGAAGAGTTTGAAAGAACAAGATTGTTGATTGGGGATGAAGCCTTGGCTAAATTACGCCAAAGCAAGGTCGTGGTGGTAGGCTGTGGGGGCGTAGGTTCCTACGCGATCGAAGGCTTAGCTCGTAGTGGAATTGGTAAGCTAGTTATCGTCGATAAAGATGTGGTCAACATTACCAATTTAAATCGCCAGCTGATGAGCGGTTATGATAATATCGATCAAAGCAAGGTCGAACAAATGAAAAAGCGGATCTTAACCTATGCTCATTGTGAAGTAGAATGTGTGGAAAGATTTTTTGATGATAGCTGCCAAGATATATTGGCTGGTGCCGATTTTGTCATCGATGCGATCGATACGATGAGCAGCAAGCTGGCTCTAGCAAAGATGTGTCATACATTGAAGATCCCGTTTGTGATGTCTTTAGGGATGGCTAATCGGCTAGATCCTAGCCAATTAGAATATACGACCTTGGATAAGACCAGTTATGATCCAGTCGCTAAGATCTTGCGAAGCATGTGCAAAAAAGAAGGTATTCGTTTTAAGATCCCTGTCATCTTTTCCCGGGAAATCCCACATAGACATATGGTCATGGAAAAAGCAGGGGAAAATCGTAAAGAACGCTTTCCTTTAGCAAGCATGGTATTTGTTCCTGCTAGCGCAGGATTGTTAGCGGCGAGCGTATGCGTTCGCCACATAATAGACAAATAAGGCTGTTTGTGAATTGACAATTAATGTAAATTCGTTAAAATTAAGTCATTACAAAGGAGATGATGATATGACTCAATATTATTCAAATAGCTACGAACAAGATGGATTAAGAAAATATATCAATAGTGTCTTTATGACCATGGGAATTGGAATGGTGATAACTGCCGCTATCGCTTATTATTGTTTTTATGATTTGATGAGCGGAGGCTTTATCGCTAGGATGATCTATACCAATCCATTATCAAGCTGGATCTTGTTGATTGCCCAGATCGCAATTGTCTTTTCGATTTCTGGCCGCGTTCAAAAGATGTCAGTTGGTAATGCGCGTGTGATGTTTTATTTATACTGTGTGATCAATGGGGTTACCTTTGGAACCTTGCCGTTAGCTTATGGTGTTCAAAATGTTTTCGTCGCTTTCATGTATGCAGCCGTTTTATTTATCTGCTGTGCGATCATTGGTAAAACCACTAAAGTTGATCTTACTAATTTCTCCGGTTTATTCATGGGTGGTTTGATCGCCTTGTTGATCATGCAAATCTTAAATATGTTTTTTGGTTTTGGAGGTAGCGCGATTGGCTTTTTAGGCATCGCCTTATTCATGGGCCTAACAGCTTGGGATATGCAAATGATCAAGCGTAACTATTACTATTTAGCTAATAATGGTGAAGCAGCTGCGAAGTATAGCATTATCAGCGCTTTAAGCTTATATTTAGACTTTATCAATATTTTCTTATATGTCCTACAGATCATGGGACGTAGCAGCAATGATTAAGAAGTACTCATTTGGAGTGCTTCTTTTTTTTGGTTATGATATAATGCATGTATGGAAAAAATTAGATATAGCTTAAATGAATATTTAGAAAAATATTTGGTATTTGAAGTTGATTTTTTGACGGAGGATGTCAAAGATCAAGTGAATGTACAGGATGATGATTGTTATATGCTGTGCTATGGTTTTTGTGATGAGTTTGGAAAGTTTGAGTTTCATGTCTTAGCAATCGGTGATCGGGTAGATAACTGTACCAAAGGCTTAGAAAGACCGGTGATGCTAAAGCATTATCTAGCCAGTGAACTTTTAGCCTATCCTTTTGTGGAAATAACGCCTAGCGAACAAGCTAGGGAAAAGTGTGAACGCTATTTAGCGCTGAAATCACCGCTTAGTGATGATGATAGCTTGCATGTGGCTAGAAGAATGCCGTTTTTTGATGATTTTCGTGAAGTAGATTATCCAGATATCGTGCATGCCCAATTATTAGATCTAGAAAATAGCCATAGCATACGTTTGCAGATCGTCGATGCGAGGATGCCAGGGATCGTTGTGGCAAAAGCTGTGGAGGATGATCAGGCCAATAACGTCAAAAAAGGTGATCTATACAATATTTTCCCTTCATTTTTTGATAAGGAAAAAATTATCTTGGCTGTCAAAAAAGAAAATGTGGTCGTATCCGATATGGATGGTGATATCATGCAGATCGAAGGCGACCTAGAAGAAGTGCTGATGAGCAAGATCGAAGAGACCTTGGAAGAAATCAAGGTTCGCATGATGAATAAAGATAAATATAAGTGTTGAGGTTACTATGAGCAAATCTAAAAGAGTATTTAAATGTCCCCATTGTGGGAAAGAATTGACCTTAGAGTTTTATGATAGCGTCAATGTGCAAAATGATGAAGATCTAAAGGCCCAGGTCATTGCGGGCGATATCTTCCGTTTTGAATGCGATAAATGTCATTATCGCTTCATGGCTTGTTATGATTGTTTATATCATGATCCACAAAATAAGTTCATGGTTTATCTAAAAAGTTCTCCCGTACCAGCTAATGAACAACTTATGACCTTGCTTAACAAAGGTTATACCTTGCGCTGGTGCAAAGATATCGGAAGTTTTATTGAAAAGATCGAGGTCTTAAGCGAAGGTTTGGATGATCGTGCTGTGGAATTTGCTAAATATGATAGTTTTATCGATTATATTCAAAATAAAGGAAAGCAAGAAGATGTAACGGGAGTTTATTATCAAGGTTTTGTTGATGATATCTTGCGAATCAAGCTGGAGTTAGATGACAAAGCTTTGACAACCATGACCCCTTATTATGGTTTGGTAGCTGAAATGGCTGATTATGAAGAAATGTTTAAGATCGAAGATCCTTTTTTTGCTTGTATCGATCCTAAATGGATCATCGATATCTTTGAAGGAGCCCAAGCAGCGTGAAGAAGCTTTTATGGTTGTTGATCCTAGTTTTATTGGTTAGCTGCAGTAAGACGTTTGATCCGCAAAGCTATTATGAAAATAGCGTAGCGAAAGATATCAGTGGCAAGGTGACGATTACCAATAACTTTACTTTGGATGATAATGAGCTTTCCTTTGATTTTAGCTATGAGTTTGCTAGCAATGCAGAAGGTTCGTATATCGATGTAAATAATGAACAAATGTCAACGCGGTTGCTAGCTAAGGATGGTGTGGCCTTTGCGCAAGCGGGTGATAATTTATATCAATATGATGATTATGATCGTTTATATGATTTGTTGTTGCCACTGGCGATCACTAAAAAAGATATCGTTAAAAGTGAACAAACTGATGGTAAATGGTCCTTAGAGCTTAGCGCAGAAGCTACTAAGCGGTTATTGAAGCTAAACGATGCTAGTATTGACAGCAATCGCTTTGTTTATGATATCGTTGATGATAAGATCGCTAAGGAAGAGATCTTCGTAGAATATCATGTGCAAGATGAAAGTCATAGCTATCATAAGGTAGCAGAGTATCATTATGAACCTGTAACGATCGATCTATCAGCTTTTGCCTATATGGATGAAGATTATCAAAACTTTAAAGGGGTGTGCAGCTTTGATAATGGGGCTAGCAGCATCAAGCATGATCTGATCATCGAAGATGGTCAAGTTATCGCTTTTGACTTGCACCAAACTTCACACCTAGATGTCATCAGCAGCATTACGGATAATGTTGAGGACTACATCGTTCAATTACAAGCATTATATGATGGTACTAGCGGTATCCAAGCTAACATCTATTTGCAAGATGAGCAAGTTATCACACAGCTAGATGTTGATATGGCAACAATAGATGATAAAGGTTTGGCTTTGTTGGATATCAGCAAAGATGGCAATGAATTGATGCAAAAGCTTTATAGCAAAGGTTATCATTGTCAAAAAACGGAATAATCACATAATTTTACATAAACTAACCATATTTTAAATAAAGTTTATTGTTATTATAATTACACAAGGAAGATAATAGTCCTTGTAAAAAATTATTGTTCCCCTGCAATAATAAAATAACTATATCCCCTTAAAAATTATGAAAAAAGACCGGTAAGGGTCTTTTTTCATTTTAGGTGTTTATAAAAAAATGTTTATATGATAGAATTGTAAAGAATTTAAGAGAGGTAAGTATGAATAGCTTAGAAAAACATGCAAACAATATACGTAAAAATATTGTTAAAATGGTAGCAAATGCCAAAAGCGGACATCCAGGTGGTTCACTAAGTGCGACAGATATCTTAACAGTGTTGTATTTTGAAGAAATGAATATCGATGCTTCAAATGTGGAAAGCAATGATCGTGATCGTTTTGTTTTGTCGAAAGGTCATGCTTCACCTTGTTTGTATGCAACATTAGCAGAAAAAGGACTATTGAGCGAAGATTTATTAACTTTTAGAAAATTAAATTCTAATTTACAAGGTCATCCTAACATGCAATCTGTAGCAGGAGTAGATATGTCTACTGGTTCTTTAGGTCAAGGAATCTCAGCAGCGGTGGGAATGGCAATTGCAAATAAGGTTGATAAGAATGAAAATCGCATTTACGCTTTGCTTGGTGATGGTGAATGTGAAGAAGGTCAGGTTTGGGAAGCTGCAATGTGTGCATCTCATTATAAACTAGACAATTTATGTGCTATCGTGGACTTTAATGGTTTACAAATCGATGGTAATATTCAAGAAGTTATGAATCCATGTCCGATCGATCAAAAATTTGCAGCATTTGGCTGGAATGTCATTTGTATCGATGGTCATGATTATGAACAAATTAGAAATGCATTCGCAAAAGCTCGTGCTCATAAAGGACAACCAACCATGATCCTGGCTAAGACCACTAAAGGAAAAGGGGTTTCTTTCATGGAAAATAATGCCGGATGGCATGGCGTAGCTCCTAATGAAGAACAATTAGCACAAGCATTAAAAGAATTGGAGGCAAATGACTAATGGCAAAGGCTACAAGAGAAGCTTACGGTGAAGAACTACAAAAATTAGTGCAAGAAAATGATAAGATCATCGTTTTAGATGCGGACTTATCAGGCTCAACCAAAACAGCAATGGCTAAAAAGGTTGCTCCAGAACGTTTCTTTAATATCGGAATTGCAGAAGGTAATATGATCGGGGTAGCAGCAGGGATCGCGGCTAGTGGTCATACGGTATTTGCTAGTTCTTTTGCGATGTTTGCAACCGGTAGATGTTGGGAACAAATCAGAAATTCCGTGGTTTATCCTAGCTTGAATGTCAAGATCTGTGGATCTCATGGTGGAATTAGCGTTGGGGAAGATGGAGTTAGCCATCAAGCTACCGAAGATATGGCGATCATGCGCTCTATTCCAGAAATGCGCGTCTTCTGTCCTTGTGATGAATGGGAAACAAAAGCGATCATTCGTCATGTGGCTAATGATGATAAACCATGTTATGTGCGTTTAGGGCGCTCAGCAGTAGAAAACTTCTTTGATGAAAATACCAAATTTGAAATTGGTAAGATCAACGTGTTGAATCGTGGGCAAAAAGTAGCGATCTTTGCGACAGGATTGATGGTTCAAGAGTGTATGAAAGCTGTTGATACCTTAAAAGCTATGGGCATGGAACCTACGGTCGTTGATGTTAGCTGTATCAAGCCCTTAGATGAAGATGGTGTTGTCGAAATCTTGAAACAACATGATTATGTCATTACTGCGGAAGAACATAACGTCATCGGTGGTTTAGGCAGTGCAATCTGTGAAGTAGCATGTAAAAAATATCCGATCAAGATCGAACGTATCGGTATCCAAGATGAGTTTGCTCAATCAGGTAGCTATAAAGAATTGCTTAAAGCTTATGGCTTGAGCGATGAAGCGGTGGTTGAAGCAGTTAAAGCATATTATCAAACATTATAAACGTCATTATATGACGTTTTTTATGTAATGAAGGAGGTTAGATATGAGCGTTAGAAAGTCAGATAAGATGGCTAATTGGCCAATTGGCAAATTATTGTATTCCATGAGCTTGCCAGCAGTTTTTTCGATGCTGATCCAAGCGATGTATAATATCGTTGATACGATGTATGTTGCACAACTAGGGGAGAAAACCTTATTTGCGATCGGTATAGCCTTTCCTTTGCAGATGGTCGTGTTATCGATTGCGTTAGGCGGTGGAGCTGGTGTTGGGACCATTGTTGCAAGAAGATTGGGTGAGAAGCGTTATGAAGAAGCTAATGCGACAGTTACCACGGGCTTTGGTTTGGTCTTGGGACACTATATCTTGATCGTTTTAGCAGCTATTTTTTTGGCGAAACCTTTTTTAGCTTTATTTACCAATGATCTAGAAGCAATCAAATTAGGTTATCAGTATCTGATCGTCGTTATGGGGGTTAGTTTTGGTCAATTATTTGCGATCCTATGCGAAAGGATCTTGCAATCGACGGGCAATATGTTGATTCCTACGGTTGGTCAATTGATCGGAGCAATCACCAATATCGTTTTAGATCCGATCTTTATCTTTGGGTGGGGCTTTATTCCTGCCATGGGGATAACGGGAGCGGCCATCGCTACGGTCATTGGTCAAGTCTTAGCTTTGGTCTTTGAAATGGTCGCTTTTTTATGGGGAAGCCATGAAGTAGCGATCGATGTGAAAAATTGTCATTTTGATCGTGAGCGTATCAAAAGCATCTATGGAATCGGCTTACCAGTAGCCATCATGAATGCGATCGGTTCTTTGACGACCACGGCCTTAAATGGGATCTTGGTACGTTTTGGCGAAAGCGCAGTTACGACTTTGACCTTATATTTCAAGATCCAATCCTTTGTTTTTATGCCGGTGTTTGGTTTTAATCAAGGTTCTTTGCCGATCCTTAGCTATAATTATGGCGCTAAAGATAAAGGTCGCTACTTTAAGACCGTGAAGCTATATCTTTTTACGGCCATTGGCTTTATGAGCTTGGGCATGGCGATCTTCTGGTTGGCTACGCCTTTTTTGATCAATTTGTTTAATCCGACCCCAGCTTTATTTGAAGTTGCTTATGTGGCCTTTAGGATCTTGGCCTTATCCTTTATCCTAGCAGCTTGTACGATCGTGATCTCGGCGATCTTTCAATCGTTGGGCTATGGGGTAAGCAGCATGATGATCTCCATCATGCGTCAGCTTGGTTTCTTATTGCCATTAGCTTTGATCTTTAGCCATTTTTGGGGCGTGGTCGGTATTTGGTGGGCTTATCCAGTGGCAGAGGCCTTGGTGGTCACGCTTTATGCGCCGTTGGTATTAAAAAAATTACGTAAGGTATTTGCTTAAGGCTTTCAATTTGAAAGTCTTTTTTTTAATTATTACATGGCTTGACAACTAGCGATAAGGGTATATACTATATATGAACATATGTTCATATATAGGAGGAACTATGAAGTATAATTGGTTGATCGAAGGTCTTGATTGTGCTAATTGTGCAGCTAAGATCGCGGATAAAGTAAGTAAGATCGAAGGAATAAAGCAGTGTGATCTTGATTTCATGAGCAAGACCTTGAGCTTTGAAACTGATGAGCTATCAAAGATCCACGATCAGATCACGAAGGTGATCATGGATCTAGAACCGGATGTTCGTATCATTCAAGCTCCAGCTAAGACATATCACTTCAGCTTTGATAATATTGATTGTGGGCATTGCGCTGCACTGATCGAACAAAAGATGAATAAAGCGCCGATGATCGATGAGGCGCATGTGGATTTTGTGCAAAAGACGGGTTATTTTAGTACTGATGATCTTGAAGGTGCTTTAGCCGTAATGACCAAGCTTTTCAATAAAAAAGGCGGCACCTATCAGCTAATTGAAAATAATCAGGATTATCGTCTAGCTTTAGCTAAAGACATAACCGCTACGGCTGCATGGGAAAAGATCAAAGCAATAAGCAAGATCGAAAATTTGAAGATGGATGGGACAACATTGCTTTATGCATGTAATCGTTATGATCATTACATGGTCCATCAAGAAATCATGGCGATCCTTAATGCCGATAATTTAGCCTTGCAAAAAGAAGCGCATAAAAAAGCGCAAGATGAGATCAAAAAACAGATCATCAAGATCATTGTGGGGATCATCATCTTGGCTTTAAGCTTTATGGTAGGAAAATACCAAGCATTACTATTGATCGTCAGTTATGCGATCTTGGGGTATGATGTTTTATATAAAGCTATTCGTAATATCGTTAAAGGAAATCTTTTTGATGAGAATTTCTTGATGAGCTTAGCGAGCGTGATGGCCATCATCTTACAAGAACATCTAGAAGCTGTAGCAGTAATGTTGCTTTATCAGATCGGTGAAGTATTCCAAGATATGGCAGTAGCTAATTCGCGCAAATCGATCAGTGAGTTGATGGATATCAAAGCTGATAAAGCGACGATCTTGGTCGATGGGCAAGAAATTACGATGTTTAGTGAAGATGTAAAATTAGATGATATCGTATTGATCAAACCAGGACAAAAAGTACCAGTTGATGGGATCATTACCAAAGGCAGCACATCTTTGGATACGGCTAGCTTGACAGGTGAAGCGATGTATAAGGATGTTAGTGTCAATGACGAGGTCATCAGCGGATGTGTTAATGTGAGCGGAGCCATCGAAGTGAAGGTTACGCGTTCGTTTGAGCAAAGTACGGTTAATAAGATCTTGGAACTAGTAGAACATGCTAGTGGCTCTAAAGCTAAGACCGAACGTTTCATCACTAAGTTTGCGAAGGTCTATACTCCGATCGTGGTTTTTATGGCCTTAGGAATCGTTGTATTATTGCCACTTTTTGATATCATCAGCTTAAAAGCGGCAATCGAAAGGGCCTGTGCCTTTTTGGTCATGTCTTGTCCATGTGCTTTGGTGATCAGCGTGCCTTTAGGTTTTTTCAGTGGTATTGGTGGTCTAAGCAAAAAAGGTATCTTATTGAAAGGCAGCAATATCTTGGAACAATTAAGTACGCTTGAAGCAGTGGTCTTTGATAAGACCGGGACCTTAACTACGGGGCAATTCTATGTAGCTAAGATCATCGGTGATGAAAAAGGCGCAGCTTTGGCTGCGATGGCAGAAAGCTATAGTACCCATCCTATTGCGCAAAGCATCGTTAATTATCAACAAGGGAAGGTAGATAATACAGCGATTAGTCAAGTGGAAGAAATTGCCGGTGAAGGATTGATCGCTACAGGCACGCAAGGAAAGATCTATGTTGGTAATGAGCGTTTGATGAAACATTTTGCGATCAGCATACCAGTGATCAAAGAAACCGGAACGATCGTCTATGTGGGTTTAGATGAACAATTTATCTGCGCTTTGATCATCAAAGATAAGATCAAAGATAATAGTTATGACATCATCAAACAATTAAAAGCTGAAAAGATCGAAACCTTGGTCGTAAGTGGCGATGTGACAAACAGCGTTGAAGAAGTTGCCAATAGCTTACAGATCGATAAAGCCTATGGACAATGCTTGCCAGCTGATAAAGCGAAGATCGTCCAACAGCTTTCCGCGCAAAAAGTTACGGCCTTCGTAGGAGATGGCATCAATGATGCTCCAGTATTAGCAATGGCCAATGTTGGTTTTGCAATGGGGGCGTTAGGCAGTGATGCCGCTATTGAAGCTAGTGATGTGGTCATCATGGATGATGATCTAACCAAGATCGCAGTAGCTATCAAGCAAGCTAGAAAGTCTTTGTTTATTGCTAAAGAAAATATCATCTTCGCTATTGGGGTCAAGTTAGTAGTTCTATTACTAGGCTTATTTGGCTTTGTTAGCATGTGGTTAGCGATCTTTGCGGATGTTGGGGTCGCAATGCTTTGCATCATCAATGCCACACGTTCATATAATTAATGAAAATTCATACCGTTTGACTAAGGTTGAACGGTATTTTTATTTGCACACATAGGTCGAAAAAAAGATTTGATTATGTTAAAATAAGTAGCATGAAAAAATTAATGATTATCATAGTCTGTCTTTTGCTGCTATTGAGCAGCGTGATGATGGCTCAAGCTGAAGAAGCTGTAACTACCCAAACACCAACTGCTTCACCTACGGATGAAGTATCATATTATGATTTTTTGCAGTTAGATGCGCCTAGTGCGATCTTGATCGACGCTAAAAGTGGGATGGTCTTGTATGAAAA
>JALEMK010000168.1 GCA_022768265.1 Erysipelotrichaceae bacterium
CACGTGATGAAAAAGTTATCAGTGGTATCAAGAGAATTAGTAAACCTGGATTAAGAGTTTACACGAAAGCTGATTCAATTCCTCGTGTATTAAACGGTTTAGGAATTGCAATTATTTCTACTTCACAAGGTTTGATGACTGATAAAGAAGCTAGAGCAAAACAAGCAGGCGGCGAAGTTGTCGCTTACGTATGGTAAGATAAAAAGACGAAAGGAAATAGAAAATGTCACGTATCGGAAATAAAGCGATTACCATTCCTGAGGGCGTTGAAGTTATCGTTGCTCCAGGTAATGAGGTGACTGTAAAAGGTCCTAAAGGAACTTTAACACGTCAATTTAGTCCATTATTAACTATTGAAGTTAAGGATGGTGTTTGTAATGTAATTCGTCCAAATGACGAAAAACATGTTAAACAATTACACGGAACTACTCGTGCTTTGATTCACAACATGGTTGAAGGTTGTCACCAAGAATTCACTCGTGAATTAGAAGTAGTTGGTATTGGTTTCAGAGCAGCTGTTAGTGGTAAGAAATTAACATTAAATGTTGGTTACTCTCATCCAGTTGAATTCGAAGTTGAAGAAGGCTTAACTGTAGTTTGTCCTTCAGCAACTGAAATCAAGATCAGCGGTATCGATAAACAACGTGTAGGTGAATTTGCAGCTAACGTTAGAGCTACTCGTAAACCTGAACCATACAAAGGTAAAGGTATCAAATATAAAGGTGAACATATCCGCCGTAAAGAAGGTAAAACGGCTGGTAAGAAATAGGAAAGGAGATAAACTATGCTTAAGAAAACAAATAAGAATCAAGAAAGACAACGTCGTCATGCACGTGTTCGTAGAAAAGTTAGTGGAACTCCTGAATGTCCTAGACTTAACGTGTTCAGATCTAACAGCCACATTCATGTACAAGTTATCGATGATGTAAATCAAACAACATTGGTTAGCGCATCAAGCGTTGACATGAAATTAGCAAATGGCGGTAACATCGAAGCTGCAAAAGCTGTAGGTGCTGAAATCGCTAAAAGATGTGCTGAAAAGAACATTACAACTGTAGTATTTGACCGTGGTGGTTATGTATATCATGGTCGTGTCCAAGCTTTAGCTGACGCTGCTAGAGAAGCTGGACTTAAATTCTAAGGAAGGAGCAAAAAATGGAACGTAAACCAAGAAGAGTACGTGAAGAAAAAGAATTCGAAGAACGTGTCGTTGTCATTAATCGTGTCAGCAAAACTGTAAAAGGTGGACGCCGTATGCGCTTCTCTGCCTTAGTTGTTGTTGGAGATAGAAAAGGTCGCGTAGGTTACGGACTTGGTAAAGCTAATGAAGTACCTGATGCAATCAAAAAAGCAGTTGAAGCTGCTAAGAAAAATGTCTTCAGAGTTAATTTAGTAGACAAAGGAAGAACAATTCCTCATGAAGTAACAGGTGTATATGGTGCTGGTGAAGTATTCTTAAAACCTGCTGCAGAAGGTACCGGTGTTATCGCTGGTGGTGCAGTTCGTGCTGTATTAGAACTAGCTGGTATTACTGACGTTCTTTCTAAATGTATCGGTTCACGCCGCCCAATCAACGTTGTACATGCAACAGTTGCAGCTTTACAAGATTTAAAAACAGTTGAAAGCGTAGCTAAATTACGTGAAAAGAAACCAACTGAAATTAGATAAGGAGGAACACACTTTTATGAAATTAGAAAATTTAACATATACTGAAGGTGCTCGTTCTGTTAGAAAGCGTATTGGTCGCGGTCATGGATCTGGCACTGGTAAAACTAGTGGTAAAGGTCATAAGGGTCAAAATGCAAGATCAGGTGGTGGTGTTGCATTAGGATTCGAAGGTGGACAAACACCTCTATACAAACGTATTCCTAAACGTGGATTTACTAACTATACACGTAAAGAATATGCTATTATTAATGTAGAAAGCTTAAATGTATTCGAAGATGGAGCAGTAGTTAACTTCGAAACATTGAAAGAAGCAGGAATGCTTAAGAAACAATTAGATGGTTTCAAAGTATTAGGTTGCGGTGAATTAACTAAAAAATTGACTGTTCAAGCTAATAAATTCTCTGCTACGGCAAAAGAAAGCATTGAAAAAGCGGGCGGAAAAGTAGAGGTGATCTAATATGATCCAAACCTTTTTAAACTTGTTTAAAAACAAGGAACTTAGAGGTAAGATCTTATTTACACTTGCAATGTTATTCATCTATAGCCTGGGATCAAGTATACCGGTTCCAGGCGTAGATGCTGATTTATTAGCAACCAGCATTGGAAGTAACTCAATATTGAATATGATGAACCTGCTTGGAGGAGGAACCCTAGAAAGATTAAGTATCTTTGCAATGGGGGTTGGACCTTATATTACAGCATCGATCGTCATCCAATTATTGAGCATGGATGTAATTCCTTATTTGTCAGAACTTTCTAAATCTGGCCAAACAGGAAGAGTTAAACTTGATAAGATAACTCGCTATTTAGGCGTGATTTTGTCGTTTGTGCAATCATTTACAATGGTAATGAGCTTTGATAAGTTATATCGTGTAATGAGCGCTAGTGATCTTGGAACATACTTATATACTGCGACGGTTTTAACCGCTGGTACGATGTTCTTATTATGGATCGGCGATAAGATTTCTCAAAAGGGTATAGGTAATGGTATTTCAGTGATTATCTTTGCTGGTATCGTTTCTAATATGCCATTTAATTATTTACAAGTGTATAATGTATTGGTAGATACAAGTAATCAAACAGCAATGTTTAATGGCTTGATCCAATTTGTTCTATACTTGATCGTGAACTTGTTGATCATCATCTTGGTTGTGGTCATGCAATTAGCTGTACGTAAGATCCCTATTCAATATACGAATAGTTCAGTCGCACATGCGAATAATAACATGAACTTCTTACCATTTAAGATCAACTCAGCAAGTGTTATTCCAGTTATCTTTGCGCAAGCAATCATAACTTCACCACAAATTATTTTGAGTTTTATCAATCAAGAAGCATATCAAAGCTTAAGTAACTTCTTAAGTTTAAATAAACCATTTGGTTTAGCTCTATATGCAATATTAACCGTTTTATTTACATTCTTTTATACAAATATGCAAGTTAACCCAGATCAAATTGCTGAAAATTTGAATAAATCTGGTGCATATATTCCAGGTGTTAGACCAGGGAATGAAACTAAAGAATACTTGAAAAAAGTATTAAATCGTATTACCGTCTTAGGAGCTATCGCGTTAATGGTTATCGCAGTAATTCCATATTTGTTACCGATGGTAACTAGCTTACCTGCATCTACATCATTAGGCGGTACTGGTATCATAATCGTTGTTGGTGTTGCGATGGAAACAATGTCTCAATTAAAAGGACAATTGACACAAAAGCAATATCACGGATTTTTAAAATAGGGGGTCATTATGAATTTATTGATCATGGGACCTGCCGGAAGCGGTAAAGGAACAATGTCCGAATATATCGTATCTGAATATGGTATTCCGCATATTTCGACAGGCGATATGTTGAGGGAAAATGTTAAGAATCAAACAGAACTAGGTAAACAAGCAAAGATCTTGATGGATCAAGGTAAACTTGTTTCTGATGATGTTGTTATCGGCATGGTAAAAGCAAGATTACAACAAGATGATTGCCAAAAAGGTTTCTTGATGGATGGTTTTCCAAGGACCGTCAAACAAGCTGAAGCTTTGGAAGAAATCTGTAATGAATTAAATAAACCAATTCAAAAAGTAATCAATCTTGAAGTAAACTTTGATGCACTAGCTGAAAGAATCACAGGTAGAAGAGTTTGCAACAACTGTAAAGCTACCTACCATATCAAAAACAATAAACCTAAAGTTGAAGGTGTTTGTGATCACTGTGGTTCAGCATTAGTACAAAGAAGTGATGATACAGTTGAACAACTTAAAGTTCGTTTGAGCGAACATGAGAAAAATACTAAACCGGCACTAGACATGTATGCTAGTAAAGGAATAGTAGTTAATATTGATGCAAGTGTAGCTCCAAATGAAGTTTGGGCTAGCATCAAGGATGCTTTAGGTAAGGCTTCTTAACTAATTAAACATTAGCGTTTATGGTAAGCATGATGCTTACCATAGGCGTAAGATGTTAGAAAGGATATTTTAATGGGAAAACAAGATGTCATTGAAATTGATGGAATTGTTGAGGATACACTTCCTGATGCAAAATTCAAGGTGAAATTAGAAAACGGTCATGTAATTCTTGCTCACGTTGCTGGTAAAATCCGTATGAATTACATTCGCATTTTACCGGGAGATAGAGTTACAGTAGAAATTTCGCCTTATGATTTAACACGTGGGCGTATAACATACAGACATAAATAGAAAGAGTCTTGGAGGTAAGAACACATGAAAGTAAGACCATCAGTCAAACCAATTTGTGATAAGTGTCGTATTATCAAGCGCAAAGGTACCGTTATGGTAATTTGTGAAAACCCTAAGCATAAACAAAGACAAGGAAACTAACTAGGAGGATTTAAAGAATATGGCTCGTATAGCTGGTGTAGATATTCCACGCGATAAACGTGTAGTGGTATCACTTACATATATCTATGGAATTGGATTAGCAACAAGTAAAAAAGTATTAGCAGACTGTGGTATCAGCGAAGATATCAGAGTTAAAGATCTAACTGATGAACAAGAAACATTGATTCGTCAACATATTGACCAAATCAAAGTAGAAGGCGATCTACGTCGTGAAACTCAATTAAACATCAAACGTTTGATGGAAATCGGATGCTACAGAGGTATTCGTCATAGAAGAGGACTTCCAGTTCGCGGACAACGTACTAAAACAAATGCACGTACACGTAAAGGACCTCGTCGTACTGTAGCTAACAAGAAGAAATAAGCGATAGGAGGATAAATTAATTATGGCAACTAAAACAACTGCACGTAAAAAACGTGTGCGTAAGAATATAGCTAAAGGTACTGCTCATATCCATTCAACATTTAATAACACTATCGTTACTATCACTGATGAAAAAGGTAACGCAGTAGCTTGGTCTAGTGCTGGAGCATTAGGTTTCAAAGGTTCTCGTAAATCAACTCCATATGCAGCACAAATGGCTGCTGAAGCAGCTGGTAAAGCAGCAGTTGATCACGGTATGAAAACAGTAGAAGTTAACGTTAAAGGACCTGGTCCTGGTCGTGAAGCTGCTGTTAGATCATTACAAACAGCTGGTTTGGAAATTACAGTAATTAATGATGTAACTCCAATTCCACATAACGGATGCCGTCCACCAAAAAGACCACGTGGTTAATCAACCCATAAGGAGGGAATTGAATGCAAAAATTTGAACGTGCACACTTTGAAGTAAAAGAATACGTTGAATCAGATAACTATGGTAAGTTTGTACTAGAACCACTTGAAAGAGGTTTTGGTACAACTATCGGTAATGCTTTAAGAAGAGTATTATTATCATCTTTGCCTGGTGCAGCCGTTTTTTCAATCAAAGCTGATGGAGTATATCATGAATTTACTACTATCGCTGGGGTTAGAGAAGATGTTGCAACGATCGTGTTAAATATCAAAGATTTGATCATGATGATCGAAGACGATGAAATTTACACTTTACGTATTTCGGCAAAGGGACCTTGTACAGTTACTGCAGGAGATATCATCTGTCCTGAAAGCGTAGAAATCCTTAATAAAGACCATGTAATCGCTCATGTTGAAAAAGATGGCGTATTAGAAATGGAATTGAAATGTCGTAACGGTCGCGGCTATGTCAGCAGCGACAGCAACAAACAATTATATCAAGGAACTTCTACAACTATTGGAACTGTATATACCGATTCTATCTATACTCCAATCAAACGTGTAGCTTATGAAGTAGAACCTACTCGTGTAGGCCAAGACGCTAAATATGACCGTTTGATCATGGAAATTTATACAGATGGTTCAATTACTCCTCAAATGTCAATTTCATTGGCTGCAAGAATCCTGATTGATCACTTAGATATCATTACCAGTGTGCGTGAAGAAGTTAATGATATTGATTCAATCATGAAAGAATCAAATGGCGAGGTTGTACATAAGACCCAATCAATGATGATTGAAGACTTAGACCTGTCAGTTCGTTCTTATAACTGTTTGAAACGTGCTGGTATCCAAACAGTTGATGAACTAACCCAAAAAACAGAAGAAGAAATGATGCGAGTACGTAATCTTGGTAAGAAATCAATGAAAGAAGTAAAAGAAAAGATTACTGAACTTGGATTAAGCTTCAAAGCTTTTGAATAATAGAGAAAGGAATTAAGTAAGATGTGGAATCGTAAATTTGGTAGAAATGCCGACCATCGTAAAGCAATGCTTAGAAATATGGCTACATCAGTAATTTTATATGGTAAAATTGAAACTACTGAAGCTAAAGCAAAAGATCTTCGTAGCGTTGTAGATAAAATGATCACTTTAGGTAAGAAAGGTGATTTACATTCAAGAAGACTTGCTGCTAGCTATATTCGTAATGTAGTAGCTGATGAAGAAACATGTCAAACAGTTCTTCAAAAACTATTCAATGAAGTAGCTCCTAAGTATCAAGATCGTAATGGTGGATATACTAGAGTTGTAAAAACTGGTATCCGTCGTGGCGATAATGCTCCAATGGCATATATTGAATTAGTATAGTTTAAGGACACAGCATGATATGCTGTGTTTTTTTATTTGGTCATTCATGCTATAATATGGCTGTTATAGGTGAAATGATGCGTAAATTATTGTTAATACTGATATGTTTATTATATGGTTGTACTGACCAGCGAATTAATCCGCAGCAGATGGTCATCGATTACCAGCCGCAAGACTCTACCTATGAATATCTTGATCAATATCTAGATAGTTTTCTTCATGACGGAGATCAACTTTTAAATAAGTTTAATGATGAAACGATTACCTGGGAAATAACGGATGGTAATGCAACGATAGAAGATAATATAATTCATAAAACTAGCTTGGCAGATGAATATGAGAAAATAGTTTTACAAGCTAATATAAAAGATAAGAGCTATCGTTTCGATAACCTTTGTTTATTAGATAAGATTCATGGTTATTTGATTACTTATTTTTCTGACGATGATGAAAGCTTGAAACTTGCCTATACGTATGATGGCTTATTGTGGTATGAACTTAATCATCAAGAAAGTGTATTAGAGGCAACCATTGGGACCAAGTCTTTACGTGATCCAAGTGTAGTTCGCAACAAAAATGGGGGTTTTTATTTATTAGCTACCCAAGGTTATGATACCGATAGCATCTATGTTTGGGATACTGATGATTTTGTAACATTTAATAATGAACGGTTATTGAAGGTTAATACATCAACTTCAGATCTTAAACTAAAGGAAGAACAAGCTTGGGCTCCAGAAGGTTTTTATGATCGCCGGATCGATAAATATGTGATCTATTGGAGCTCGCCGAGCGATCAAGGCATGTATCTTAACTATACTAGTGATTTTAATGATTTAAGTTATCCACAATTATTACTGGATCCTGGTTTTCCTGTAATTGATGGAACAATCTATAAAGATGGTTATGAATATAATATCGTATTGAAGGATGAAAGACAGCCAATGGAGCAATATAGTCAACTGTTTGTAGGCTATAGTGATAGTGATTATTTAGGCTTCGATGAATATAATATGGATTATATAACAGGTCATCAAAGTGAAGGACCATTCATTATTGATCGTGGGTATAGCTGCATCTTATATTATGATGATTATACTCGTATGCAGTTTAAGGCTATTTGGTTTCAAAATTTTAGAGACCATGACTTTGCGGATATTTCGCATGAAATGGTTACTTCGGTTACCAATGTAAAACATGGCAATGCGATTGCTTTGACATATAAAGAGTTTGAAAGGTTTAGTGATATATATGAAATTAGTTAAAATTGTCTTGAGCTTGGGCTTACTTTTATTAGGAGGTTGTAGCATGGTCGATAAAACGCTTGCTGAAGACTATGCAACCTTTGTTGCATTATATGAAAAAACAGGACAATTAGAAAACTATCATAATGATGCTTCATCATCATTATCAATTACCAATAAGCTATCATATAAGGTAGAAACTCACAGTGATTATGACCATGGTAAGTCGCGTATCGAAAGTACCACATATATCGATGAGCAAAACATGGGAACTTCAACGATCTATATTGATGATGGTAAAATATACTATGATAATCTAGATGGCAGCAAAACGTCCGATGAGTTTACAGATAGCTTAAGTAATATGAATGATCTATTTATAAATGAAAATGATATTGCAACATTGGAAGTTCAACCAGAACAATTGGTAATGACCTTAAATGATGAAGCATGCGTAGCAATGCTTAAGAAAAATGGTTTAGCAATCGATGAAAGTCGTAAATGTGAAAATAAATTGATCGTTGAACACGATGAAGAACATATCCTGTCGCAAACATTAGATATAACCTTTACGGTGGTCAGTGCAGGCGTGAGTTACGATGGTACATATAACTATATGACAAGCTATCAAGATATTGACAAGGCTACAGTGACTTTACCTAGTGATTACAGCTTATACATCGATATTGATGATCTAAAGCCAGATATGACCTTGGAAGAGTTTAAATATGCTTTGATCAATACCCTAGGTTATAGCATTGATGATTATGGGCAATATGTATTGGATTTTAATGGTAATGAAAGTTATATCTTTGATTTTAGTAATGATCTATTTACCTATATCAAAGGGCAAAGCGCTTATACTTACAATTGGCAAAGCAATATCGGAGCATATAATGCATGTACCTATGATTTTGGCAATGCCAAGGCAATAGGTAATTGTAGTGATGTTGAATTAGATAAAATTGAAGAAGCAAAAGTTAGTTATTTAACGGAACTATCTTTTATTGGAATATATGAAATGCCAAAAGGCTAAGGAGGAAAACATATGCGAGCAATAATTTCAGTAGTCGGAAAGGATCGACCAGGTATCTTGGCCTTTGTGGCTCAAGAATGTGCTAATCATGAAGCTAACATCGTGGAAGTTTCACAAACCGTATTAAAAGAAATGTTTACGATGATCATGGTATGCGAAGTGAAAAATGAGGGCTTTTCTTCATTTATTGACTACATGGAAAGCAAAGGTAAAGAACAAGGTTTGATCATCCATGTCATGCATGAAGATATTTTTAATGCCATGCATAAGATATAAGAGGTAAAGATAATGATCAATACTAATAACATTTTAGAAACGATCCATATGATCGATGAAGAAGATCTAGATATTAGAACGATTACAATGGGTATTTCTTTGTTGGATTGTGCGGATAAAGATATCGATGTGGCTTGTGCTAAGATCAAAAATAAGATCATGACATATGCGAAAGATCTTGTAAAAGTCGGGGATGATATCAGTAAAGAATATGGCATCCCTATCATCAATAAAAGAATAAGCGTAACCCCAATTAGCTTATTACAAAGCGTTAGCGGTGGTGATTGTGTTAAATACGCTATTACCTTAGATGAGTGTGCAAAAGCTTTAAACGTTAATTTTATTGGTGGCTATAGCGCTTTGGTTCAAAAGGGAATGACCCAAGGAGAAAAAGAACTGATCGAAAGCATTCCTGAAGCTTTAAAAGTTACAGAACATGTTTGTGCAAGTGTTAATGTTGGATCAACGCGAGCAGGTATCAATATGGACGCTGTTGAACTTATGGGAAGAATCGTCCATAAGGCAGCTGATATCACCAAAGATCAAAATTGCATGGGAGCGTGTAAATTAGTAGTTTTCTGCAACGCTGTTGAAGATAATCCGTTCATGGCGGGAGCTTTCCATGGTATTAGTGAACCAGAAGTGGTTATCAATGTTGGCGTTAGCGGACCAGGTGTTGTCAGAAGCGCTCTAGCTAAAGCTGGTAAAGATAAAACAATGGATGAACTAGCTGAAATCATCAAGAAAACAGCATTTAAGATCACGCGAATGGGACAATTAGTAGGTAATTTAGCTAGTGAAAGATTAAATGTACCATTTGGGATCGTTGACCTATCATTAGCGCCAACTCCTGCTATTGGCGATTCGGTTGCATATATCTTAGAAGAAATGGGCCTAGAACAATGTGGTGGTCCTGGGACAACAGCTTGCTTAGCAATGCTAAATGATGCAGTTAAAAAAGGTGGCGTAATGGCAAGTAGTTCGATCGGTGGCTTAAGTGGCGCCTTTATTCCGGTTAGTGAAGATGCGGGCATGATTGCCGCGTGCAAATCGAAGGCCTTAAAGCTAGAAAAATTAGAAGCGATGACGGCAGTTTGTTCCGTAGGATTAGATATGATCGTTGTACCAGGAGATACGACACCAGCTACTATTTCTGGGATTATTGCAGATGAAGCCGCAATTGGTATGGTCAATAGCAAAACTACTGCGGTGAGGATCATCCCAGCAATAGGTCATGATAATAGCGAAGAACTAGAATTTGGTGGTTTGCTTGGCAGCGGCCCAATCATGGAAATCAGTAAAGTAAAATGTGATGTCATGATCCAAAGAAAAGGAAGGATACCTGCACCTTTGCAGAGCTTGAAAAACTAATGGATATCAAAAGTTATGCAAAAGAACATCATGTTCCGATCATGTTGGATGATGGCTTAGCTTTTTTGTTAACGTATATCAAACAACATGAAATCAAAACGATCTTAGAAATTGGCACGGCTATTGGCTATAGCAGCATTCAAATGGCACAGCTGGCAGATGATATCCAAATCGATACGTTAGAGATCAATCCGGAAATGTATGAGCTGGCAGTGGGGAATATTCGTGACCATAATTTAGAAAATAGGATCACTTGTCATTTATTAGATGCTCTAGATTTTACAACCGATAAACATTATGATCTTGTTTTCGTTGATGGGGCAAAAGGTAAATATCAGCGTTATCTAGAACACTTTCTAAATAATAGCGAGTTATTTATCTTTGATAACTTAGAATTTCATGGGATCGTTGATCACCCGGAGATGACCCAAAATCGCAATACGCGAAGCTTGGTAAAAAAAATTAGGACCTTTAGGGATGATATCCTTAAAGATCCTAATTATCATTGTGAGTATCACAAAGAAATTGGTGATGGTGTCTTAGTTTTAAGACCTATTCGATATTAATTAAATTGGCGTTTATAACGCCTTTTATTTTGGTTAAATTGTGAATGATAGAACTTAGGTCATAAGACATGGTGCTAATATCTAAGGTTACATTTACATTCGCGATATTATTGATCGGCAAGGCTTGAGAGATGGTTAAGATATTTGCGTGGGCATCACTTAACGCATTTAAAACATTTGAGAGATTTCCTTGCTCATGCTCTAGCGCTAAAGAAATGACGGCTTTTTGATTATTGGTATTATTTGGTAAAAATACTAGATCTTTATATTTATAATATGTTGAGCGAGAAATGGCAAATTTTTGACAGGCTTCTTTGACATTTTCATTGGGATTTTGCTGAAGATATTCACGAACCTTGATCACGGTATAAAAACAAGAAGGTAAGATCGAGCTATGTACTATTAAATAACCGCTCATTATAGCTCCTTAATGGTAAAGCCTTCTTGGGCAATCGATAAATCTAATATGCGATAGGTTGAACTGATTTCGTCTTGAATAGCTTCGGAAAAATTTGAGAAATGTGATATGACCAAACAAGTTGGGCCAGAACCACTGATCATGAATGCACATGCTTGATTTTCGAAACAAACATCTTGTAAAAATTCATAGTCCTTGATCAACTTTTTACGATAAGGTTGATGAAGGCTATCATGACAAGCACTTCGTAACAATTCACGATCACCATTTTTTAAAGCATGGCAAAGAGCGATGACATGAGAAATATTATATACGGCATCAGTCAATGAAACCGTCTTAGGCAAGGCTTTACGACATTGTTTGGTAGATATCGTATAGTCAGGGATGATAGCTGTAAAATGTAAATCGGGGGAAATCTCTAACGAAAGAGCTCGGGGATGATTTTCAACAAAGGAAGAAGTAAGCCCGCCATAAATGCATGGTGCCACATTATCAGGATGGCCTTCAATTTCAACGCAGATCCTAAAAATCTCATCACGAGATAGAATATTGCCATGCAGATAATTAGCGGCAATGGCACCCGCACTGATCAAATTAGCACTACTACCTAATCCACGAGAAATAGGAATATTACAATCAAAGATCACATGACATTTATCCTGGACATTTAATGCTTTACATACGGTTTGATAACCGATATAAAATAAGTTGTTTTCATTTTTAAATTCATCAGGGCAACCTTCAATGATCAATTCATCACTTGCTTCGACCTTGTATATATTATATAAGCTTAAACCTAGACCTAGGGTATCAAAACCAGGGCCTAAGTTTGCACTACTTGCACATACTTTTATTTCAATCATTTTTTCAACTCCTTAAAATTTTTGATGATCATAGATATACCATCTTCTTTTGCAATGATTTGATCATGGCGAAGCGGTAGCTCCATGATATTAACTAACGATGAAGGTATTTTTTCATCAGTTAAAGTAGCTAATTTGGTGATGTAGGTAAATTCATCTAACGTTGATGGTAAGTCTAAGATGGCAGTACATACATCTTTAGCAAATTTATATGGACTAGCAGTTGCCACGGCAACAGTTTTATTTTTATCATACTTTTGCGCTGCCCCATAAGCAATGGCTGAATGGGGATCCAGACAGTGCTTGGTCTTTTGGTATAGATCTTTGATGATGGTTTGGGTTTGGTCATCATCAAAGCTATAAGCTACAAAATGTTCTTGCAGTTGTTTGAAGATCATCTCATTAACTTCATAGTATCCTTTTTCTTTAAGTTGTAACATGTATTCTTTTACTACATGGTCATCATAGCCGCTTAAGATAAATAGTAAGCGTTCGATATTAGAAGAAACTAAGATATCCATAGAGGGAGAGATCGTTTTATAAAAATGACGTTGCCGATCATAACGCCCTGTTTTGATGAAATCCGCTAAGACATCGTTGGCATTGGTCGCTACGATCAATTTGTCAACAGGAAGACCGCATTTTTTAGCAATGAAAGCCGCTAAGATATTACCAAAGTTGCCACAAGGAACGCTAAAATTGATCTGCTCATTCATTTTGATCTGATTTTGTTTAACTAGCTGTAGATAAGCCCATACATAATATATTATTTGAGGGACTAGACGGCCGATGTTAATGCTGTTGGCACTGCTTAATTGGAAATAAGGATCATTTGCTAAAGTGGTATTAGCAAAGCAGTTTTTGACGATCTGCTGACAATCATCAAAATTACCTTTAACTTGGATGACCTTAGTGTTTTGACCAGTGGTTGTTAACATTTGTAAAGCTTGGATCTTAGAAACACTTTCATAAGGGAAGAAAACCGTTATATGGGTATCTTTGACATTTTTAAAGCCTTCTAAGGCTGCTTTTCCAGTATCCCCACTTGTGGCACATAAAATATATATTTGTTTGCTTATTGCATGCTTTTGATAGGCACAGGTCATTAAATAAGGAAGGATCGTTAAAGCCATATCTTTAAAAGCACAAGTTGGTCCATGATAGGTTTCAAGCACCGGGATTCCATCGAAGGATTTTAGATCGACGATGGATTGAACATCAAATTTTTGATCATATGCTTGATTGACACAGTCTTTAATCTCATCTTCAGCTAGATCATCAAAAAAATGATGGATGATCTTAACTGCCAATTGTTGATAGTTTAGATCATACCAACTACTTAGATCAAAAGCACAGCTTTCATCTAGTTTAAAACAATATAGCCCTTGATCATCTGCTAGACCTTTGATGATTGCCAGGGATGGACTGATGCTTTCTTGGATATTACGAGTGTTATATAGATTCGGCATAATAAACTCCTTGTTTTATGTGCATAATAATGATACTATGTTTGCAATAAGAATACAAGTGTATTCCAAAAGAGGACATTTTTATGAGGATAGGTATCATTGGATTTGGCGTCGTAGGAAAAGGCGTATATGAATTATTAAAAGATCAGCATGAAATAGTTAAAGTTTTCGCACGTAGCGCAAAAGCAGAAGGCATCTTTTGCCAAGATATTAAAGCAGTATTAAAGGCGAAACCGGAGGTTTTGATCGAATGTTTGCCAGCTTGTGAAGAGGCATACCATTATATCAAGCTAGCTTTGAATCAACAGATTAATGTCATCAGCAGCAATAAAGCTATCTTAGCGAAGCATTATCATGATTTGCTTGCTTTGGCGAAAGAAAAAGGGGTTAGCTTATCTTTTGAAGCGAGTGTAGGTGGTGGTATTCCGATCTTGCATCGCTTGCAAGATATGAAGACTTATGATCATATCCACTATATCCAAGGAATCTTGAATGGCACGACCAATTATATCCTTGATAAGATCTTTGATGAAAAGTTAGCTTTTATGAGCGCTTTGAAAATGGCGCAAGCATTAGGCTATGCGGAACAAGATTATAGCAGTGATCTAACAGGCCTAGATGTGAAGTATAAATTAGCGTTGATTTATAATACAGCTTATGACAGTGATATCAATCTAGCGGATATTTATTGTCGAGGAATCGAGAACTTGGATGATAGGGCTATTGGGTATGCTAATGATAATAAGATGGTCATTCGCTTGTTAGGTTATGTAGATCGAGAAAATGCTTTTGTTTTACCATTTTTTATTACCCATGATGCCATTTGGGCCAAGATTCATCTTAATAATAATGCGATAAATATCCATTCGCAAAATATGCAAGATGTTTATGATATAGGACAAGGAGCAGGCCGTTATCCTACTGCTAGTGCAATATGTTTAGATGTTGAAAGATGTATGCATAACCAAATCAGCTATCAAGCAAATATCAAAAATGATAAAAGCTATCGTTTTTATATTCAAAGCAATAACATTGAAGATAAATATATCGAAAAACGTTTGCAAGATGGTTGTATTACCAAGCAAATAACCGTAAAAACATTAAAAAATATCATTAAGGACCTAAAGGTCTTTGTTGGAGGTATCTATGATCAAGGTAGCTAAATTTGGAGGTTCAAGCGTAGCAGATGCCAAGCAGTTTGCGAAGGTCAAAGCCATCGTCAATAGCGATCAAGATCGTAAGTTCATCGTGGTCAGTGCCTGCGGTAAAAGTCATGATGAAGATCACAAAGTTACTGATTTATTGTATCTATGTCATGCGCATCTTAAATATGGTGTATCATTTGAGCCCATCATGCAAATGATCGAAGCCAAATATCAGCAGATTCATCAAGAACTTAAATTAAGGGTGGATCTTAAGCAAGAATTTAGTGATATTCGTAAATTGATGGATAAAAATATAGATTTAGATTATTTGGTATCCCGTGGGGAATATCTATGCGCGAAAATGATGGCAGATTATCTTGATGCCCAATTTATCGATGCGAAAGATCTGTTAGCGTTTGATTATGATGGTAGTTTAAACTATGAAAAAGTCAAAGCTAAGCTACAAACATATTTGTATAGTGATAAAAAACTAGTTATTCCAGGCTTTTATGGTAGTTTTCCAAATGGAAAGATTCATTTATTATCCAGAGGTGGAAGCGATGTGACAGGAGCGATGATCGCTAATGTCATCGATGCCGATATATATGAAAACTTTACCGATGTTCCAGGTATCATGATTGCTGATCCGCGGATCGTCAAAGATCCTAAAGTGATCAAACGTATCACCTATAACGAATTAAGAGAAATGAGCTATATGGGAGCCAATGTCTTGCATGAAGAAGCTATCTTTCCTGCTCGAAGCAAGCATATTCCCATCCATATCTTAAATACCAACGATCCTAATAATGGTGGAACCTTGATCGTGGAAAACTGTGATGAGCTAGATGAAAAAGATGATCCGTATCCAATCACGGGAATCACAGGTCGCACCAATTTTAGTGTTTTAAATATCGTAAAAAGTCATAGTTCTAATGAAGTAGGGGTATTAGCTAAAGCTTTAAATATCGTCAGCAAATATCAGGTTAGCGTAGAATCCGTACCTAGTGGCATCGATTCATTTTCCATCGTCATGGATACGCGAAAAGTCGAACATTGTATATATGAGATGATGGTTGAACTTAAGAAAGAACTTAATTTAGATAGTATCACTCTATCTGAAAATATTGCAATGGTGGCAGTAGTTGGTAGAAAGATGAAAGATGCGAAGGGCTTTTCTGGTAAGTTGTTTGCGCAGTTAGGGATGCATGATATTAATATTCGCTTGATCAGTCAAACTGCCGATGAGATCAATATCATCGTAGGCGTCATGAATAAAGATTTTGCGAAAACGATCAATTGTATTTATGATAAATTTATAGGAGCGAAAGTCAAATGAAAATAGGAATATTAGGTGCTAGTGGAGCGGTAGGACGGCAAATGATCGCTTGCTTAGAACAGCGCGAGATCGAAGTTGATGAACTTAGATTGATGGGCTTTGCAAGCGTGGGACAAAAAATATTATTTCAAGGCAAAGAACATACGATCGTTAAACCTTCTTTTGAGGGCTTGGATGTGGTGCTAGGGGCTACCTCAGCACAGGTAGCTAAGGAATATGTAAAAGCTATCAAGCATGCTAAGGCATTGTTTATCGATAATAGTTCAGCTTTTCGGCATGATGAAACAGTTCCTTTGGTCATTCCGCAGCTCAACGCGCAAGATATTGCTTACCACCAAGGTATAATCGCTAATCCAAATTGTTCAACGATCATCGCTTTGATGGCAATAAATGCGATCAGTAAGCTTAGTGAAATCGTCGGTGTTAATGCGGTAACCTATCAAGCAGTTAGTGGTGCAGGAGTGCAAGGTATTCAGGAATTAGCCGATGAGACACGGGAATATGTCAAAACTAAGCAAATATCGCGTCATCATACAATTTTTCCTTTTCCGATCTTATATAACTGTATCCCCCAAATTGGGGATATTAGTGATGATGGATACACAAGCGAAGAAATTAAGATGGAAAAAGAAGCCCGTAAGATCTTACACTTGCCCAAGCTTAAGGTTAATTGTACCTGCGTAAGGGTACCAGTGATGCGTTCTCATTGCATTGCTTTAACGGTATATGCCAACCAAGAATTGGATCTTTTAGCAGTGGAAAAAGCCTTACAAGCTTCACCAGGAGTTGTTTATCTTAAAGATGAGCTACCAATGCCTTTAGTTGCCAGTGACAACGATGAAGTATATGTTGGCCGTTTACGGAAGGATCGTTTATTTCCGAATGGTATAACTTTATTTGTTTGTGGTGATCAAATTCGTAAAGGTGCTGCAACAAATGCTATTGAAATATTGGAGTGTTATACAAAGTTATGATACAATAATTAAAATGGGAGAAGAGGTAGATTATGAGAAAAAAAGGAATCATTTTATCCGTATTGGCCCTAGGTGGTGCAGTTGCATATATGTTAGTTAAAAACAAACAAAAACAAAATGAATATGAAGAAGTAACTTACGTTAGTATCCAAGATGATGAAGATGATGAAGAAGAGATATTCGATCAAAAAATTGAAGAACTTCATGAAATTTATCCGTATTTAAGCAAAAAATTTATTAATGGTATCTATAAAGAACAAGAAAACTTTAATCAAAAATATCAAGGTAATATCAAATTAGAACATATCATCGTTTTTGATAGCGAAAATGATGCTAATATCTTCTTGGATGTATGTGGTGATAATGCTTACGAAGTTGAAAAAGATGGTTTGAAAGTTCAGGTCAATAGTTATTTTGAAAATACTAACGGACGTATCATGAGTGATATCCTAAGCATTGCTAATCAGGCTAATAGCTTGACAGGTAGCTATTTAGGTTATCGTATCGAGGTTGAAAAGATATAGTTTCAACCTTTTTTTAATGAATGATTTATTATATAATTATTAGGCTATGGAGTGATGGATATGGAATGTATAAAGGTTAAAGAACTAGCTTATTCATATGATGGTGAGCATAATGCGGTAGATAAGGTTTCTTTCACGATTCAAAAAGGTAGTTATACCACGATCATTGGACATAATGGTAGTGGCAAAAGTACGATTGCAAAGCTTTTGATCGGCTTATTAGAAAAAAATCATGGTAGCGTTGAAATCGAGGGCATGGAACTAAATTTGGCGAATATCTATAAGATCAGAAATAAGGTCGGTATCGTCTTTCAAAATCCTGATAATCAGTTTATTGGTTCTACGGTAAGGGATGATATTGCTTTTGGGCTAGAAAACCATTGCGTAGCTCAACAAGATATGGATGACATCATTGAAAACTTTGCTCAAAAAGTTAATATGCAAGAGTTTTTAGATAGTGAACCAGGACATTTATCGGGCGGTCAAAAACAACGTGTGGCAATTGCTGGTGTCTTAGCCATGCATCCTGAAATCATCATTTTTGATGAATCTACGAGCATGTTAGATCCTCAAGGTAAAGATGAAATCAAAAAATTTATTTATCAATTACATCAAGATAAACAATTAACCATCATTTCAATCACTCACGATATCGAAGAAGTGGCTAGTAGCGATGATGTTATCGTTATGAATGATGGCAAGATCGTAATGCATGGGAAACCGGAAGACATCTTGCTGAACGATCAAAAATTGATCGATATCAAATTAGATGTGCCTTTTGGGGTAAAATTAAGCCTTGCTTTGGCTAAACAAGGTGTCAAGATCGATAAACAATTAAGCTTAGAAAAGGTGGTAGATGAAATATGCCAATTAAATTTGAAAAAGTAAGTCATATTTATAGCGATGGTTCGCCTTTTACCTACACAGCTTTAAAAAATATCGATCTAGAAATAAGTGAAGGGAAATTGACCGCGATCATTGGCGCTACGGGTAGTGGAAAGTCCACTTTGGTCCAACATTTAAATGCTTTATTGTTACCTAGTGATGGTAAGGTATATATCTTAGATCGTACGATTGCTAGTGATGAAAAACCAACTAAATTAAAGAGCTTGCGTAAAGATGTAGGTTTGGTCTTTCAGTTTCCAGAATACCAATTATTTGAAGAAACGATCATCAAAGATGTGGCTTTTGGTCCTAAAAACTTTGATTGTAGCGAAGAAGAAGCGCTTATCAAAGCTAAAAAGGCATTGGCCATGGTTAATATCGATGCAAGTTTTTATGATAAAAGCCCCCTTGATCTAAGTGGCGGTCAAAAAAGAAGAGTGGCTATTGCCGGTATCTTGGCCATGGATCCTAAGATCATCGTTTTAGATGAGCCTACTGCTGGCTTAGATCCTCAAGGTGCCAAAGCTATGATGGAACTATTTCAGCGCTTGAATAAGCAATATCAAAAAACGATCATCATCGTTTCGCATGATATGGAACATGTCTTTAATTATTGTGATGAGGTAGTGGTCTTAGATCATGGCAATGTCCGCTGTCATTTGACAGTTGATGAGTTTTTTAAAGATACCAAATGG
>JALEMK010000013.1 GCA_022768265.1 Erysipelotrichaceae bacterium
TATGTTTTTAATTTGGCGTTATCTAGATATACGCTAGAATCAAGGTATTCAATTTCCGCATGATATAAAGCTAAATATTCTTCGCTATACTCTTCTTCCCCTTGTTCTAAGCAAATGATCAAGGTAGTAGGATCATCGGAATTAAAAGTTGGATCTTCTAAGGTATCTTTGATCAAGGTTGTTTTTCCACTGTCAAGAAAGCCAGTGAATAGATATATAGGAGTTTCTAACATACTTTAAATAGTTCCTTTATTTTAGCTTCATCGATGTTAGAGCCAATTACGCTGATCAAGCCAGTATAATTAGGATTTCCTTTTCGAATATCGATGTCTGATGATACATAGTCAAAGAATAACCAACCTTCATCACTATTAACGACACCTTTTGCTCGTAGGATATTATCGTCTAATTGACTTAAGATATCATATAGTTCTTCTTTGGTATATTTGTTGATTGTTTCCAAGCCGATAGAAGTAAATACTTCATCAGCGTGGTGGTGATGATGAGCGTGATCATGTTCGTGACAGCCGCATTCGTGATGGTGATCATGTTCGTGACAGCAGCAATCATGGTCGTGATCATGTTTATCTTCGTGACAGCAACAATCATGGTCATGATCATGTTCGTGTTCATGACAACCACAATTATGTTCGTGATCGTGGCATCCACATTGGCAAGCATCGTCATTAAATAGATCAACATTGTGTTCCATGACGGTCATGATCGTATTACCAGTCAAATTATCCCAAGAGGTCGTAACGATCCGAGCATTTGGATTGATATTTTTGATGATATCATAAGCTTCTTGTAATTTTTCTTGGCTTAAATTTTGGGTCTTGCTCATGATGATGCATTGGGCACTAGCAATTTGATCATTGAAGAATTCTTGGAAGTTACGAGCGTAGATCTTACATTTTTTGGCATCAACGATCGTACATAGCGCATTGATCTTGGTATCGTTAACGGTTTGTACAGCTTTGATGACATCAGATAATTTACCGACGCCACTAGGTTCGATCACGATCCTATCAGGCGCATAAGTTGTAATGACTTGTTGCAAAGCTTCTTCAAAATCACCTTGTAAAGAACAACAGATACAGCCAGCGTTGATTTCTTTGATTTCTACAGCAGTGTCTTTTAAGAAATCACCATCGATACCGATCTGTCCAAATTCATTTTCAATCAAAACTAATTTTTCGTTTTGTAAGCTTTCATTTAATAATTTTTTGATCAGGGTAGTTTTACCTGATCCTAAAAAACCTGAAATAATATCTATTTTTGTCATTTTTTACCTCCATGGTTCTTTTAAATTATACTCCGATTTAAAAAAATTGGTATATTTAAGCTTTTATTTAAAAAATAGTTTATAATAAAATAGCTTTATAGTGGGAAAAAGACATTTGCTTTTATCCTGAACATGCATGAAGCATCTTTTTAATTCAAACGTTGTATCTTTTATGAACGACAGGGAGGAAAAATGAAAACAAAAAGATTTGTATTATTAGCTTTTTTTGTGGCGATCGAGATCGTTTTAGCTAATACACCTTTAGGTTTTGTGCCTATTGGAGCATTGCGAGCGACGACCTTGCATATTCCGGTGATCTTAGCTGGATTATTGATGGGAAAAAGGGAAGGTTTGATCATGGGATTTGTCTTTGGCATGTGTAGTTTTATAACTGCTACTTTTACCCCGACCTTAACCTCTTTTGTCTTTAGTCCTTTTTATGCACAAGGCAATATGTTTAGTCTACTGATCTGCTTTGGACCAAGATTATTATTAGGTTATCTTAGTGGCTTGGTTGGTCAGCGTAAAGGTTCTTATGGTTTGTTTGGTGCCTTGCTGACCTTGATACATACAGCATTGGTGTTGACGGGTATCTATGTATTTTTTCATGATGCCTATGCAAGTGTCATTGGCACCCAAGGCTTAGGATTATTTTTGTTAGGTATCGTTTTTACCAATGGAATATCTGAAGCTATCTTGGCCAGTATCATGATCGCTATATTATATAAACCTTTAAAGAAGATTATGGCTAGAGGGGGATTTGATGAGTAAGTGTGTTGTTATTGGGGTAAGCGGGGGAATTGCTGCTTATAAGGCTTGTGAAGTCGTAAGTGCTTTAAGAAAAAAAGATTATGAGGTCCATGTCATCATGACGAAAAATGCTTGTGAATTTGTGGCACCATTGACTTTTGAGACCTTAAGCGCTAATCGTGTTAGTGTAGATACGTTCGATCGTAATTTTGAATATAATGTCCAGCATGTTTCTTTGGCTCAAAAAGCTGATGTATTCGCTATATTGCCAGCAAGTGCTAATATCATTGCCAAAGTGGCCAATGGTTTAGCAGATGATATGCTTTCAACCAGTTTTTTAGCTTGTGATTGTCCAAAATTGATATGTCCAGCAATGAACACCAAGATGTTGGTGAATCCGATCACCCAAGATAACATCCAAAAATGCCAAAGTTATGGCATGAAGATCTTGGAAAGCGATGATGGTTTTTTAGCTTGTGGTGATGTTGGTAAAGGAAGATTGGCCAAGGTTGATACCATTGTTGCAGCAATCGAAATGTTGGCTGCCCAACAGCCTTCTAAAGGTAAAAAAATCTTGATTTCTACAGGAGCGACCCGAGAATATCTTGATCCTATCCGTTATATCACTAATCCATCTAGTGGGATAACTGGTAGAGAATGGGCCAAGGCAGCCTATAATTTAGGATATGATGTAACCTTGGTATGTGGACAAAATAGTTTTGATGATCTACCTTTTATCAAAACGTACAAAGTTACTAGTGCCAAGCAAATGTTTGAAATGATCCAAAAACTGCATGAAGATCAAGATATCATCGTGATGAGCGCAGCAGTTGCAGATTTTACTTGTGATCAGGCGCAAAATAAAATCAAAAAAGATGGTGAAGGTTTAACGTTAAACTTACGACCTACCCAAGATATCTTAAAATATCTAGGTGAACATAAAAAAGAAGGCCAGATACTAATTGGCTATGCGATGGAAACAACGGATCTAATAGCTAATGCCAAGCAAAAATTAGTGAAGAAAAATTGTGATTATATCATTGCCAATACGATAGATGCACAAAATGCAGGTTTTAAAGCGGCTGATAACCAAGTTACGATCATCAGCAAAGCCCAAGTAGAAACATGGCCTAAAATGGCAAAAAGCTTGATAGCCAAAACATTATTAGCAAAAATAGAAGGGAAATAAAGATGTTATTAGCAATCGATGTAGGAAATACCCATATATGCATGGGTATCTTAGATGATAAAAAAATATTAGGGAATTTTCGTTTGACGACCAAGACCCCAAGAACTTCTGATGAATATGGTATTTGCATGAGCATCTTGCTTGATCAAAGCAAGATCAAAAAAGAAGATATCGATGATGTCATCATATCTAGTGTCGTACCCAAAATCATGTATTCACTTACTAATTGCATCCGTAAATATTTGCAAAAAGAACCGATCATCATTGGCCCTGGTATCAAAACGGGGATCAAGATCCATCACGATAATGCCAAGGAAGTAGGAGCAGATCGTATCGTAAATGTTGCGTATGCCTATCATACCTTGAAAAAAGCTTGTATCGTCATTGATTTTGGTACTGCTACGACCTTTGATTATGTTAGCGCTGATGGTGATTTTAAATATACGGTCATCAGTCCTGGTTTAGAGATCAGTGCCCAAGCTTTATATGGTCAAACAGCCAAGTTACCAGAAATTGAAATCAAAAAACTCGCAAGCATCTTAGCAACCAATACCATCGATGGCATGCAAGCTGGGGTCGTATATGGTTATATTGGTCATGTTGAATATGTGATCAAACGTATGAAAGAAGAAATTGCTCAGGATGATATCTGGGTAATTGCGACAGGTGGTTTAGGTAGGGTGATCTATAAAGCTACGGATATGATCGATGAATTTGATCCGGACATTGCATTTAAAGGCATGCGGATCTTATATGATAAGAATAGGTAAGCAAGATGAAACAAAACGAGCGAATGGTACAAGGATATTTATATCATTATCCTAGCTTAGATCTAAAAAGGACGAATGCTAATAGGGAAAAAATGTGGGCTTTTAACCACAGTAATCATAATGGGGACATTACGTTGTTGCAGGATGTCATCAACATGCAGGAAGATGTCATGATCATTCCCCCTCTATATTTTGATCACGGATTTAATATTGAAGTTGGTAGTCATTTTTTTGCAAATACAAATACGACCATCTTGGATGGCGCCAAGGTCAAATTTGGGGATAATGTCTTTATCGGTCCCAATTGTGGCTTTTATACCGCTAGCCATCCTATCGATGCAAAGATCAGAAACATGCATTTAGAATATGCCAAACCTATTACCATAGGCAATGATGTGTGGATTGGCGGTCATGTTTGTGTCATGGGTGGCGTGACGATCGATGATAATGTCATCATCGGGGCAGGCAGCGTAGTTACCAAAGATATACCTAGTGGTTATATTGCGGCAGGTAATCCGTGCAAGCTTATTCGTAAGATCACCAAAGAAGATAAGATATATTGGGAAAAACAAGCAGCTACGTACTTTGCAGATGCAGATATCAAAGAAGGGTCATAGATGAAAAAAATAACGATTGGCATGTTAGCACACGTAGATGCAGGGAAAACGACCTTAACAGAAAGTTTTTTGTATCTATGTAAAAAAATCCGTTTTTTGGGAAAGGTCGATAAAGGCGATAGTTTTTTAGACTATGACCAACAAGAACGCGCGCGTGGAATTACCATTTTCAGCAAGCAAACGATCTTTGATTATCAAGATACCCAATTTTTCTTGATGGATACTCCAGGGCACGTGGATTTTTCAAGTGAGATGGAAAGAGCTTTATCGATCTTAGATTACGGTATCATCATCATTAGTGCGTTAGATGGCGTACAATCCCATACAAAGACGATCTTTGAATTATTGAAGCTTTATCACAAACCTTGTTTTATCTTTGTCAATAAGATGGATGTTGATTATGTAGATCGTAAGCAGCTTTTAAATAATTTGCAAACAATGCTTGATCCTAATTGCATCGATATGGAAGACGAAGAAAGCCTAGCTTGTCATGATGAAAGCGTCCTTGAACAATATCTAGCAAGCGGTATGTTAGATAAAACGAAGATTGCAGAAAATATCGCAAAACGTAAATTGTTTCCAGTATATTTTGGTAGTGCGCTGAAACTACAAAAGATCGATCGTTTCTTACAGGCGTTAGCTACCTATACCATCATGAAGCCATATCCCAATGATTTTCAAGCTCAGATCTTTAAGATCAGTTATGAAAATAATACTAAGTTAGTACATATGAAGATCACCGGCGGCAGCTTAAAAGCTAAAACGAAGATCAATGATGAAAAAGTTGATCAGATTCGCTTATATGATGGGATGAAATATACCTTATGTGAAGAAGCAGATGCAGGTAGCGTCGTTGTTGTTAAAGGTTTAGATAAAGTTTATGCGGGAATGGGCCTAGGTATGCAACAAGATCATAAGTTACAATTATCATCTTATATGCGCTATGAGCTGCAATTAGCCAATGGCATCGATCCCTACAATGCTTATCGGATCTTGCAAAAGTTACAAGATGAAGATCCTAGTTTGAATTTAAGTTATGATGATGGCAAGATCCATCTATCCTTGATGGGAGAGGTTCAGATCGAAGTGTTATGCAAGCTGATCAAAGATCGTTTTGGGATCGAAGCTAGCATTGGTGATGGTACGATCACTTACGGGGAAACGATAACAAAACCGGTTGAAGGCGTAGGGCATTTTGAACCTTTACGGCATTATGCTGAGGTTCATTTGCTGATCGAACCGATCGATAATGGTATCGAATTGGTAAATGCCGTCGGTCATAATGAAGATATGCATTATCAAAAAGTGATCATGAATTATCTAGAAGGCTTAGATCTAAAAGGAATTTTGACCAATAGTCGATTGATGAACGTGCGTATTTCTTTGTTAGGTTTTAAAGCGCATCTTAAGCATAGTGAACCTGCAGATTTCAAAGAAGCATGTCAACGCGCTTTGCGGCATGGATTGATGCGAACTACTAATATCTTGTTAGAACCATATCAAAATTTTAATATTAGCTGTGAAAACATCTATCTAAGCAAGATCTTATTTGAGTTAGAACAACGCCAAGCCCAGTTTACCCTTAGTACCAAAGATAATGACCATACGATCATCAAAGGCGAAGCCCCAATGGCCAAATTATTAGGTTTTCCGCAAGATTTATTATCTTTTACCAAGGGCAATGCGAAGATCGTTCTTGATGTCAAAGGTTATAAGCCTTGCATGGATGCAGAAGCTATTATTACGCAGATTGGTTATGATCCAAGTAATGACGCTTTAAATCCAAGCGGTTCGATCTTTTGTAAACAAGGTGCTGGTTTCTATGTCGATTATGCAGAAGTGGAAGAGCATATGCATATTCCTTATTTATATCAACCCCCTAAGATCACTCAAACCCCTAAAGAAAACAAGGTAAAGATATCGGATGTAGAATTACAACGGGTATGGAATAATACTTATCGGGAAAAAACAAAGGTCATGAAAACAAATAAACCTAGCAAAACTTTAGATGATATCCATGATATCAAGCCGAATAAACCTAAATGCTTATTGGTAGATGGCTATAATGTCTTATATGCTTGGGAAGATCTAAAAAAAGTGGCTCAAGATAACCTAGATCT
This sequence comes from Erysipelotrichaceae bacterium, assembly GCA_022768265.1. Taxonomy (GTDB): domain Bacteria; phylum Bacillota_I; class Bacilli_A; order Erysipelotrichales; family Erysipelotrichaceae; genus JALEVB01. The sequence continues at coordinate 6,732 of JALEMK010000013.1, forward strand.
AGCAAAAAGTCGTTTATTAGATCGCTTAGCGCAATATCAAGCTTATCGCTTTGATCTTTTGATCGTAGTTTTTGACGCCTATAAATTAGAGGATGTTCAGGAAAGAACTTATAAGGATCAAAATATCTTGATCGTTCATACCAAAAGCAAAGAAACCGCTGATTCTTATATCGAAAAAGCGGTTAGCAAGCTAAATAAAGAATATTTGGTCACGGTAGCAACTTCAGATAATCTGGAACAATTAACGATCATGCAACAAAAAGCCCATCGTATGAGTGCTCGGGAATTACAAAAAGATTATGAATTATTGAAACGTATGCTACATGATAAGCTTCAAAAAGAACGCACGACCTTTTATAATCATTCTTTGCAAGAAATCATTAAATATTTAGATGAAGAATAGTCAATGTAACTTAATTTGCATTGGCTTTTTTATTTTTGAAGACATGTCCAAAATATAAGACATATCTTTGCGCATGATAAAGTACAATGCTAGCAATAGGAGGAATGATCATGACAAAGGTAAATGTATTGATGATAGATCGAGGGTTAAGAAGCTTGATTTGGTTTAACAAAGGGATATTTATATTGTTGGATATCGTCGGTTGGGTGCTTAAAAGGGTGGTTAATATCTTAGTGGCTTGGTTTATCTTGATGGTTTTGAATAAAATGATGATCATCGATATTTTTGATAAATATTATTTTAAAGAGGTTTTTAGTGGAATCATCGTTTGTTATGTTGCTTTGGGACTTGGATATTTATTTAGTGAAAAGCTTAAGGATGAATGGTTATTTAAATTAGAATGTTTTAATGAAGAGGTATTAAGAAAGGTCATAGGTAATTGGAGAAAATAAAAAAAGATGCAATCGCATCTTTTACTAAGCTAAATGGTGCCGACACCCAGAATTGAACTGGGAACTGATCCTTACCATGGATCCGTTTTGCCATTGAACTATGTCGGCGCCATATTAGTATAGCATAATTATATAATTTGGCAAAGCATTTTATACAATAAATTAATTGGTAAGCCCATGATACTATAATAATCACCATCGATGTGGCTGATATATTTGGCAGCGTGACCTTGAATGCCATAGGCTCCAGCTTTATCTTGCCATTCATTGGCATCAAGATAAGCGTTTATTTCTTCATCGCTCATAGGATCAAAAGTAACATGAGAAATGTGCGCTTGCTTACATTGGTGATCTTTGCTAACAACACTAACTCCAGTGATGACCTGATGGGTATTTCCTTGTAGCATCTTGATCATCGATAATGCCTCTTGGCGATCTTGAGGCTTACCTAAAAGCTGATTTTGATAGACTACGATGGTATCAGCGCCAATGACGATGGCATCAGGATGTAACTGTAAAACTGCTTGGGCTTTTTGCATAGCTAATTTTGCGATAGCTTCTTCTAAGGAAAGGCTAGTATCGATCGTCTCTAAGATCGAGGGAATGACGATTCCAAAAGGTATATCTAATTTTTGTAATAGTTCTTTTCGGCGGGGAGATTGACTGGCTAAGATAATTCGTTTCATTTTATTTGGCTCCTTTCGAATAATTATAAAACAGGATGCTAAAATAAGAAAGCCTGTGATATAATAAAACAAAGTGAGGTAATTGAAAAAATGAATAAACCAACGCTAGTTATATTAGCAGCCGGCATGGGTAGCCGCTATGGAGGCTTGAAACAAATTGATACGGTAGGAAGCAATGGTGAATCGATCATTGATTTCTCTATCTATGATGCAAAAGAAGCAGGCTTTGAAAAAGTAGTATTGATCATTAGAAAAGAACATGAAGAAGCCTTTAAAAAGTGCTTGACCGATAAAGTGTCAAAACATATGGAAGTGCAATTTGCTTATCAAGATATCAATAATGTGCCAGAAGGGGTTAGCGTACCTGAAAATAGAGAGAAACCATGGGGTACGACGCACGCTTTATTAGCTTGCAAAGGCATCGTTGATGGACCATTTGCAATTTGTAATGCGGATGATTTCTATGGTAAAGATGCTTTCAAGGTAATCTATGATTATTTGAGTCATGATATCAAAGATGATGAGTATGCCATGGTAGGTTATCTATGTAACAATACCTTAACAGATAATGGTACGGTTACAAGAGGAGTTTGTGAAAGCGAAGATGGTTATTTAAGCAAGATCGTTGAAATTCAAAAGATCGCTCGTGAAAATGGTCAACCAGTTTATGAAGAAGATGGTACTTGGAAGCCATTAGATCCAAACACCTTAGTATCGATGAATTTCTGGGGCTTTACGCCAAAGATCTTTGATGAATGTGAATCATTATTTGAAAATTATATCAAAGAAGCTGTAAAAGAAAATCCTATGAAATGTGAACATGTTATTCCTACCGCAATTGGCAGCTTAGTAGCTGACAAGGTTTGCAAGGTTAAGATGTTAAGCAGCAAGGATGAATGGTTTGGGGTAACATATAAAGAAGATAAACCAACTGTTGTTGCTAAGATCCAAAAAATGAAAGATGAAGGAGTATATCCTTTCGATTTGTGGAAATAAAAATAAGGCCGTGATGATCACGGCCTTTTAAAATAGTGCGATGAAAGAACGGAAGATATCTAGACTTGCAACAAGCGTTCCTAAAGAACTAAAGACATTGGCAAAGATTACGACCAGCAAGATATGGGTAAAACGGTTTTGATACATAGCTTTTAAGCTATTGGTAGCTTCATTGATATCTTGAAGATCTTTGACTTTTGGTTTACGGAAATAAGCTTCAACCAAGCCAGCAAACCAGCCAGCTGCCAATAAAGGGTTCAAACTAGTGATGGGTGCTGCAAAAAAAGCAGTGATGATAGCTAGAGGATGACCAAAAGCTAGTAAGGTGCCAATGGCACTTAAGGTACCATTGATGAAAAACCATTTTTGAATCTGATCGATACCTTGGGAAGAATCGATCGAAAAAGTCATCAAGATCACTAACATGATGATCAAAGGTAAGATCCAACCTTTGATCTTGGCTCCTAAGGTCTTAGGTGGTACTTCCATGATTTCATCGATGGAATAGTCTTCATAGATATATTCAAGCATGCCAGGAATATGAGCTGCCCCAACGATTGCCACGATTTTTTTTCCTGGAGCATTTTTGATATTATGTGCCAAGATCTTATTACGTTCATCGATCAATACTTCAGCAACCAAAGGAAATTCTTTTTCTACTTCCTTTAAAGCAGCACTTAAGATATCTTGTTGTTTAAGATTTTCAATATCTTCTTGAGAAATTTCTTCATCTTCAAAGATCGAATAGATCAAAGTGAAGATCAATTTCATTTTTTGCCAAAAATTATGTTTGCGATAGATCCTAGTAAAAGTTGTTTGGATATCACGATCGACCAATTCTAAATTGATATCTTTTTCTTTACATAGCTTGATCGCTTCTAACATTTCTAGGCCAGATGTGCTATCCATCTTTTTGGCGATGCGTTTTTGATAAGAACTTAAGATCAAGTTAGCTAATAATAGTCCAGTTTGTTTTTTCTTGATAACGGTCGTAATGTTGGTTTCTTGCCATTTCTTAGGATTGTTTAATGATTCATAACGCTTGCTGTCTAGTTCGATGCATACGGAATCGGGTTCTAATTGATTGATGATCTCATTTGTTTCTTGCGCGGAGATCTTAGAGACATGCGCAGTTCCTAAAAGGTAGATTTCTTTATCGTTTATCGTTATTTTTTGCAGGTTTGCTTGCATTTTTGATACCTCTTTTTACAGTTGTGGTTACTATTGTATCATATTTGTACCAGATAAAATAATTAAATATAAATTTAAGCTAATATAAAAATTTAACATGATGTGTGATATAATATTGAAGTTAACAAGGAGGTTTCCAATGTCACCATATAATCTAAGTTTAACTTTAGAAAACATTTTATTAATATCTCAGACCTTTCTAGATATTCTTATCATGTGGTTTTTATTATATTATGCTATCAAAGTTATTAGAAATAATTCACGTACCATCCAGATCTTTAAAGGAATCTTATTTGTTGTCGTAGTTGATGTCTTAGCTAAGTTTTTTGCCTTGCATACGGTAGGCTTTATCGCTGATATGTTTGTTAACTGGGGAATCTTGGCTATTATCATCGTATTCCAACCAGAGATCAGACAATTATTGGAAAAGATGGG
>JALEMK010000032.1 GCA_022768265.1 Erysipelotrichaceae bacterium
TTCACCATAACAGTTATCAACCATGATGATGACATCCGTATTAACTTCACGAATTTTTTTGATGATACGTTCGATCTTCGCAATGGTCAAAGATAAACGATGAGAATAACCTCTAGATCTTTGGATCTCTACCAAGCGAACATTACCTTGTTTTACCCGTTCAACGATCTTATCATCATCAAAATCATCATTAACTAGATCGATCTGCTCATAGCTAACGCCACTAGCTTTCAATGATTGACTAGAATCCCCATATAATCCGATCATTTCTTGCAAAGAATCATATGGACTACCGGTAATTGATATCATCGTATCACCATGTTTTAACAATGCAGAAAGTGCTAGATAAATCGCATTTGTACCGCTCATGATCTGTGGACGTACCAAAGCATCTTCACATCCTAATACGCTCGCAAAGATCTTTTCTAACTTATCTCGTCCTTCATCATAGTTACCATAGCCATTGATATCAGCAAAATCAGAATATGATACGCTATTTTCAATGAACGCTGATAAGATACGATTAGAATTATGCAAACAGATATCATCGATATTTTGGAAGATATCCTTAAGTGCAACATCTGCATCTTTGCTCATTTGTAATAAATCTTTATCAATCTTGTCTAAAATCATAATAACCCCTAACTAATTGTTTTACGATATCCGTAAATACACGTTTACTATTATAGTCAATTTTCATGTGGTTTGCACTAATAAAAATATTATTTATCTACAACAAATCATAAATCAATTTGCTTCAAATAATTTTCTATTTCTAATACCTTCTGGTTAGCTTCAGCTATGATACTTTTGCTCATCTTTTCTTGATCATCAAAATCGACCATCACATCTAAAGTAATCTCAATTATCCCATATTTGGGCATTACTTTTTTATTTTTATTCCATTTACTTTCTATCAATAAGTTCCAATAACGTTTTTTGTCTTGTGCTACCCTTGCACACAACCATAATTCAAATTGCAATTTTTCATGATTAAATACCAAAGCATACTTCAAGTTTTTTTCTTTGATATGATCATTCGTAAAATAAAAATATGTATAGTCTAAATATCCTAGTCCTACACTGCTCACAGAATAATATCGATCAAAATATCTTTTTAATTCTGTGACATATTTTGTTATAGCGATATATGCTGTTTGGATATATCCATCATTTAATTGTTCTTGATAGATTTCTAAACATTTTTGAATATCTGTTTTCATTTCATTGCCCTCTTATTAATTATTTTCTTTATGTATCAATTATATATTGTTATCTATTTCTAAAAAAGGCAAAAGGTATGGAGCCTATTTCATATAAGGATCCATACCTTTGATCATTTATAGTATTATGCTAATAAATTGATTAATATAATACCCCATCGGCAATCATTTCATCATATAATATCTGAGCTATTGCTAAATAATTATCCCATGCCGTATTTCTTGTCGTATATCCTGAGCTTGCATAATCTCCTGTATCCCCAATTGCTGGTAATCTTGATAAATCAAACATATCTTGAGTTTCAACAACGTAATCATTTAATGCATCCATTTGAACATTAAAGCCAATTCGAGATGGTTCATCATAAGTTATGCTTTGATATTTTGATTGTCGATAAAATGCTTTTAGATTTACATCTTCAATTTCTGCTGGATAATCTGCAAAAATTTCATCATATCGACATTCAATAATTTTCCCATTTTCTACAACAACATCTAACATTCCCGTTAATCCACCACCTAAATCTTTCGCATGACGATAGAATTTTTTGGTAGTTCCTTCAGCTAAACGCGCATCGATCTTTGCAGCTAAAGGCATCATTGATTGCTTAACACTATTAGATGCTCCAGAAACAATATCAACTTCTTCTGTTAAGCTTTGATTCTCAATTATTGATTTTTCAGCTGCAATAACGCCTTGAATCCAGGCAGCACCTTTTTCCAGACCCATACTAAAATTATATTCACTCATACGCTTAGGCATATCTTGATAGAAACGAACATAGTAATTAGGTCTTGTTTGTTCGTTGAATTCAACTAAAATAATTTCCCCTTCATCATTTAGTACCACTTCTAATATTCCTAAATGACCTTGACGGAAACGCTCTGATTCAACATAATAATCACCTTTAACTGTACCTAAAGTCGGTTGAATGCTCCAATCTAGATCAATCACATTGTTAGGATCTCCTAATTGTGCAAATACTGATTTTGGCCATTCTTCCTCAAGAATTATTTCTTCTCCTTTAGCTTTACCAATTGCAACTTCTAAAGCATTGATAAAAGCTGTTGATGAACGGGTAGCACCAGAAACAACATCAACTTCCCCATTAGTTTCAATGGCTTGTGCTATCATCGTTTCGATAGCTTTTCCTCCAACCTCTGGTGTTTCATTATTTTCACTGGTTATATTTGTGATCTTATCCGCAGATACTTCAACATTAAGTATAACTTCTCCTCCATAACCAATTGCTGACCCTTCATACGTTCCAGGAGCATAAAGGGATGATGTTGTTTGCTGACAAGAAGTAAGCAAAAAGGCTGCAATAACAGGCAGCAAAAATTTCCTTTTCATATTATTTCTCCTTATAAAATTTGTGCCCATTATACTCTATTTATCTGTATATCGCAATAACATAAATAAGCCCTACAAAAACATCTTATAAATTAATATAAAAGTTGTTTGATC
>JALEMK010000049.1 GCA_022768265.1 Erysipelotrichaceae bacterium
TTAACGGCAATGGCAAGCTGACTAACAACGGTACGATCATCGTGGAGAAGGGTGGCAACCTGACAGGTAACCCAGGTGGCAAAGTTGTTTATGCACCCGCCATTACCACCCAACCACAAGATGTGGAAGTAAAAGAAAATGAAACTGCCACCTTTACCGTGGAAGCCATCGGCACTGATTTGTCCTATCAGTGGCAACAAAGTACCGATAATGGAAATAGTTGGACAAATATTGCCAGTGCGACCAGTGATACCTATACCACAGGGAAAACCACAATGAGCATGAATGGATATCAATATCGTTGTGTTGTGAAAAATAATGTAAACGAAGTTGTTAGTAATGCAGCAATGTTGAAGGTAACGCATAACTTGCAAAAGGTTGAAGCCAAAGAACCGACTTGTACGGATCCAGGCAATATTGCATATTGGTATTGCAGTGCATGTAAGAAGTATTTTAAAGATGAGCAAGGTAAAGTAGAGATTCGCTTGGAAGATACGGTCATACCAGCATTAGGTCATAAATATGGTGAACCAAGTTGGGAATGGGCGAATGATAATACGGCTAAAGCTGTGTTTAAATGCGAAAAGGGCGATGATAGCAAAACATTGTCAGGTATCATGTCATCTAAAGTTACTAAAGATGCTACATGTGATGCAAAAGGTATTAGGACCTATAGCGCTAAAGTAACCTTTGGTGGTAAGGAATATACAGCTAGCAAAGATGTAGAGATACCAGCATTGTCATGTAATAGCAATAGTGGAAATGATCAGCCATATGATGATGGTGGACCATTTACACGAAATGAATGTGGAGATGTGTTTGATCGCTGGGGCAATTTGATTTATGATGCACCAGATTGTGTGGTAAAACCAAAACCAACTACTTCCCCACAAACGACCACAAAACCACAAAAGACAACAGAAACAACATTGGAACCAGTTAAAACGGAAGAACCAACAAAGACGGTTGAACCAGAAAAAACAACTACCCCAAAACCAAGCGTAGAAGCAACCAGTACCCCAGATAGTGATGTCAAGGTAGAAAAAGAGAATAGCTTTGGCTTTATTTGGTGGATCCTTGGAGGCATTGGGGTTGCAATCGTTGGTGTCGTTGTTTATCTTGTAGTTAAAAATAATCAGGAAGAATAGTTTTTACCCCATCAAAAAGCGTAAATAGCTTTGATGGGGTTTTGTTATTAGGAAAAATATTAAAATGTAAGAAAAACTTAAGATAAAAATAGTTAAAAGTTTAATAAATGTCGATTATAATATTAGATGGATTTATTGAAGGAGCTTATATGCAGATTAATGATGAGATGAAAAAGAAGATTATCACATATGTGATAATTGCATTGATTACAATTGTGTTTTATTTTATTTTTTTTCATTTTGATAGCATAAGAGCTTATCTTAATGGAATATTTAAGTTGCTTTCACCTTTTGTAATTGGTTTTGCTTTTGCGTTTTTATTGAATGAACCAATGGATTATCTTGAGTTCAAATTGATGAAAAATTGGAAAGTTAAAGACAAACTAAAACATACTTTGGCTGCGATTTTAGCACTTTGCTTTGGTATCGTGGTCGTTGCGCTATTTTTGTTGTTGCTAGTGCCGCAATTATTAAATAGCATCTATTCGTTGGTTAGTGTTTTTCCAGGGTATTTTGAGGAGTTTGAAAAGACCTTGATTGCCTTTGTGAATGACTATAACATCAATGTTAAACAAATTAGTGATTGGCTAAATCAAGTTAATTTACTTGATAAATTTACGGCGATTTTCACGGCCTTTATTACTAATGTTCCAGGCTTGTTTTATGGCTTTACTAAAGGGATCATGGATTTGATCGTTTCGATCATGGCTGCGTTTTATATGATGTTGGAAAAACAGCGTTTTAAGCGTTATGTCAAAAAGCTTAATTATGCATTTTTACCTAAAAATTTTGCGGATTATCTTACGGAAAAGATTATTGTTTCGGGGCAGATTTTTAATGATTTCATCATTGGTAAATTTATTGATTCATTGATCATCGGGATTTTGTGTTATGTTGGAATGTTGATCTTGCAATTACCGTATGCTTTGTTGTTGTCTGTTATTGTTGGAGTTACTAATATGATTCCGGTATTTGGCCCATTTATTGGCGCGATACCTGGGGTTTTTATCTTGCTGATCATTCATCCCTTATATGCGCTTTATTTTGCTATCTTCATTTTGTTGTTGCAACAATTTGATGGTAATATCTTAGGACCATTGATCTTGGGAGATCGTCTAGGGATTCCGAGTTTGTTTATCTTGTTTTCGGTATGCATTGGCGGGGGCTTGTTTGGCATCGTGGGGATGTTTATTGGCGTGCCAGTTTTCACGGTGTTTTATTTGATCGTTAAAGAAATCGTTAATTATTTGCTAGAGAAAAAGGATCTAGATGTATGATCGTTCATCATGAGTTTGGTCCCTGTTTTGCATTAGATGCTAAGATCTTGATCTTAGGGAGCTTTCCCTCGCTTAAAAGTCGTGAGCAGCAGTTTTATTATGCACATCCGCAAAATCGTTTTTGGCCGGTTTTAGCTAAAGTGTTTGCGGATAAGCAGCCTATGAGCGTTGTTGAAAAGCAGGCTTTTTTAAAAAAACATCACATCGCCTTATGGGATGTGATCGAAAGCTGTGAAATCAATAATAGTGATGATAGCAGTATCAAAAACGTTGTGTCTACTGATCTTGCTATTATCCTTGAACAATGTGCGATTGAGCGAATTTATTGCTTAGGTAATGTTGCAGGGCGTTATTTTAAAAAGTTTCATCCTGAACTGATGGCGATCATGAGCGTGTTGCCATCTAGTAGCGGTGCTAATGCTAACTATGATTTTGATCGTTTGTATGAGTGCTATAAAGTTATGAACATTGAGGGTTTGCTAAAATAAAGCGATCATCAATGTTTTTTTCTCCCCAAGCACACATGGCTTCTAAGATCGTAGATAGGCTTCGACCTTTAGGCGTAATGGAATATTCTACTTTAGGAGGAACCTGTGCATATACCTCGCGGGATATCAGACCATCTTTTTCTAGTTCTCTTAATTGGTTGGTTAGGGTTCTTTGGGAAATATTTTGTAGATAAGCTTGAATTTCGTTAAAACGTTTGGTTTCATGCTCGATCAAATATTCTAAGATCAGCGCTTTATATTTGCCGCCGATCATTTTGATCGTGACTTCGGTTTCACAAATTACTTCTATTTTTTTCATGATCTTTCCTTTCATCATTTTCTGTTTAGTGAAATTAATTGCACTTAGGGCAAAAAATGTGCGTTCTTGTTAATTTTATCATAATTATTATAATACTTTTGGAGAAAGGGTGGTAATTTAATGAAAAAGTTAGTTATTATTACTGGTGCGAGTTCAGGAATCGGAAAAATGTTAGCAATTAGTTTTGCGCAAGCAGGACATCCATTATTATTGTTAGCTCGGCGAAAAGAATTGATGGATGAACTTAAATTAGAAAATGCTCTTTGCGAAAGTGTTGATGTTACGAAAGTTGATGAGGTTAAACAGGCGATCCAAAAAGCACAAGATAAATATGGGAAAGCTGATTTGTTGATTAATTGTGCTGGTTTGATGCAACTGGGGTATCCGCAACAACAAGCTTATAGTGAGTGGGAAGCAATGATTGATGTGAATATCAAAGGTGTTTTGACCACGACCCATGCCGTTTTGCCAGAAATGGTAGCACGCAACGAAGGAACGATCATCAACATTAGTTCCATTGCTGGCTTTAAGACCTTTAATAATCATGCGGTATATTGTGGTAGTAAATATGCAGTTCATGCGATTACCGAAAGCATGCGAAAAGAGGTTGCTAATAGCAAGGTGCGAATGATCTTGATTTCTCCAGGGGTTGTAGAAACACCATTATTAAGTCATACGACCCAAGAGGATATCAAAAATGATTATAATGAATGGAAAAAGCAAATTGCTGGCGGTTTAGATGCGCAAAAGATCGTGGAGTGTGTCATGTTTGCTTATAGGATGCCCCAAGATGTTTGCGTAAGAGAAATTGTTATCGCCAAGACCAGGCAAGAAGATTGATCTTTGTGTAAGTACAAAGATCTTTTTTTATGAGCGTATAAATATCCAAAAAAAGGGCGATGACATATAATATAGATAATTTAAAAAGGAGAATAATAATGAAAGTATTGGTTATAGGTGGCGTGGCGGCTGGGACCAAGGCAGCAGCCAA
>JALEMK010000089.1 GCA_022768265.1 Erysipelotrichaceae bacterium
ATTCATCAAAATCAGTATCACAGGTTTTTAAAACGTTGACCTTTACCAATTCATGAGCTTCCAATGAATCAATCACCGTACGATATAAATTTGGACTTAAGCCGTCCTTTCCGATTTGAAATAATGATCTTCTAGTACTAGCTAGTGATCGTAAATAACGTTTTTGTTTTCCACTTAGCATTAAATTGCCGCCTTTCTATATTTGATATTAACATCTTGCGGATATTTGATCTCGATGCTTTGAACATCACCGCTGACACAAAGCCAACCTAGACCATCAATGACGATATCCATCTTGTCATATTGTTTCTTGGTCGTTGTTTGAGTATATTTTTGATCGATAGTTACAGGTACATATAATTTACCTAGATGATTGTTCCATTGTTTATCTGCATTTTGAGCTTTGGTTCGATGGATCTTGATATCATTGCTGACATAGAAGACCACACTAGTTTGCTTACAACCAAATAGCTTGACCATCAATAAACCTCCGATGATAAAAGCTTGATCTTCATATAATTGAAAGATCGTTGGTTTGATCTTACGCATTGGCATCACTGCTTTAAGATCTTTTTCTTCAACGGCCATGATCATGCTTTTTTTGACCTCAATACCTGGTGTATCGATAAAATGGTAGCCTTCGATATCAACATCGATCAAGTCTAAGGTCGTCCCTGGATATCGAGAAGTCGTCAAGCTTTCATTGGCACTTAATTGATTCAACAAGGTACTTTTTCCAACATTGGCCTTTCCCATCACAATGATATTATGATAAGCTAAAAGCTCTAGAGCCGCAAAAATATCCGCTTTATTATCGATGCCCTTACCTGTGACGATGATGCCTTTGACATTGATTTGGTATGCTTTCAAGCGTTCCAAGATGAAACGTTTCAACTTTTCATTGCTTAAAGTATCTGGTAATAGATCACGCTTAGTAATGACCATCAAGATATCTCTTCCTAATAAATGACGATTTAGCCCTTCGATCATGCTAGCCTCAAAATCAAAGATATCACATACCCACATGATCAACCCCTCCTGTTTAGCAATACCAGCTAAAACAACATCAGGATCAATGCCTTGCTTCATGGAATATTGTAGATCATCATAATGCATCAAGCGGAAACAACGCTGACAATACAAACTATCAGCTTTAGGACTATATCCTAGTTGTTTAGGATCACTATGTTGTATTTCGATTCCACAACCTTTACATTTTGTCATAATAAGCTCCTTTTTCAAATTTATCGATCTTCCGAATGATCTTTTCAATGCTTCGGGTAACCGTTCCAAATATATTATCTTTATCTTCAAGCGGATCAACTAATATGCATTTGATCCCACTAGTTTTTGCAAAAAAAACATCAGTCAACAACTGATCGCCCATGATCATTACTTCTTCTTTTTTCACATGGTACTTTTTTTGTAATTGATAAAATCGCCAAGGCAATGGCTTTAAAGAAAAAGCATAGTAATCTATTTGTAAGATCTGAGCAAAATGCGCTACTCTTTTATTGATATTATTGCTAATAACCACTGGAATTATTTCCATTTTTTTCAATCTAGCTACAAAATCCTTTGCTTGATCATCAAGATCCCATCCACTACTTGCTACTAAAGTATTATCGATATCCACGATCAGTACCTTAATCTTCTTATTTTGAAGCTTTTGAACATCTAGATCATTATAACTAGCAATATAAACATCTGGTCTAAAAATCATTTTCTTTCCCTTCTTCGATTTATATTATACAATATTTACAATAAAAGAGGTACGGTATGATTAAATGTGTTATTTTAGATTGTGATGGTTTGATGTTTGATACTGAGCGCGTTTCCAAAGAGAATTGGTTAGCTTTTGGTCAAGAACATGGCTTTGCTTTTGATGATGCTTTTTTTAGAGGCATCACTGGCGTAGGTGCTTTTGAAGCCCAAAACCAGTTTGATCGCTTTCCGGGGTTGGAAAAGCACCTTGACCAATTAAGGGTAACCCGCCATAACAAAATCATGGAACTAGCTCATACCTCAGGATTAAGCAAACCAGGATTAGAGAATCTATTATCTTATCTAAACGCTAATGACTATAAAGTATGTATTGGCTCTAGCAGTCCAAAGGACTATGTCTATGAATTAGTTTCAACTTTAAGCAAAAACTATCATTTTGATTTTATCTGCTGTGGTGATATGATCGCAAGACGCAAGCCTTTCCCAGATATCTTTTTAAGATGTATCCAAGAAGCAAATGTCAAAAGCGAAGAATGTTTGGTCTTAGAAGACTCAAAAATGGGTATCATCGCTGCATCTTCCGCAAATGCCATCGCTGGCTTTATTCCTGATCTTATTTCGAAAGATGATGAATTTACCCATTTGATCGATCATGAATTTACTGATTTAAATCAAGTCATTACCTTTTTAGAATCACAAAAGCATATGGATCCAGCTTTAGATTAGCTAGATCATATGAAGTTTGATGATATAGACATGTTGCTAGCCCTTCACCTAGTTTTAATGTTTGGCTCATCATGGAAATATTAATGGCCACGATGATGCTTTCATCAGCATTTTGCCTTTTAAAAGCCATATATTGATTGTTGATATGAACATTTTCATAATCACCATCATATAGGGCTTTTTCATTTTTATGGATCATGGCTAATTTACTGATATGTTCGCATAGCTCATTAGTTTGAGGCTTTGCAAAATATGGTCGCAGATTATCATCGCTGCCTACCATCTTGTTAGCTTTTTCGCCCCATTCGCTACCATAATAGATACATGGCATACCTGGCATCGTAAATAGCAAGGTATATACCAATGGAAGATGTTTAGGATCTTTTAAGATCGAGGCAATCCTAGTAACATCATGATTATCAACGAAGTTTAATAAATGTTTTCCGCGATATAAACACCAATTTTCTTTGCCAAATTGGCGATTTAGCGAATGAGCGATCTCAAATAAGTTTAAATCATTCATGCTTGAATATAGACCTTTATAACATTCGTAATTGGTGCAGCTATGCAACATTTCATCGTTGACGATACGATTATAATCACCATGCAAAAGTTCACCAATCAAGATGAAATCAGGATATGCTGCCGTCATCTGACGCATTTCTTTCAAGAATTGCTGATCCAAGCTATAAGCTACATCCAAACGTAAACCATCGATCTTAAATTCTTCATGCCAATAATTGATAGCATTAAAAAGATGCTGTTTAACTTGTGGATTTTGTAAATTTAGCTTAACAAGTTCAAAGTGATTTTCCCACCCTTCATACCAAAGGTGATCATCATATTGATTATTTCTAGCAAGATCGATGTAGAACCAATCTTTATAAGCACTATCTTGTCGTTTATTTAATACATCTTGAAAGGCCCAAAAGCCCCTGCCTACATGATTAAAGACGCCATCAATGATGACCTTGATACCATGATCATGTAAGACGCTCACCACTTCTTTGAAATCTTCATTGCTTCCTAAACGCTCATCGATCTTAAAATAATCTTGGGTATCATAACCGTGATTATCACTTTGAAAGATCGGTGCTAGATATAAAGCATCGATCTTTAAGCGCTCAAAATGCTCGATGAAGGTCAAGATATGCTTGATACCTCGACTTTCACCATGTAAAGCACCACAAAAACCTAAAGGATATATTTCGTAATAAACATCACGATACATTATTTATCATCTCCAAACAAATTTAACATTTCATATTCGCCTAAATTATTTTCTTCGACATCTTGTGAATGATCGATCATCAAAGTATCATCAGCCGGTTTATCGATGATACGACATTCGGCGATTTCTTTTTCCAAATACCAACCGCTTTCTAAGCTTAAAGGATTAGCAAAGGTACTATCTAAGCTCATCAAACTTATATCTTTAACTTCGATCTTTTCGATGCTATCTTTAACAAAATTTAATTTATCATAAAGATCGACGCTTCTGATTTCCATGATCCTAACTGGATTAGACTTCACATATTTGCACAATCTTTCGCCTTTGACATAACGTGATGTCTCATGAATGTTATCTTGTTTGATGCGTTTCATCTGCGCATTATCGCCAACTAAAACGATCTGCGCTTGATCTACGCAGCAAGCACTAGCTAAGACATCTTGTTTAGCTAAATTAATGGCCTTAACTCCTAAAGACTTGGTATTGGTCGAAGGAATGCCATCAATATTGTAACGGGTAGCAAAACCATCTCTACTAACCACGATGACATCTTGATGAGCGTAGCCGATGAACGCTTTAACTAGCTCATCATCCTTTTTGATCTTCATGCCGCAAACGACCTTGTTGTTACGAGTTAGATTAAATTGCTCAACTGGCGTTTTCTTGATGTAGCCTTTGGCACTGACCGTAATGATCCAAGCATAAGTAACAAAGTTTTTGATGACAATAGCGCTAACGATCTTTTCTTGTGCATCGATCTTGATATATTTATTGATATGCATACCTAGATCTTTCCATTTAGCTTCATCGATCTGATAAACTGGCAAGTAAGCATAATTACCCTTGCTAGTAAACAACAATAAGGTATCTAGCGTATCAACTTCCTTGATACCTAGGATACTATCACCTTCTTTTCGGCCGGTGATGCTATCGGTTGAATTAAAAGAGCGTAAAGAAACTTTTTTGACATATCCATCTTTACTAATCGTGATCATGACCCTTTCATTAGCGATCATACTGGTCTTATCAATGACGATTTCTTCGATCTCATCAATGATCTGGGTCTTACGAGCTTGCCCATATTCCTTGCTGATTTCCTTTAGTTCGTTAATGATCACCCGATCTAAAACTTTTTTATTAGCTAAGATTGCTTTAGTTTCTTCGATCTTATTGATCAAATAAGCAAATTCTTCTCTTAATTGTTTGATATCCGTATTGCTTAAACGATATAAGCGCATCGTAACGATTGCTTCAGCTTGGGCTTCGCTAAAACCAAAACGCTTGATCAAATTAAGCTTAGAATCTTGTTTATCTTTTGATTGACGAATGATCGCAATGATCTCATCCATGATAGATACCGCCTTCATCAGCCCTTCTAAGACATGACAGCGATTTTCCATCTTATTTAATTCATAACGGCTACGCTTGATCACGACATCTTCACGATGACGAATAAAGCAATCGATCAGATCGATAACTCCTACTTGTTTAGGTGTCTTATCGATGATCGCAATCATGTTGTAATTGTAATATACTTGTAGATCGGTATTTTTATAAAAATAATTTAAGATCTGCTGAGCATTGACATCTTTTTTGATATCGACCACGATCTTTAAACCATTACGATCAGATTCATCACGTACATCGATGATGCCATCGATATCTTTAGCCATCTTGATCTCATCCATTTTTTTGACCATATTGATTTTGACAACTTCATATGGTATTTCCGTGATAACGATCTGCTGGATCGTTTTAGTTTGGATGATCTGGGCTTTTGAACGTACGACTACACGCCCCTTGCCGGTTTTAAACGCATCTAAAATCCCTTTTTTACCCTGAACGATGGCTCCAGTTGGAAAGTCCGGTCCAGGCATGATTTCCATGATTTCTTCTAAGCTACATTCTGGATTTTGAATGCGATAGATCGTAGCGTTAATAACTTCAGTTAGGTTATGTGGCGCGATATTGGTTGCATATCCCGCAGCAATTCCTGTTGAACCATTGACCAACAATGTAGGAAAGCGCGCTGGCAAAACCGTTGGTTCGACTTCAGTATCATCAAAGTTTGGGGCAAATTCAACCGTATCTTTATCTAGATCAACTTCCATCGTACTAGCAATCTTACTTAAACGAGCCTCGGTATAACGCATGGCAGCGGCTGGGTCATCATCGATCGAACCATTATTTCCATGCATTTCGATCAAAGGATGATTGATCTTCCAATCTTGTGACATCCTAACCATCGCTTCATAAACACTGCTGTCGCCATGCGGATGATAGTTACCGATAACGATACCTACGGTCTTAGCTGATTTACGAAAGGCATGATCAAAGGTATTACCTTCATGGAACATCGCGTAAAGGATCCGCCGTTGAACAGGTTTTAAGCCATCACGGGCATCTGGCAACGCTCTTTCTTGAATGATATATTTTGAATAACGTGAAAAACGATCAGACATGATGTTTTCTAAGGGTGTATTGATCAATGTACTTTCTTGTATTTCTTTATTTTTTACCATCTTATTCCACCTTATAATCGTCTTCTAATGTAAAACTAACATTTTCTTCGATCCACTGACGACGCGCATTGGCCTTATCACCCATCAAGGTACTGACATTTTTTTCAGCCATCATCATATCGTCGATACTAACTTGGATCAAGGTACGCGTTTGAGGATTCATCGTTGTTTCCCATAATTGCGAAGCATTCATTTCCCCAAGACCTTTATATCTTTGGATATCTACTTTTCCCAAAGTTTTTTTCAATTGTTCTAATTCTTCATTATTATAACAATAATGAATATCCTTACCTTTGCTAACTTTATATAATGGCGGGTTAGCGATATACACCATGCCATGTTCGATCAAAGGTCGCATGAAACGGAAAAAGAAGGTTAATAATAGGATTTGAATATGTGCACCATCATCATCGGCATCGGTCATGATGATGACTTTTTGATAATTCGCATCACTATAATCAAAGCTACTGCCAACCCCTGCTCCTAAAGCATGGATGATCGTATTTAATTCTTCATTTTTCTCAATGTCACTCATCGAGCATTTTTCGGTATTTAAGACCTTACCTCTTAATGGTAAAATAGCTTGATATTTAGAATCTCTTCCTTGCTTAGCACTACCACCCGCTGAATCACCTTCGACCAAGAATAATTCTTTTTTACTGCTATCTCTTGATTGAGCTGGCGCTAGTTTACCACTAAGGACCTTTTCACTTTTATTACCTTTTTTTCCCTTACGCGCTTCTTCACGAGCTTTGCGTGCTGCTTCGCGCGCTAATGAAGCTTTTTGCATCTTTTTGATCAAACTTTCGGCAATTTGCTTATTCTCTTCCAAGAAAAAGCTGATCTTTTCATAAGCTAGGCTTTCACAAGCGGTCTTAGCTTGCGGAGTACCTAACTTTCCTTTGGTCTGTCCTTCAAATTGTAATAGATCTTCAGGAATCGAGCAACTAATGATCGTTGTCAAACCTTCTCGAACATCACTACCTTCAAAATTTTTATCTTTAGCTTTGATGATCCCATACTTTTTCGCATAATCATTTACAGCCTTGGTGATCCCGCTTTTAAAACCAGCTTCATGGGTTCCCCCATCGATCGTTCTTACCAAGTTTACAAAACTAAAGACATTTTCTTGATAATCATCGGTATATTGCATCGCCATGCTTACTTCAATGCCATTGCTTGCACCTTTAAAACAAATCGGCTTGGTCAATAATGAACGATCATCATTTAGATATTCCAAAAATGATACCAAACCATCATCATAGACAAATGTTTCATGTTTATTGGTTCTTTCATCTTCCACGCTAAAGCTGACACCACTTAATAAAAAGGCGGTTTCTCTTGCTCTTTCACAAATCGTAGCATAGTTAAAATTGGTCGTTGAAAAGATGGTTGCATCTGGTTTGAAAGTAACCTTGCTACCTGTCTTTTTGGTCGTGCCGATCGTTTCTAGCTTACCGATCTTTTTGCCGCCATCACTAAAACGCATACGATGGATATGTTTACCATCACATACTTCTACTTCTAGCCATTCACTTAAAGCATTGACGACACTAGCACCAACCCCATGTAAACCACCGGAAGTCTTATAGCCACCTTGACTAGTAAATTTACCACCAGCATGTAAGATCGTAAAGATAACTTCCAAGGTATTAACGCCTGAAGCATGCATTCCTACAGGCATCCCTCGGCCTTCATCAGCGACGCTGATCGTTCCTTCTTTACCAATTACGATATCGATCTTTTTACCATAACCATTTAAGGCTTCATCAACCGCATTATCAACTATTTCCCAAATCAGATGATGCAAACCTCTGCCATCTGTGGAACCTATATACATCCCTGGTCTTTTGCGGACTGCTTCAAGCCCTTCTAAGATCTGGATACTATTATCATCATATTTTTTCTGTACCATATTTATCACCATTCATCATTATACCTAAATTCATCTTTTTAAACAATTAAAAAAGTATGGATGGCTCCATACTATATTTCCATATGCCGCTTGATGATCGCTGAAATGATATCACTAGCCAAGATAGGATCATCATTGCAAACAACGTATTTATATTGAGGAATAAGTTCCATTTCTTTCTTGGCTTTTTCCAAACGTTGTTGCACGATTTCTTCTGGCTCGCTAGCTCTACCGCGAATTCTTTTCGCTAATTCTTCGATCGAAGGTGGGATGATGAAGATGCTTAAGGCATCATCACATTTTTCCTTAACTTGCATTGCCCCTTGAACTTCAATTTCCAATAAGACATTGCGTCCTTCTTCGCGTAATTTTTCCACATAGGCTTTAGGTGTTCCATACATATTACCAACAAATTCTGCATGCTCTAACAGTTCCCCATCTGCAATTGCTTGTTGGAACTGTTCTTTGCTGACATAGAAATAATTAACACCTTCCATCTCACCTTGGCGAGGTTTACGGGTCGTCATTGAGATCGAATAACTCAATTTTAAATCATCATTTTTCATCAATTCTTTGATTACCGTACCTTTACCAACACCACTAGGTCCGCTTAGGACGATCAATAATCCTTTTTTCATGCCTATCCCTCATTTCATATAATTATGATACCTTAGTTATCATTATTTGCAACAAAAACTTTTTTATAAAGCTAAATTTTGCTAAAATATTAAAAGCTATAAAGGAGGTTTACCAATGGCTTTAGATGCAATTATGATTGCTAAGATCATTCCTGATATCCAAGCAATCTTACCTTGTAGAATCAATAAGATCTACCAGATCAGCAAAACAGAATTATTATTTCAGCTAAAAACCCATGATGGTAAGAAACAATTAGTTATTTCTTGTCATTCTTTATATAATCGAATTAATCTAAGCAACCGCAAGTTTCCTACTCCTGAAGAACCCGGGAATTTTGTCATGGTCTTACGTAAATACCTCGAAGGTGCAAGTATCTTAAATATTAAACAAGATAATCTAGATCGTCATTTAAAAATGGAAGTATCTTTTACCAACGGTATCGGTGATCGGGTGAAGTGGTTTTTAAGTATCGAATTAATGGGAAAATATGCCAATGTCATCCTAGTTAATGATCAAGGTATCATCGTTGATGCCTTAAAACGCATTCCCCCTTTTGAAAATAACCTTCGTACCATCCATCCAGGAGCGAAATTCAAAGATATTGAACCTCAAGACAAACTAGATCCTTTTAGCACTACTACCTTTGACCATAATCAACATTTGACCAAACAGTTCTTAGGCTTTTCACCTTTATTAGAAGATGAGGTCCGTTACCGCTTGGCCAATGCCCAAAGCTTTACAAATATCATGGAACAAATCAAAACATCTAATAAGCTATATATTGCCAATAAAAATAACGAAGCTGTATTTCATTGTATTGAACTAACGCACTTAGGTCATAATGTTAGCTATGATATTCATGAAGGATTAGATGTCGTCTACTTCCATCTCGAAGAAAAAGATCGTATCAAACAAATTAGCGGCGATATCTTTAAATATGTCAAAGCTCAGATCAAGCACTATAAACAAAAACTACCTAAATTATTAGAAGCCTATGATGAATCTTTAGACTGTGATCGTTGGAAAGAATATGGTGATCTTTTATATACTTATAATATCCAAGATACCAAAGGTCAAAAAGTCATTACCTTAAATTCATTTTATGATGACCAACCTATTAAGATTCCTCTTGATCCTAAGCTAGATGGCAAACAAAATGCTAACAAATGCTATACCAAATATCATAAACAAAAAAAGGCGCAAGCTCACCTCTTAAAACAAATTGAGATCACTCAAGATGAATTAGACTATTTCATCGGCATCGAGCAACAGTTACAATTGGCTCAATTTCATGATGCCAAAGAAATCAAAGACGAATTAATCAAATTAGGCTATCTAAAGAAGCAACAACAAAAGATCCGTAAGAACAAAAAAGAAGAAGTTCCTAAATATAGCGTGCTCAACCTAGACAATACCAAGATCCTATTTGGCAAGAATAATCTCCAAAATGATTATCTAACCTTTAAACTGGCCAATAAAAATGATCTATGGTTTCACGCTAAAGATTATCATGGTGCTCATGTCATCGTCCAAGGAGAAACATCAGAAGCTATCATCCGTCTAGCTGCCAATATTGCGGCCTACTATTCTAGCGGCCGTCTATCTAGCTCGGTACCTGTTAACTACTGTATGGTTAAAAATCTAAAAAAAATCCCCCAAGCCAAGCCCGGGATGGTTCAATTAACGACTTATAAAACTATATATATCGATCCTGATATTGCCATGATCGAGCAAGCCAAACAAAAAGAAGCATAAGCTTCTTTTTATTTTTCATTAGCTAATTTTAACAGTTGCTTAACTTCAAAAGGTTTCAAGATTCGATATTCGCCAGGTTTAAGATCATTAACTTGTAAAAAACCAATGGCTTTACGATTTAATTTTTTGACCTCATGACCAAAGTATTCGATCATTCTTTTAACTTGACGATTACGTCCCTCTAAGATCGTTAATTCGATCTTACAGCTATCTTTTTCATAATTACGATTGGTGACCCAAACTTTAGCTGGTAAGGTCATGCCATCTTCTAAACGTATACCTTTCTCTAGCTCTTTGATTTGTTCGGTAGTAAGCATGCCTTTGATACTTACCTCATAAACTTTTTTGATATGGTAGCGAGGATGGATGATCTGATTAGCAAAATCGCCATCATTAGTTAAGATCAAAACCCCCGTAGTATCAAAATCTAAACGACCTACACTAAAAACTCTTTGTGGTATATCTAAATAATCATTGATCGTTGGTCGATCATGTTCATCACTTGCTGTACATAAAGTATTTTTAGGTTTGTTCATGACAAAATATACCTTATCTTCTTTTTGGATCTTTTTACCATCAACTTCGATAACGCTTCCTTTTTTGGCCTTATATCCTAATTCCGTGATCACTTGTCCATCAACCTTGACGCGTCCTTCAACGATCATTTGTTCAGCCTTACGTCTTGATGCGATACCTGCTTGAGCAATTATTTTCTGTAATCTTTCCATCTTGTCTTCTCCTAATGTTTATTCTTGGTATTTCCCCAATATCCACTGCCGGCCTTACTAAAATCATTTTTGATAACACAAGGCACCTTGCTAAATTTAATATCCTTCTTAGCTAAGATTTCCAAAGCGTTTAAACGCTTATGACCATCTATGCAAAGATATTCATCTTCAGCTATTTGTTTCACTTTGATGGCAATGGCTACTCCTCGCACTGCAATGCTAGCAATCAATTGTTGATCCACCATCATCTTCTGAAACTTGATCTTGTAGATATCGACGTTTTTTTGAATCATATTTCATCCTTCTTCTTATTTTTAAAGCAATGATGATACCAATGATCACAATCAAGGTACCAAAGGCGCCAAAACCGATGATCGTCAAGATATCAGTTTCGCTATTGGTTTGATTGATCGTTTCAAGGACATCTTTCTCGCTATATGTATTGGCACTAGTTTTTGAAACTAATAAATAATCCGCGTTGCCATCGCTCATGAATTGAATATAATTATCCGTTTGGGTCGTATTGCATTCCCTAACTTCACCGTTTTCATAAGCTAAAACCTTAAACATCTCATTTGCAGAATAATTTGCTGGTTTTGGTAAACTAATGATAAATGGTCTATCAACTTCGATCTTGCTTAAACGATTACGAATCTTTATGCTAAAGGCTTCATGGATCGTGTAATCATTTGCCTTAGCTACTTTTTCTAATGTAGCTTTATGATCAGCCTTTCCTTTACTAACGCTATAAAAGTCTTTTAGCCAAGTTTTGCTCAAAGAATCCTTGATAGGAATAACCAAAGATAAACCACTGACCGCAATATCACTATCCACACGGTATTGGATCCGCTTATCAATACTAGCATAGATTAATTTATCTAGATTTCGTAGTTGGGCAAAACTTAATGTTGGTTGAATGCCTTCATTGATTTCATTTTTTAAAACTAATAACTGAGCTTTATCATCTGCTGATAGCTGCAATGGATCTAATTCTAAAACCTCATTGATCTTATTGGTAAGATCTTTTCTTAGATCGTCTAATTCTTGACTAACACTAATTGGATAAGTGGTCGTACATCCTGCATAGCTTACCAATACTTCTTGCTCACCTGCTGAGGATAGATCATATCCTGAAACCATCGCTGTAGTCAATGCAAATTCTTTAGATGAACCATCAGCAAAATTTACTTTTACGCTGCCATTGGTTAGATCGATACGTTCATTGATCTCATAAGCTTGTTTAGGAATCGAAACTAGCTCAATGCTATTAACATCCTGATATTGGGCCACATACACCGTATCTTCCAGCACATTAGCTAGTTCTTTATCCCAGCCAACAAATAATGCATTATCCTTCGTAGGGGTCTCAATACTAGGAATCGCCACTGGCATATTATAACTAATGTACCCGCTGCCATCCTTAAATGTACCGCCATTTGCATCAAAACTAACATTTACATAATCATATCCACTATTTTTTCCTGGTAAGATCAATTCAACATTTTCTTGCAAGATATATCCTACATGATTAGCAAAATCATAATCATAAAGCAATTCTACGTTGCTATTGGCATTTAAGCTAGCATCGCTTTGAACTTTATACCAGCTTTGACCATTTGCTTCAAATGCTTCTAAGATAATGAAAACATAATCATTATTTGCATTGCTTTGGTATAAGATTTGACTATTTACATCAGAATATTGATAGATATTGATTGGCTCACTATCTAGATTAACCCCTAAAGTATATGCATCCTTATCTTTAAAACCTAAAGCTTCATCTAATTTATAATAATATTGAGCTGCTTTTTCGCCCCAGTATGGATCTGAAGCATAACTGACATTCATCCCGCTTGCTTTGTTACCAAAAAAGCCTCCGTGATATTGAAACTTGCTAGGATAACAATAAGTACCAGAAATATAATATTTCGCATGACTATATATGCTAGACATCACGCTAAGATAACGCGAAGCATTGCGTTCTACATCACTATCATAAGCCGCATGCCCAAATAAATTGTTTCTTGTAAAAGCTAAAGAGCTGCGACCAAAAGCACTTTCATTCATTGCTAAGGCCATCATCATAGCCGCATTAGCTCCATATTGATATTGATACTGATAAAATGCAAATTCATTTCCATAAAATTGAGAACGAGTTAAGCTATCGTCCGCACTATCTTTATCCATATCTTCATAACTATAAATTACATCATCGATCAATAATTGATCCTTAAGATAATTTTCCATATCTTGCTGAGTAATATTTGTTAAGCTACGATGAGAAACAAATTGATAATAATTGTAGTAAGGCTCATTAGCATTGACGCTCAAACCATAACTACCATTTTGATAATCTTCCAATAAAGCACCCATATTGTCATAAAAATAATGACCATCATAACTATAATAACTAGTATCTTTAGCTAGATAAGTTGGTGCTTCACCTAAATTGATTAGATTGCTATATAGATCATTGCTAACATCCTTTTTGATATGATGATATAACTTACCATCTATAACCTTATACATACTTAAACTATTATCATTTAAAAACTCTAAAGGAATAATGGTTACATCATCAAAATTAGCTAGGCCTGTAACCCCTGAGATCTTAAACTCTACTTTTTGTTCAGCAGTGGTGTCTATATAAGCTGCATCATTGCCATAACAACCATTGAGATAATTGTTAGAACCATCTAATTTATTAAGAAATTCAACATTGATATCACAAGCCTCACTTTTGTCAAAAGCAACGATACCATATTCTACCTTATAAAAAATCCCATCTTTGGTAATACCTAAATTATCATAACTATCTTTATATTGCTCAAACAAACTAAGAGCCATATCAAAATCATCAGCTTCAACGATATTGGTTATACCATCTTGGCTGATGCTAACAACATTATATTTTTCACTATAAATAATATCTTCAAAACCCAATGCAAAGACATTCTGACAAAAGATCATGAAAGATAAAAGCACACACATTATTTTTTTCATCTTTTTACCTCGCCCTATATTATAAGCAATTTACCATCGCTATTTCAAGACGTTATCGCTCATGCGCAATGATACCTTCTAAGATCAAAAGATATTTTTTGATATCGAGCCCTAAGCCAAAGCCGCCTAAGCTTCCATCACTTTTAATAACCCGATGACACGGCACAACTAGTAATAAGGGATTTTCGTGCATGACATTGCCGATAAAACGACTTGCTTTTGGCCTATTGCACAAGATAGCCAACTGTTTATAAGATATGGTCTTACCATAAGG
Organism: Erysipelotrichaceae bacterium; assembly: GCA_022768265.1. GTDB lineage: Bacteria > Bacillota_I > Bacilli_A > Erysipelotrichales > Erysipelotrichaceae > JALEVB01. The sequence goes on from JALEMK010000089.1 coordinate 14,519, forward strand.
TACTTTACGCAATTGCTCGTATATATCAGGATATTTATCAATCTTGATCGCAAAAGTAAAATTTTGGCGCTTCCCAGCAAAATATTCATGTATTTCCTTGCTAGCTTGATCTAGTAACTTGCTATCATCATGATATTGCCGATTGTCCTTATTGATCTGGACGATAGCATTGTCTTGTTCAGAAATAGTTAGTTTACCAATCGGCGTGTTTATCGTCTTTCTTTTCATCATATCACCTGTATATTAATTATAGAAAAAAGCTCGCCATAAAGCGAGCTTTTGAAGTTCAGAAGATTTATCTTTTAACTTATTATTAAGCGTGCCAAGGAACTGGTACTAAAGAAGTATATTCTCCAGCAGGACCACCAAAGATACCGAATATACAACCAACGATACCGATTACTAATAATAATAGAATACATTTAGTTGCAGACCAGTTCTTTTTCTTAATTAACCAGAAACATAACATTGTTACAGCTAATGATAATGCAGCAGGTAAAATATTATCTAACATTTGTTGTAAATCAATTGTTGATTCTCCATTAGGAATTACCATACCTAATTTAACATTAGCATAGTTACAAGTTAATGCACCAACGATAAATACACCCAAGATACTTGCAGCGCGAGTAAATTCTTTTGCATTTTTTGTTAACATCGTAATTGCATTAGTTCCTAATTCATATGACCAGTTCATTAAGAAGAAACGCAATGCCATTTGGAAACCAAAAATCAACACAAAGTATAAAATAACGCCGACAATATTTTCTTCAATAGCCATTGTAGCAGTAATACCTGCAACAATTGGATAAAGTGCAAACCAGAAAATAGCATCTCCGATACCACCTAATGGACCCATAGCAGCGACACGTACCGCACGGATAGTATTGATATCAGCTTTTTCTTGTTCCATTGATAGAACGATACCCATAACGAATGTTACTAAGAATGGGTGAGTGTTAAAGAAATCAAGATTATGAGCCATAGAAGCACTTAAATCTTCTTTGTTAGTATGGATTTTTTGTAATCCTGGTAAGATACCCCATAACCAACCAGCTGCTTGCATTCTTTCATAGTTGAATGATGCTTGCAACATTGTTGATCTCCAAACCATTCTATTTAATGTTTTTTTATCAAGTGGTTGAGCAGGAGTCAAATCTTTATAAGTAGCTACATTAGATGCCATCACTCATACCTCCATTTCCATTACCATTTAAGTTTTTGATTTTGATATTCATTGTAAAGTCATAGATAGCAATTGCTACACCGATGAATGCGATTAATAATAATGCTGAAGTTGCTGTAGCTTGTAAGTTTCCAAATAATGCAGCAGCTGCGAAACCTGCAAGGTAAATTCCCCAGTAATCGTTTGCCATCATAATCTTTAACAATACTGCGAACCCTACGTTACGCATCATACCACCAGCAGCACCTAAACCACCCATTAGCCATGAGAATTGGCTATTAATAGTATTTAATGTTGATGACATAGCTTCTCCACCAACATATGCAAGAACAGCCATTAATGCAAATAATCCGCCAACGATTAAACAAGAAATTAAGTTAACTTGGAATATTCCAGCAGGGTTTGCTTCTTCAGCTGCCTTATCAGCTTTTGTCATTAATCCAGACATAATTGTAAATGATAAAGTAACAGCATATTGACCGAAAACAGAGAAGATTACTGCTGTTCCTAGTGCTTGGTCAACTGTCATTCCACTCTTTACAGAGAAAACCATTGCTACAACTGCACCTAATACAGCGTTTGGAGGCTGAGCTCCACCAACTGGCATGTTACCTACCATCATTAATTCATAAGTACCACCAACAACTAAACCTGTGTTTAAATCACCAAGGATTGCCCCAATGATTGGGCAAGCTACCATTGGACGATAAAGAACTTCAGTTAATGAGAATTGGTCAATAGCAAAGATAAATGTTGCGATTGCTAATAAAACAATTTGAATTACATCCATTTTGATATAATCCCCTTTCTAATTAAATTAAATATTATTTTTTAAATAGTACGCTAGCGTCCTCTTTCGCAATGTCAGGTACACGTTGAATGAAAATTTCAACACCTAGATCACGAAGTTTGGTAAATGCTTCAATGTCAGCATCATCTACTGCAACGCTGGTAGCAACTTGTCTTTTGCCATCAGCCATGTGCATGTTACCGACATTTAAGCGTTTGATAGGAACGCCACCCTCAACTAGTTTTAAAACATCTTGAGGATTGTCCGCGATGATAAAGATTTTTTGTGCGTCACTTGCTTTATGGATAGTGTTGATTGTTTTTTCAACTGTCCAATAACGCGTAGTAGCATAACTTGGAGCAGCCATATCCATTAAGCCTTGGCGCATGGGATTGCTGGCAACGTCATCATTAGCCACTAGAATTAAGTTAATTCCGATTGCTCCACTCCATTGAGTAGCAACTTGACCATGAATAAGACGATTGTCAATTCTTGTTAAAATGATATTTGGCATAATATCTCCTTCCCTTCAAAGGTAAGCTGTTAAGAAAACGCTTTCCTCAGTTATTATTCTATTCCATATCACTAATAATTTATTTATTTTTTTTAGTATTCAATTTGCATTTTTCAACAATGTGTGTTTTTTTGGCGTTTATTTGTGAAGATTATGTGAAAATATGTTAAAATTTTTATACGAGGAGACAAAAAAAATGTATAATAAGACAACTAGTGCCAATTTCTTAAAATATGGTAAACCGACGAAAGCTATCGTTAGTCAGAAAAATTTTGAGCCTAAAGAATATATCTTGACCAGCAAAAACATCAATAAAGTTTTTTATTATGATACTGAGATCTATGTTGTGGTTAATTCAGGCATGGGCATGCTGATCATATATGATGAAGACAATTTTTTAGAATATGCTATCCATCGTCATGTAAACTTAAAAAAAGGGGTTCGCTTTGCAATCGTTCCTATGGATGATAGCGTTAATGTCAGTATCTATGTGCCTGTTGGCCATACTTACAAACAAGAAATTACTAAAAGATCTTATATGATCAAAGACATTCGTTCTTCCTTACATATCAATAAGATCCTTGCCTATTATTATGTGGTCAAAGGTCCGGATTACAAATTTGATGGGGAGATCCACAATTTTTATGAATTAACTTATGTAGATAATGGTTGCTTGAAAACAACCATTGAAAACAAAGAATATACTTTAAATACGCATGACCTATGTCTATATTCTCCTAAACAATTTCATTCCCAAGCTGTTGCTTCTGCTGGTTCTTGTTCATATTTAACGATTATTTTTGAAATGAATGGTTTGATCGATCCGGGAATCTTTAATCGGGTATTTGCCTGCAGCAAAGAAATCGTAGCACAAATCGAGTTGTTGGCCAAAAACTCTGATAGTAATATTCCCTATGCAAATGATTATCAAATCTGCTTGTTAGAAGGGATTATCATCAAGTTGCTACAATATAATTATCAAGATGAATATATCAAACCAACAACCAACATCAATCAATATTTTGAAGATAAGTTATTAGAAGAAATTACTTCTTATATCAACGATCACATCTATGAACCTTTACCAATCGATCAGATCTGCAATGCCTTTTCGATTTCCCGCTCTTCCTTACAAAATTTATTTAAGGACAATCTGCATATTTCCCCTAAACAATATATCAATGAATTAAAATTAGCTCGCTCTAAAGTTTTGATACGTCAATCGCAGTATACGATCAGTGCTATCAGTAATATGCTAGGCTATGCTTCTATTCATTATTTCAGCCGTAAATTCACCCAGCGCTTTGGTATTGCACCTAGTGAATATGCGCGTAAAATCTATGATAACTAAAAAAGGAGATCTTAATGATCTCCTTCATTTTTTAGATACCGTCTTCGCAGTCTTCTTCTTGTTTTCTTTCAGTATATACATATTTATATACTTGATCTTTACCAGTGTTTACCGCCATATCAGCTAAGCTTTGAGCATCTTCAACGAAAGCTCTAGCCATGCTAGTTTCGATGATCATACCTAAGTTAGTTCCTGATAAAACGACCATATTAGCTTCTGGGCGTTTTAAAGATACTTCTACCGCAGTTTTAAATGGTGAACCACCTAATAAATCTGAGAATACGATAACGCCTTCACAGTCGCTTAAGCGATCTAAAGCAGCATTTAATTTTGCTTCTAGATCTTCTACTGAATCAGTTTCAACAAAATCAACTGCTTCATAGTGCTCAGGGATACCAGCGATCAATTTTACAGAGCTTGTTAGACCGGTAGCAAAGTTACCATGTCCTGTAACGATAATTCCTAACATTCTATTATTTCCTCCTATTTAGAATATGGATATAAAGTAACGCCCTTAACAACACGGTTTACTTCACCTGTTGGGCATGGATTGTCTGGCGTGATGCTTAATGATAATGATTTATACAATGCGATCAATTGTGCACAAACGATATAGTCTAAGCCATTAAATACATTATCTTTAGCTTCAGTATCAAAGCAATAATAGTAATCGCTCAATGCTTTTGCTTCTTCACAAGGGGTATTGCATACTGCCATGATCTTATTACCTTTTCTTTGACCGCTCATTTCTTTGATCAAATCAACTTCATATTGACGAGTATAAGCTTCATCACTTAAATATACAACTGTTAAAGTATCATCATTGACGATTGATTTAGGACCATGTCTAAATCCTAAAGGTGTATCATACATTGTAACTACTTTACCTGCTGTTAATTCTAACATTTTTAAAGCAGATTCTTGTGCGATACCTTTTAATGTATTGCTTCCTAAGTAAACGATACGATTAAAATCATAGCTATCTACGACATGTTTCATTTCAACATATCTTTCATCGACTAATTTTGTACTAGCTGCGATCAAGCTATCAACTTTAGCGATGGTTTCTTCTAGATTATCGATGCTAAAGCATAATAATGTTGCAAGATACATATTAGAGAAACTAGAAGTCATTGCAAATGATTGGTCATGAGTTTCATCTGTTAAATTGATTGCTAAGCAATTAGCTTCTTTTTCAGCACGTTTGCTCAATGCACCATCTTTATTACAAGTAACAAATAAATGATATAGATTATTGCTTACAGCTTCTGCTGAATCTACAGCACCGATTGATTCTGGAGAATTTCCGCTACGACCAAAGCTAATTAATAATGTTGGTTTGTTTGGAGAAATATAATTTTCAGGAGTTGCCGTAATATCGGTTGTTCCATAAGATTTAGCCTTATAGTTGCAAAGACGATTGATATAAGAATATAGGCCATTACCAACGAATTCGCTAGTTCCTGCTCCTGTAAATACCACATCATAATCATCTTGAGTTAATACCTTATCCATGAAAGTTTTGATTTCTTCTTTCATTTCACGGATTTGATTGCAAGTTTTTGCCCATGTAGCTGGTTGTTGATGAATTTCTGTTGCGGTGAATGTTGCACTAGTGCTCTTAAGTGTAGCATCATCCATGTTAAATACTGTCATGTTTTTGTTCTCCTTTTCTTTTAAGTCACTTAAATTATAACAAGTATCATAGCGTTTTCAACAATTTAGTTAAAATATTTAAAATCATTACTAAAAAATGCAAACCACTTGCTTTATTTTCGTGCTAAATTATAATTATATTAGGAGGAAATAATAATGATTATTCAAAGTACACGCGTTTGGTTAAACGGTGAGTTCATCCCAGCGCAATTAGAAGTAGAAGACAAGAAAATTAAAGCTGTTTATAATTATGGTACCAAAGAAGTTGATACTGATTATCAAGACAAGCGAATCGTTCCAGGATTCATTGACATCCATTGCCATGGTGCTTATGGCTTTGATACAAACGATGCTAATGAAGAAGGTTTACGTAAATGGACCAAAAATATCGTTGAAGAAGGTGTTACTGGTATCTTAGCAACTACCATCACCCAAAGTGAAGAAGTTTTAACTAATGCTGTTAAAAATGTAGCTAAAGTAGTTAAAGATGGTTATGAAGGTGCGACGATCCTTGGTATCCATTTTGAAGGACCATACTTAGACATGGTATATAAAGGAGCTCAACCAGAACAACATATCGTTGCCCCAACTGTTGAACAATTTAAAAAATACCAAGAAGCTGCTGATGGCTTGATCAAGATCATCACACTTGCAACCGAAACAGATCCAGATTTTGCTCTAACTAGATACTGTGCTGAAAATGGTGTAGCCGTTTCCATTGGTCACTCTGCTGCCACTTATGAACAAGCTAATCTAGCATTCGCAAATGGTGCTAAATCAATGACCCACATCTACAACGGTATGACTCCATTCAACCATCGTAACAATGGTTTAGTTGGTGCGGCTTTACGTAATCGTGATGTCTTTGGTGAAGTTATCTGTGACTGCAACCACTCAACACCAGCAGCCTTAAATATCCTATTCAACTCAAAAGGTCGTGATAAAACGATCATGATCTCTGATGGTTTGATGTGCAAAGGCTTCAAAGCTGGCGAAAAATTCTTATTCGGTGGTAATGAAATTGAAATTTACCCAGATGGAAGTGCCCATCTAACAAGCACTAAGAGCTTAGCTGGATCTACTTTAAAGATCAATGAAGGTCTAAGAAACTTAGTAGAAAAAGCGATGGTTCCATTTGATGCAGCATTAAACTCATGCACTATCAACCCTGCTACCTTATTAGGTCTAAACGATCATTTAGGTAAGCTATGTGCAGGTTATGATGCCGATATCGTTGTATTAAACGATGACTACAGCGTTGTGCAAACATACTGCAAAGGTTTGGCACAATTATAGGAGGATTTATTAATGGCCAAAAAAGAAATTGTTGCCGGTAGAAATATTTATATCTTGGATGATGGACAAAAAGTTCTATATGATCGCTTTTCTAAAGGAGCTTATATCATCAAAGAACGTCATGTCAATCAATTAAGTTATTACACCAATCGTTATATCATCGCTTTGGTTTTAGGTATTTTGATCGCAACATTTAAAGTCAATATCATCATCTGTATTGTTGCAGGTGTCTTGGCACTAGCTATCTCAGAATTTAAGTATCGTAAATTTTTAGATACTTTAACCCAAGTGCCAAATTTTGATATCAAAAAATATCACAATGTATCACGTATCGACGGCATCGTTCAAGAAGGCAAAAAAGGTCGCGCTGCTTTATTAGCTTTCTTATATCTAGCTTTAGCCGTATTGATCGTCTTAAATGGCATCTTGCAAAATCATGCTATGTACATGTTGATCATCGAAGGCATCATTGCCATCGTTGGCCTATATTTTGCCATTACTAATATCATTGCAATCACTAAAATGAAATAGCACTTAAAAAGGCACTTCAAAAAGTGCCTTTTTTTATATCTTGATCAATGACAGTTGAACCTTTTCTCTTTCTTTATCGATATCCGCAACATAAACATCTACGATATCATTGACACTTACAACCTCACTAGGATGATTGACCCTATTTTTACTTAATCGTGAGATATGTGCTAAGCCATCTTCATGAAGACCAATGTCGATAAATGCCCCAAAATCTGTAACATTTCTGACCACCCCTTGTAATTTATCCCCTATTTTTAAATCCTCGATTTCTAAGATGTCGCTTCTTAAGATTGGGCCATCAAAACGTTCACGATAATCTCTTCCTGGTGCTTTTAAGATCGTAACGATATCTTTGATGGTATAAACATCACTTCCTAATTCTTGAGCACACCTAGTGATATCAAGATCATTTTGGGTTATGTCATATTTTGTTAATAGTGCATTTGCTAAGGCATAACTTTCAGGATGGATACCTGTTTTATCTAATTCATTGTTTCCATCTTGGATGCGCAAGAAGCCTGCACATTGAATATAGGTCTTTTCCCCCATCTTTTTAACTTTTTTCAATTGTTCACGATTTAGAAAACGCCCATGCTCATTTCGATATTCTACGATAGCTTTAGCATTGGCCTTATTTAAACCGGCTACATGCATCAAAAGCTCCATGCTTGCCGTATTAACATCTACGCCTACTCTATTTACTGATTTTAAGATGGCGAAATCTAAACGTTCATTTAGTTGTTTTGCTGGTAGATCATGTTGATATTGACCAAC
>JALEMK010000109.1 GCA_022768265.1 Erysipelotrichaceae bacterium
TCAAAGCCGATGAGTTTATCGAAGCATTACCAGATAAATATGACAGTCAGGTAGGAGAGGGCGGAAACCTTCTATCAACTGGCCAAAAACAAATGTTATCGTTTGCTCGTGCCTTGATCAAAAAACCTAAGATCTTTGTCTTAGATGAGGCGACATCTTCCATTGATACCCAAACAGAAAAGATCATTCAATATGCCATCGATCATGTGATGAAAGATCACACGACCTTTGTGGTTGCTCACCGCTTGAGCACGATCGTAAATGCCGATAAGATCTTGGTCATCAAAAATGGTAAGATTCAAGAAATGGGTCGCCATGAGGAATTAATGGCTAAAAAAGGTTATTATCATCATTTATATATGAATCAGTTTAAAGAAGAAAGCGTTGATGAATTATTAGATGATATAACAATAAATTAGTAATTTGCTTAAGTTATGGTATAATACATAGCGAGGTTGAGAAAATGAAATTAAAATTAGCAATTCTTTCAGTGGCGATCATCGTGATCGACCAATTAACAAAATATTATTTTCAAATTAATCTAGCATTGCACGATTCCATACCAGTTATCAAAGATTTTTTCTATTTGACATATGCTAAAAATACAGGAGCTGGTTGGAGCATGTTTTCTGGTCATACGGAAATCTTGGCATTTATCAGTTTAGCCATGGCAGGATGCTTTATATATCTGTATATCAAAGAAGCGAAAGAAAATCATTTGCAACTTTGGTGCTATAGTTTATTGATTGCTGGGGCACTTGGCAACCTGATCGATCGTCTATATTTAGGATATGTGCGTGACTTTTTAGATTTTTATCTATTTGGTTATGATTTTCCCATCTTTAACGTTGCAGATATTGCCGTTACCTTTGGCGCATTTATCTTGATCTATATTTTTGTAAAAGAGGAGTATGGTACATGGAAAAAATAACGGTAACCGATTTAGAAAAAGCGCTGCGTGTTGATAAATATCTTAATATGGTACAAGATGAGCTATCGCGTAGTTTTATCCAACAATTGATCGATGATGAGAAGATCGTGATCAATGATAAACCGTGCAAAAGCAATACCAAGGTCAAAAATGGGGATATCATTACCATCAATGATTTCGCATTGGTGGAAATCGATGCAAAACCCGAGGATATCCCTTTAGATATCATTTATGAAGATCAAGACATCATCGTCATCAATAAACCTAAAGGGATGGTCGTACATCCTAGTATTGGTAATTATGAACATACTTTGGTCAATGCTTTATTATTTCATTGTAAAGATCTATCAGGGATCAATGGTAAGATCCGTCCTGGTATCGTTCATCGTATCGATAAAGATACTACTGGTTGTATCGTTGCCTGCAAAAATGATAAAGCGCATGAAGCTATTGCCCAACAATTAGCTAATAAGACCTGTCATCGGGAATATATGGCTTTGGTAGAAGGCGTCATCGAGCATAATAGCGGAACGATCGATGCGCCAATCGGTCGAGATGGCAAAGATCGTAAAAAGATGACCGTCACAGAAATAAACAGCAAAGAAGCGATTACACATTTTGATGTCATCGAACGCTTTAAGAAATACACTTTGGTCAAATGTAAATTGGAAACAGGACGAACCCATCAGATCAGGGTGCATATGCAATTTATCGATCATCCAATCGTTGGGGATGAAGTATATGGACGACGTAAGACCTTAAAAAATACTCAAGGTCAGGTCTTACATGCTTATAAATTAGAACTGATCCATCCAACAACATTGGAAAAGATGACTTTCGAAGCACCATTACCAACTTATTTTACAGAACTTTTGACAAGTATCAGGAGTGAAGATAATGCTTAAACTATATCAATTAGCCCTATATTTCATCAAGAACTTTAACTACAAGATCGTAGAAGTCAAACAATTAAAAAATGAAATATGGCTTTGTAATAAAAAACATCGTACTTATCCGATCATTCGTTTGACCTTAAATGATCTGCCTGAGAATGCTCAGCAAATCCATATCAAAGAGATGATCTTAAGTTCTATCGTTGCGACAGTTAACTGTAAACAGGCTTATCTAGATATTCACATTGGTAAGGAAAATGGGGATATTGCTGATAATGTGGTAGCCATTGATGAAAGTTATTATGCTGGGGTCGATGTTAGTCGCTATTTTCCCGATCTAAAAAAGCAAATCAAGCCCGTAAATAATATCGAGCAAGAGATGCAAAGAATTCATGGTGAGTTTAATGAGATGGCCAAGAAAAATCAAAGAAAGGCTAAATATCTCAAATATAAAGATTTACCATGGGTCACGATCGTAACGAGCTTACTTTGTATCATCGTCTATCTTTGCAGTTTTTATTTTTATCGTTATGATCTAAACAGTAGCGAAGTAGCGATCGCGATGGGTGGGTATTATAAGATCTTTATTGAAGCAGGACAATGGTTTAGGATGTTTACTTCAGGCTTTGTTCATGTAGAATTTACTCATCTTATGGTTAATATCATTTCTTTGCTTAGCTTGGGTCGTATCCTTGAAAAATACTATGGTCATGCGCGATATGCGATCATCATGTTTGCCAGTATCTTAGGTGGCAGTCTTGCGATGTTTGCGTTAGCGGATAATATGGTAGCTGTAGGGCTTAGTGGAGGCTTATATGGTTTGATCGGAGCCTTGGTCATTTATATTTACAGTACCAAGATCTATAAGATACCAATGGTCATGGCTAATCTTGTTTATATCTTATTGATCAATATCATGATCAATTTCTTGCCTAATGTGGGTTATTTAGCACATATGGGTGGTTTTATCTGCGGATTGTTGTTAGCAGTGATCTTTAGTAATAATCCAGCTTGGAAAACTTTAAAGCAAAATACGATCGTATGCGCGATCATTTTGTTGGTAGCTGTTGGTTATAAGTGTTATGACAATTGGTTTATCAATGATATTTATGGTCAATCTGACCTAAAGATCCTAAAGATATATGAGGAAGCAGGATTAAATGTTGATAAACTTACCGTAAATCTAATTAAGATCTATCAAGGAGAACAAGGATGAAAAGAGAGAATGTCTTGACATGGGATGAATATTTCATGGGTCTAGCTCATCTATCAAGCATGCGTAGCAAAGATCCATCAACCCAAGTAGGGGCTGTCATCGTGGATAAGATGAATCGTGTCGTATCGATTGGCTATAATGGCTTACCTTTTGGGTGTAATGATGATGAGTTTCCATGGGGCAAAGAAGATGGAATGTTGAATAGTAAATATGCTTTCGTAGTTCATGCGGAATTAAATGCTATCTTAAGCAGCAAACGCGATCTAAGTGATTGTACGATCTATGTATCGTTATTTCCTTGTAATGAATGTGCTAAAGCCATCATCCAAGCAGGAATCAAAAGGATCGTATATGAATCAGACAAATACCGCGATCAAGATAGTGTCAAAGCTAGCAAGATGATGTTAAAAGCGGCGAAAGTAGAAATGGTCCAACTGAACAATACGATTGAACTATCTGTAAAAAAAGTTATCAATAATGGTTAAACTATCTGTAAAGCGAATCTTAAAGGTTCGCTTTTTCTTTTAAAAGCAGCTAATACTATGGTATAATTCATGAAAATTAAAGTACAAGTAAATTGATGAAAAAGGAGTACTATTATGCATAAGATAATTTTTATTTGTCATGGCAATATTTGTCGTAGTCCTATGGCTGAATTTGTGATGAAGGATATCGTCAACAAGCAACAACAAAGTGCAAATTATGAAATTGCTTCATGTGCTACGAGCCGTGAAGAAATCGGTAATCCTGTATATCCTCCCGTAAAGAAATTATTAGCGCAAAAGGGGATTAGTTGCGAAGGAAAAAGCGCTAGACAATTTAGCAAAGAGGACTATGATCATTACGATATGTTGATCGTTATGGATGAGTATAATAAAGCAAATTTAAAACGTATGTGCAACAATGATCCCCAAAAGAAAATAAGTATGTTATTGGATCATGCAAAGCGCTTGGGTGAAAGCGTTAGTGATCCATGGTATACAAGAGATTTTAATAAATGCTATGATGATATCCTGGCGGGGTGTTTAGGTTTATTTGCTGCTTTGAATCAATAATAAAAGATCAAGTTTGCATAACTTGATCTAGGTGACACTATGTTTTAATACATAGTGTTATTTTTTTGCTGGGGTATTTTTAAAATGAAGCTTGGCTACTTCATGCAAGCGTTCATAGCCAAATTGCTTGATGAAAGCTTGGATATCTTGATCAACTAAGCTAGATGCTCCCTTATGAAAGGTAAAAGCATAGCGTTTTTCCATTTCTTGCCATTTGATCAAAAAAGCGTAACGAGCGATGATGCTAGCACAAGCTACGGCTAGATATTTACTTTCAGCTTTCGTTTCAAAATGAATGTTACCAATTACTTCAGGTTCTTGCGATAGATACTGATAATAATTTTTGCTAGGGGTAAATTGATCGATCACTACTAGTTTTGGCAAGCTTTGTTTTTTGCTTAGGTTTAGATAAGCTTGATTGTGTAATTTTGCCTTGATGGCATTTAGGTTATTGCTTTGATGAACGGTATTGTATTTATCGTTATTTAAGATCAAAATGGTATATGTTAGTTGTTGTAATAATTTAGGAGCGATCTTTAAGATGTATTCATCACTTAATTTTTTGGAGTCGGTGATATTTTCTGCTTGTAACCAAGGAAGATCCTTGCTTTTGACGATGCAGGCTGCAACCACGACCGGTCCAAAATAATCACCTGTACCAACCTCATCGCTGCCAGCATGTTCTTGGAAAGCTTCGGGTTGTTTGGAAACAACTAGTTTTTTTTCATCCATAAAAGCACTGGCATAGACTTGGGCATCACTACCTTGAAAAACTACTTTGTTGCTGGTATAACAGGTAATGGTACAGTTTTCTAGTTTAAGCATGTATCTTACATATTGATTGGTGGAAGGTACTTGACCTTCTTTGAAGGTTTCATATAATTTTGCAGCTTGTGCTGGTTGTAAAGTTAAAGTTATCGTATTCATGTTTTTTATTTTAGCATAATAATTTGCTTATTTGAATTTTTTTGAGTATCATTATTAAGAAAGAGGTTCACCATATGTATATAGACACTAATTATTTTGTATTCATAGATATCGCTATTATTTTATTTTTGTTCATCAATGTCTTCAAAGGTGTCAAAGAGGGGTTTTTGACGCAAATAGTTAATTTGTTGGGGTTGATCGCAGCAATTATCCTAGCTAAGATCTTTGCTCCTATTTTTGCGGAATTGTTTGACCTTTGGCCGCATAGCTGGTATATTGCCAATCAAATGGTCTTTGATGCATTGGTTTATGATGCCATCAATAATTTAGTATGGTTTATCTTGTTGGTTATCGTGTTAAAAGTAATTTTTATGTTATTCAAGCCACTAGCTAAATTTATTGGCAGCATTCCTTTGATCAAGCAAGTTAATAAAGTTTTAGGAATCATTAGTGGCAGCGTGATCGGGATCATCTGGCTTTTTATCATCTATATGATCATGGCATCACCGCTTATCATCAATAATCAAGATGTCATCAACCAAACTTATTTTAAAGTGTTTGATCAAGTAACGATGGCAATCATGAATGAGCAAGCTGTCAATGATCAACTTTGGAAACAATGGATAGATGAAGATTTAAGCAACGACAGTCGTGAAGATATCAAACAGTGGTTGATCGATCATAATGTTGATGATCTACCGATCGAAGAATTTACACAAGGAGCTAATAATGAATAGTTTTTATGAAGAATTTTCTTTGATCGTTGAACAAATGAGCACTTATTGTAGTTTTTCGTTAGGAAAACAAGCATTATTGGCAACCAAACCTAGTTTTGCCAAGCTGGTGATCAAACGTGATAATCAACGGATCAAAGAAGCTTTAGAATTATGTTATAAATATGAAAGTATGCCTTTTATGGGCATAAAAGATATTACGATGGCTTTGGATAATGCTGCTAAAGGCATCGTTTTAGCCGGGCAAGATTTTTTAAATATCATTGATAATATCAATGGTACCAAAGGTATCATCACCTATATGAAACAAGCAGCAAATGATTATCCTAGCATTAGTGAACTAACCAATACCTTGGTTGTTTGTGATAAATTGCTTAAGATGCTTAACGAGTGTTTTGATGCTTATGGTCAAGTATCAAGCAATGCCAGTGAGCAACTAAGAGCGATTCGGCAAAACCTAGGTCATATCGATCAAAAGATCGCGGAAACAGCGAATCGTTTTGTTCGTAATCATAGTGCTAGCGTGGTTGATGGCATCATTAGTACTCGCAATAATCGCGTATGCATCCTGATGAAAGCAAGCGATAAAAATAGCTACGGTGGTTTTGTCCATGGGGAAAGTGCTAGTGGGATGGCTTCTTATGTAGAGCCTCAAGAATTGATCGGCTTAAATAATCAAAAACAAGCTCTATTAGATAAGGAACAAATTGAGATCTTACGCATTTTGACCAATTGTACCAATTTGGTTGCCCAAAATTATCATGATCTTCATAATAATTTAGCGACCATCACTTTACTAGATGTTATATTTGCTAAAGCTAGCTGGGGCAAAAAGCATGATGCTTGCGTTGCTAGCTTAGATGAGCATAAACATATTTATTTAAAAAAAGCATTTCACCCTTTGATCGATGCTCAAAAGGTCGTGAAGAATGATTATCGATTAGGTGATCAAGCGTCGATGTTGTTGATTACTGGTCCTAATACGGGAGGAAAGACCGTTACTTTAAAAGTTATGGCCTTAAGCGTATTGATGACTTATAGCGGCATGCCGGTTTGTGCAGATACAGCTTCCATTGGTTTTTTTGATCAGGTCTTTATCGATATTGGCGATATGCAAAGCGTTGAGCAAAGTTTGAGTACTTTTAGTGCGCATTTATCAAACTTAGCATACATCATTGATCATGCGACCAGCTCGTCATTGGTGTTATTAGATGAAATTGGCAGTGGGACCGATCCTAAAGAAGGAGAAGCACTAGCCATAGCTATTTTCAATTATCTAAGACAATTACAATGTTATTGTGTGGCGACGACTCACTATAATCGTTTGAAAACCTATGGTAAACGCCACGATGATGTCTTGGTAGCTAGCGTATTATTTGATGAAAAAACTTTAAGTCCTACTTATAAATATATAGAAAATTTGACCGGACAAAGCAATGCTTTGACCATTGCTGCCAAATATGGTCTAAAAAAACAGATCATCAATGAAGCCCGTTTTTTGACCCAGCAAAATAAAACTCAAGAAGAAGTCTTGATCGAGAAACTAGAGCAGCAGCTTAATGAAGCCCAACAGCTTAATCAACAATTACAAGCAAAGCTTGAAGAAAACAAGGAGCTTCAAAAAGAATTAAAGGCCAAGAAAATTAAATTAGATGAGCAATTAGCTCGCGTACAAGATGATGCCATGATCAAAGCGCAACAATATATCGATGAAATCAAGCAACAGGCCGATGATATCTTGAGCAATATCCGCAAACAAAACAATGGTAAATATCACGAGGTCCTAGCTAAAACTAAACAGTTAGATGAGTTGATCGCGGAAGAAATTGAGGAAGCTGATGATGAAAAGATCAACGTTAATGATTATGTAGAAATCAAGCAGACCAATCAAGTAGCGAAGGTCTTAAGTATCGATCGGCAAAATGTGTTATTGGATCTAAATGGCATCAAAGTTAAATCGAAGTTATCAAAGATCCGTAAAAGTCATAAGCATATCGTTAAGAAAACGATCAAGCAGCCTAAAAAGGAGATCACTATCAAGACCATGCCTTTAGAATGTAATTTGATTGGCTTACGGGTC
>JALEMK010000125.1 GCA_022768265.1 Erysipelotrichaceae bacterium
TCACTAGTTATTGTTTAGCCTTTTTGCGTTTATTATTGCATCATTAATAGATATAGATTACTATAAAAATGAATAGTAATAGCATTAATTTACAGTTTATAAATTTTCAAAAATTACTTACACATTTTTCTTGACAAAGCCATAAATATTATTTTTTAAGTCCTTATTATATGCAGTTTCTTAATCTTTTGACATTCTGCATAGACAAACAATTAATTGTTTTTGATAATAATTTTATTTTTTTAACCAATCACGGTGATGACATTGCAATAAAATATGAAAAAAATATTAGTAAATATCCATCATACTTTAGTACTAATATTTTAATGAAAAGCGTGAAAACTTTAGCAAAAATAAATGGTAATAATGGATTTATAAATATTTTAGAAAAAATAGGGGTACAATCACTATGAAGAGAATAATAATTAAAAAGGTAGGATCAATTGATATTAATAATAATTTACATTATGTTAATTTACATAAAGGGCTAAATGTAATTACTGGGGACAGAGAAACAGGAAAATCAACCATTTTGGATATTATAGATTATTGTTTTGGTAAATCTAACAATGAATTGATTCCAAAGACTATAACAAAAATTTCAAATTGGCATTTCTTAATCTGCGAAATGGGAGATTCATTCTTCCTATTAGCTAGAAGCGCTAATAAAACTACTCAATTTGTATTTTCAAATTTGAATTCTGAACTAGATGATTATTATAAAATAATATGTGATTCTACTATTATTAATTGGAATGAAGTGAATAGAATCCTTTTTGAAAAACATGGTATAGAGGTATCTACATTAAAAGATGATATTACAGATAAGGAAAGAAATATAACTTATCGTAATTGTCTGTCTTTATGCATTCAACGTGATTCAGATGTCCTAAGAAAAGATATGCTATTTTATAGAATGGATAATGAAAATAAAAAAAGAAGCCTCTGTTTGGAATTACCTTTGCTGTGTGGATTTGTTGATTTTAGTTTCTTTAAACAATATGATGAATTAAATATTATAAAGAAACAAATAGATAGGATTAAAGATAAAATTAATAATTATAATGAAGATGAAGAATTAAAAGAAATAAAATCTTTAATAAAAATATTATTTTTAGAAACTAATAATGATATTGATGCTAATCAAATAAATGATAAAGACAGTTATTTAAAATACAAAGTAGATCTAAATGATTTTGATCCATATCAATCTAAATCTTTAGATAATTTGAGTGATTTAAAGTACAAATTAAAAAAACAAGAAAATAATTTAAGTGATTTAAAATACAAATTGCGTCAAATAGAAGATCAATCTTTAGGATTAAACCACATATCTAATAAATTAGACGAAGTTCAGGAAAAATCAATGATCATAGAAGATTTGATCGAAGATTTGTATCTTGATGAATCTTTGTACATGAATTTTAAAAAAATGAGATGCGCTCTAAATGATGAGCTTTCGAAAATCAATGTAAATAAAAGTAACAATCTTGAATATGAAAAATTTAAAATAAAAAAAGAAATCAAAGATATAGAAAAAGAAAGGAATTTTACATTGAAAGCTTATGAAGAGATAAAGCTACAACATGATAAATATTCAAATTTTGCAAGTAAGATGAAGAATTTATATAAGCTAGAAGCAAAAATTGAAGAGAAGTTTGATATATATGATAATTATATTAAATCAATGCAAGAAAAGTTATCCTCTCTTAATGTAAAGTATCAAAATTTAGAAAATAGATTAAAAATAAAGAGGGAAGAACTAGATGAAAAGAATAAAATATTAGAGAATACTATTTCCACGTATATTAATGATGATATTAAAGGATTTTATCCTGAATTCGAACACAAGAATAAAACAATAGGATTCGACCTAAAAAGAATGAGTTGCTATTATGAAAACAATGATAAAAAAGTATATTTATCTGGATGGGGATCAGATAATAATTTATTGTTTGCTCATGTAGCATCGACCTTGGCTTTCCAAAGGACTATTTCTAATTATGAAACATGTATTCCTTCCTTTATAATTTATGATCAATTGAGTAGACCGTATTTTCCTGACAGTTTAGATATGAAGAATAGTAAAGATATGAAAACATTAATAGATATTTTTAAGGTTATTCGTAGAGTCATCAATGAAATAGAAAATAATACAGATAATTCTCTTCAAGTAATAGTCATTGAGCATGCTGATGAAGGAATGCCTAAATTTTATTCTGATGCTAAAATCAAAGATGACAATGGAAAACATATAACATTTACTAATGGAATAAAATATATTAATGAAAATGTGTTGAAAACGAATGTATTCGAAGATGAAAAAAGAGATAAAACAACAAAAAAATGATTCTTACGTAATTACAATATTTTTACAGGAAATGGTATTCAGCAATGGTTGTTAGGGGTAATTTCAAAATTAATAAGTATTATTATGAAAACTATTCTTGTGATGTACCTTTTGATATGAATAATCCACGATATGTTTTAAGTTTAGATGGAGTGGATCATATATTAGAAAAGGTAATGAAAAGTAAGCCTTACTCTATTACTGTAGATTGTTTTGATAATTGTTCATTAGTAAAATCTTTGATTAAAATTGATGTTTTGCAATTGAAAGATAATAAGCTAGGGATGAAGGTTCCATTTTTTGTTGAAAATGATGTTGATATCTTAAAAAAATTAAGTAAAAAAGTTGCTAATGAGATTGCTAGCGAATTGTTGTATCATAAAAAATCTATAAGTGAAATCATAAGTCATATTGATAATGGTTATTCAACTGAACGTAATTTATATCATGTTTTATGTGGATATATATTTGATGGTCTTATGTTTGATTATTTAGAGCAAAATGCCTTGGTAACAACATCTTGTATTCATAAAACAGGTCTAGATTATTTGGTGATTTTATATGAAGATAGCAATAAATTAAATGCTTATAGTAATAAACTATTATTTTCCTATAATCGCTTGGTGCTTAATAATAAAGGGTTTGTATCATTTGGGGATAGTGATGGTAATCGTAATGATTTTTATCGCTATTATCGATTAAATGAATTAAATTATCTTTCTAAAGAAAAACATGGCTATATCAATTGTTCTAAAGAGGAATTGATAATTAATTTTGAAAAATTAGCAAATAATGAAAAAGTTGAAAAACGATACGTAGATATATATGAACGATTTGATTATTGTAAAAATGGTAAGATCATAGTTCCAATATATGATTATCAAGCTTTTAAAATTGGCAATGAATTATATAAGTTTATATTACCAAAGATTGAGCATTATCTTTTTGATGCATTAAAGATAATTGAGGTGGAAAACCAACTATCAGCAACATTACATGGCGTTAGATCAAAGGACATTGCGAATGAAATATACCATTTGATTTTTGGTGAAGTGAATGAAATATTAGTTGGTAAAGGTATGGTAGCTAGACCTCCTTATATTAAGGGAGAAGGAAGATATTTTAAATCGTTTGAAAAAGGAGTGGACCAAAATGATTGATATTTTATTGTTTACAAGGGATAAAATTAAAGATGTTATTGAATTTGAGAAAGAATTAAGAAAACAAGAACCCAATACTTATTTTTGGGAGATTGATGATGATTATATTGCTTCGCTAGCAAAAAGCTTTGATAGTCCACGTTTTATCAACGCAATTTCTTTGTTGGCGTATAAAGAAGAAAAAGTTATTGGTAGAATAGATGCAACATTACTTTGTACTTTTAATGATCCTAAGTATGAAACGGCTTATTTAGATTGGATTTGTGTGTTAAAAAATGAAAGACATCATAAAGTTGCACAAGCATTATTGCATAATTTAAAGCTAATGCTTAAAGAAAAGGGTGTAAATACACTTGTTGCTCTTATAGCTAATAATGATGAAGCAATTAGATTTTATAATTCTATTGATGATGCAGAAATTCATGATCAAGGAATATGGATCAATGTTAAATAAAATCGCTTCAAAAATTTTCATTAAGTATAACAATCAATTTTGGTGATAATAAGCTATTAAACAATAATTTTTTAGGCTTTTACAAGAGATTATATAAGCCTCTTTTCTTTAAAAAATGATAGTAATAATTTTTTGTAGCTTATATAAATGTAATAATTATTTTATAAAAGAAAGTGTTAAATTGAAGTTTGAAGGATGGTTGATAGTATGAAAATAGTTTTAGCTTCTATGATTTCAAAAACAAATGACATCATAGAAAATAAGAATAAGATATTAGATTTATTAAATAAATATTCAAATAATGTTGATTTAATTGTGTTTGGAGAAGCATTCCTTCAAGGATTTTACGCTTTAAATTTCAACTATGAAAGGGATATTAATATAGCTATTTCAGTTAATGACATAATAATTGATGAAATAAAGAATGAAGCAAAAATAAATAACGTTGCAGTTAGTTTTGGCTTTATTGAAAAAGATAAAGAATTCATATATAGTTCGCAAATAACGATATCATCCAACGGGGAAATAATAGATGTATTTAGAAGAGTATCACCAGGGTGGAAAGAATCTAGCGCTAATACAAAATATGTTGAAGGCAATGGTTTTCATACATTTAATTATTTGAATATTAAATTTACTGTAGGTCTATGTGGTGATTTATGGTTTGATAAGAATATAGAATTAATAAAAGCAATTAAACCAGATGTTGTATTATGGCCTGTATATACTGATTTTTCTCCTTCAAAATGGAATGAAAGTGCAAAATATGAATATTGCTTACAGGCTAATAGAATATGCAATAAAGTTGTGTATGTGAATTCAGTATGCTTGGATCAACCTGGGGATGAAATTGCCAAAGGAGGAAGTGCGCTTTTTTCTAATGGCTGTATTGTTCAAGAAACACTTTCTGGATATGAAAGTGAACTAATAATATCAATTTAGTTAAAATCTTATTTATATGACATTGATAATTTATAATTTGTAATGAGATAAATAAAATGATTCTTTAGAGAGTGAGTACCTTAGGTTAAGAAATGTATTAGCAACTAATGTTGATAAAATATACGATTATCGAAACGATGAGAAATGTTTAAAATATCAATGTGATTAAATGAGAGATTATTATGTTATGGTTGAATTTGGTGAAAAAAGTCAGCTGACATTTTAAACATTAATTCTTTAACAATGATTGCTGTAACGTTGAAACAGTCAGATGCTATAATTGGTGAAATTTTAGTTATGCTAAGTGAAGGAATAATTACTCTAGAATATACTTTTCTTTTAAAATCTATCGATTTGGTTATGCATTTGAGGCATTATTTACATAATAATTTTCCAGAATGTGATTTTACCTATATTGCTGTTTTTTTTTTTTTTTTTTTTTTTTTTTTTTTTTTAAAGTTAAAAAGAAAAAAATTTTAATTATA
>JALEMK010000145.1 GCA_022768265.1 Erysipelotrichaceae bacterium
ATAACGATGAGTATTGCTTGTCATACCGGTCCTAATGCCATAGGTGTTGGGTTAGTTAAAAGTTATGATATCTTACGTTAGTTAGTCTTTAAACTAAGAAAGATCACTGTTTTGTAATTTCATAATAAAAATACCCCTCCCCCTAGTTGTCTAGGATTTGGGGTACATGTCAATAACAGGGTTCATTTCATTGTCCGCGTTTTATGAATTTAAAATAAAATGAAACTAAAGATGATCCCAATGAAACTAGCAATTAAAGCAAAGGCACATAAACTCGCTCCAAAATAACTTAAGCGCACCTTTCTTTTGACACCTTCGGGATTGTTATCATAGTTTTGACAGTAGTAAAGGATATTTTCACTGAATAGCTTGTAATATACATATCCGATGATCGCAACAAAAGTGGTGATGATCAAACTGAAATTGAGATAAGTTAGAATCATGGTTCTTTTATTATTAAGCAAGTTGAAACTAATGATTACCGCAATGATCGCAATGATTAAACATGGTAGCAGCCACTTTTTTAATTTAAGAATTTTGTGGGCCTTACTTAGATATTTTTCTTGTTCGCTCATGATATGATCTCCTTTACTACATTATAAGTTATTCTTTTTGAGTTGACAATATATTAATTATATATTTCTTATTTTTCTTATTTAAAATGAATAAAAAAAAGCCCGAAACATAGAGTTTCGAGCTAATTGTTTATTCTTGTTCTAAAGCTAATGTTTTAGTAGTAATGTCACATACTTCTGCAGGTCCGTAGTATTGGATTGCGCCTGGATATACATAGCATGTTTCAGTTGCCCATTGTTCACGGTTAGCTTCGAAGAATTTGAATGGTTTACCTTCTAATTCTACTAAAGCTTTTTTGATAACTGGTTTATCTTCACCGTGTCTTCTTTCAATGTTCATCATCTTAGTGATTGGCATACCACCAGCTACCCATTCATTTGCTGGTTTAGATAGGTTAGAGATCTTTGATAAGTATCCATTATAACCGTATTGGATCAACATGAAAGCATTGTATCCTAATGAATAGCAGTAATCAGAATCAAAGTTAGATGGGAATGCACATCTTCCTTCATATCCTAAGAAATGGTGTAATGGATTGAATTTACCAGTATATGTACCAGCTGCTTTTCTTTCATCTAATTTAGCTTTAACTAAAGCAGAGAATAATTTTTCAGATTCGATCAATGAAACTTGAACGTTTCCATGTGGATCTCTTTCTAAGAATAATTGTTGTTGGATCGTTTCAGGAAGGATGGCAAATACTTCCATAGATTCTTTGGTCAAACCATTTTCGATGAAAGCATATTTATCTTTCCAAGTAGGAAGTTCATTGAATGCATCAGCTTTGCTTCCTGCTAATAATTCATTGATTTCGTGGATCAATACAGAGAATTCAGGAACGAATTCAACGACACCTTCAGGGATGATCGCAACCCCAAAGTTCATACCTTTTGCTGCACGATTTGCAACGGAATCAGCGATATAATCAGCGATTTGTGATAAAGACATTTTCTTAGCTGAAACTTCTTCAGAAATCAAGCAAATGTTTGGTTGTGTTTCTAATGCACATTCCAAAGCAACGTGAGAAGCAGAACGTCCCATAACTTTGATGAAGTGCCAGTATTTTTTAGCTGAGTTAGCATCTCTTTCGATGTTACCGATGATTTCGCTATAAGTTTTAGTAGCGGTATCAAAACCGAATGAACATTCGATATCTTCGTTTTTAAGGTCACCGTCGATAGTTTTTGGACATCCGATGACTTGTACGCCTGTATCATGAGCTGCAAAATATTCAGCTAAGACAGCAGCATTAGTATTTGAATCATCACCACCGATGATAACGATAGCTGTGATACCATGTTTTTTACAAACGTCTGCAACGATTGCGAATTGTTCTTGGGTTTCTAATTTAGTACGTCCAGAACCGATGATATCAAAACCACCAGTATTGCGGTATTCATTGATGTATGCATCATCGAATACTAAGTAGTCATCATTGATCAAACCAATAGGACCATTTTTGAAGCCATATAGTTCGTTTTCTTTATTAGTTGCTTTTAAAGCATCATATAAACCACAGATGACATTGTGTCCACCTGGAGCTTGTCCACCAGATAAGATTACACCCACAACTTGTTTCTTAGCTGCTGATGTATTTTCCCCTTTAGCAAATGTAATTTCTTTTTTTCCATAAGTGTTTGGGAATAAAGCTTTGATCTTTTCTTGATCAGCTACGCTTTGAGTTTCTTCGCCTTCTTTGACACAGATATCAGCGATACCATTTCTTAACATGCCAGGAAGCTTAGGTGAATACTCATATCTAGCTTTTTGTAATGCTGAAATTTTCATGTTTTGTCTCCTTTTTATACGTTTAAATTTTATGATATTTCCTTTAAAAAGTAAATATGAATTATTGTGATATCTTAAATGTAAGGGATTAATTTATCCTAGTTTTAAATTGCTTCATATATTGTTGTGATCTTTGTTTGAAAGATTTGCATTTTAAATAGCACGTAGCCTGAAATATTCATAAAAAACGAGCCTATGTTATTTTTTTGTGCTTATCTTCTAATTAAAACATAGATTTATGGTATCATATATAGATAAAGAAAAGAGGTTTGATGATATGATCATTGCGTTTGATTTAGATGGTAGCTTACTTAATAGTAAAAAAGCAATAAGCCCTTTGACCTTAAAGGTCCTATCTCTGTTAAAAAATCAAGGTCATATCTTGATCCCATGTACGGGAAGATCATTGCAAGGTTTGCCTGCGGAATTGTTGACGCCAGGTTTTTGTGATTATGCGATCTTAAGCAATGGAGCGATTATTTATGATATGCAAAAGCAAGCTACCCTTTTTACCTCTTGTTTTACTAGTGAGGAATTTGCTAAGATCATCGATCTTTTGACGCCTTATAAAGTTGATATCGATTATAACGCGGATGGTCAGGTGTTTTCAGATCGTTATAGTATCGAGCATCTTGATCGCTATCATATCCAACCTGAATTGCTTCCAATGATCAAACGAAGCCGCACGATCGTTGAAGATATCAAGGAAGATGTCGTGGATAATAAGCGCCAAGTTAATCGAGCAAATATCTTTTTTGAAGATCTAGCTTTGAGAAGTCAGCTTTTTGCGCAAAAAGAAACATTGCCTTTTGATCTAACAACTTCTGTGCCACATAATGGTGAAATTACGAAAAAAGGTATCAATAAAGGCTTTGGTATCAAATATATGTGTCAACACTTGCAGCTTCCATTAGATCAAGTCATGTTTTTTGGTGATGCGGATAATGATAAAGAAGCTTTGGCCTTAGATATCAATAGTGTTTTGATGTGCAATGGCAATGATGAATTAAAGCAGGTAGCCAAACAAATTACAGCTTGGGATAATGATCACGATGGCTTAGCTAAATATCTGATCAATTACTTTAAGCTATCAATATAGGAGAAAATGCATGAATTTTAATGATAAAGATATTTTACAATTTAAAGAATTGTTACAAACGACAACGTTACAACAAGGCTATCAAAAACTACAAACCTTATTGAATCAGTTAAAAATAGATGTTGCGAAAAAATATCCCACATTTAAGGTGCAAAACACGGTCATGGAAAATAAGATGGATTATGCTTATTTTCAATTGCAAGATCAAGCTTTGAAAGATCATGGTTTAAAATTAGCCATTATTTTTGATTATCAGCGTTTCAGCATGAAAGTTTGGATCTCAGGAGCTAATCGTCAAGTCCAAACACATTACCATCAATTCCTACTAGCGCAAAAAGATCAGTCTTTAGTTTTATCTAACGATCCTAAGCGTCAAGATTTTATTGTTAGCTATGATCTAAATATCAGTGGTACCTATGAAGATATCTTGTTAGATATAACTAGGGTCATAGATCTTGCTTATCAGCAAGCGATCCTATGGCCTTGCATCCAAGTTGGCAAAATATAATTATGCGCAGTGAAGCTGCTTTAAAACAAGCCATTGACAAATACGGGGATATGGTCAAACGTATTTGCATGGTTCATTTAAAAAATCATGCTGACATGGAAGATATCTTTCAAAATGTATTTTTGCGTTACTATCAAGATGATACGGATTTTGTTAGTGAGGAGCATGAAAAAGCATGGATGATCAAAGTGACGATCAATGCATGTAAAGATCTGTTGAAAAGCTTTTTTCATCGTCAGATGGTACCGCTTGATGATTATATCAATAGTTATGGTACGACTAATGATGAGCATAAACATGTATTGAGCTGCTTATTGCAGTTGCCACCTAAATATAAGTTGACATTATACTTATATTATTATGAAGGATATAAGGTAGAAGAAATCGCCAAGATCTTAAAGAAAAAACCGGCATCTATCTATTCACTTTTGCAAAGAGGGCGAATGATGATGAAGGACGTTTTAAGTGATGAAGAGGTATAAATAGAAAAGAAGGTAAAAATATTGAATATTAATTTTTTTGATCGTAAAAAAATATGTTTGTTGGTTAGCATCGTCGTTATGGGCATGAGCTTAGGGGCTTTTTTTGATTATGGTTTATCGCAAAATTTATATCAACAACAAAGCCGCTTTGCCTTATTTTTTGCTGCATATGGCCAGTTACCATTTAATATCGGATTTGCGATGTGCGGTACGATGATGTTGATGATTGCCAACAATTATGCGCTGCCTAAACGCAGGATCATTCAAGCTTTAGGTTTGATCTTAAATTTGACCTGTTTTTTGATTGGGACGATATCACCTACGAAGTTTTTAGCTGAATATAATATCGTGATCTTGATGATCCAAAATGTGGCCTTATTGTTGATCGTGGATTGTTTGGTCTATCAATATTTGAAAGATGTGGAAGTTAAGAAGCTAGAAAGTTATATCAAATTTGTATTCATCGTCTTGGTTGGTCAGTTGATCTTGGTCAATGTCCTTAAATTATGGTGGGGTCGCCCTAGGATGCGGATGATCGTGGCTAATGATGATGCTTATTTTTTACCATGGTTTCGCTTTGATCATAGCTTGCGGACATTATTGCTTGTCAAAGGTATCCCGTTGGAAGAATTTAAATCATTTCCAAGTGGCCATACGGCGTGTGCTAGCTGCATCTTGATCTATGCGCTATTGCCATTGTTGAAAAGCGATGATAATAAGCACTTGGCGAATGGCTTATTTGCGCTAGGAATGGTATATATCGTGATTGTTGCGTTATCGCGAATTGTTGCAGGTGCACATTTTTTAAGTGATGTGACGGGTGGTTTTGCATGTTGTATCTTGATCATCTATGTTGCATATCGTTATAGTTTTGAAACAAAGTAATTGATCAAAGCTTGGGGGAATATCTTTGATCTAGAAGGGGAATACCATGAATAGATTTAATCATCATAAGGTAATGTATAGCATTATCATCTTTTTTAGCTGTCAGGTCTTATCGCTTATGATCATTTTCTATCCTGATCGCTATCCATCGTTACAATGGGTCTTCATAGGGGCTTTGATCGTTTTGGCTTGTTCGATCATCAGTGATTTTTGTGCCTTTGCGATCATTAGAAAATTGGAGCGCCAATTAGATGAAGAAGTACAGATCAAAAAGATGATCAAACTAAATACCTATAATGATGATTTTTTTGATTTTGCAGCAATGCAACAACGTAATATTCGCTTTTTTTATCATGATCTCAGTAATCATATCATTACCTTGGATATCTTGAAAAAGCAAGGTAAGACCGCGGAGATCGCGGCATATAATCAAAAACTGAAAGAACGTTATGAAAATGTTTTGCCAATGATCAAGACCGGTAATTACTTTTTAGATATCATTGGTCAATATTGTTATGAAGAACATAAGTGCTTGTTACGCTTTGAAGGTGCGGTGAAAAATGAACAATATAAGCAGCTTCTGTGGTTTATCCAAAAGATCATGCCGTATTGTGAAAATAATGAAGTACAAGTGATCATTAAAGATGATGGTGAGGTTACATTTATAATGCCAATCGTCAATGAGACGATCAAACAAGATGCCTTGATGTGTGGCTATGAGGTTCATCAGGCATGAACGTATTTTATATCAACAGTATCTTATTAGCTTTTATGATA
>JALEMK010000157.1 GCA_022768265.1 Erysipelotrichaceae bacterium
TTGCGAACATCCGCATATTTATCCAAGATTTCCTTGGTGATAAATCCATGTTCATAGCCTTCTTTTTTTTCATCGCTCAATACATAGATGACCTTTAAACCTTGTTTTGCATAATTATCTAATTGTTCTTTATAAGCTAGATGCTTTTCATCGCTAGCTCCATAGAATAAGGTCATAGTAAATTTTTCACTTTTTTCGATCATGCTTTTAGCCATGGAAATAAATGGGGTGATCCCACTACCACCAGCGATTGCAATGATGTGTTGCTGATCTTTTAAGCTTTCATAATGAAATTCTCCACTTGGTTCGCTCATCATGAAAGTATCATGTAACTTAGCTTCATCATGCATGTAATTAGAAAAATACCCAGCTTTTTCGATCGCTAAGACCAAGCGATTGTTTAAAGCATCTTTAGGGGATGAAACGATGGAATATGGGCGAGAGATCAAGCCATTATTGACATGTGCTTGTAAAGCCACATATTGACCAGCTTGGAAAAAAGGAAAAGCCTCTTGATCGACACGTTTAAAGACAAATTCTTTGATGCGATCATTCAAAGGGTTGATTTCTATTAATTCTACCTGCATATATCCTGGATGCAAGCGTTTAGCTAATTCATTGGTTCGATAGGTTGTTGGTAATGGCGTATTAGGTCCATTGTCTAAAGCTTTTTGGCGATTTGGCACTAATTTTTTAAAACGCAACATGTCCATGAAGCCAAATATTTGTTTTTTGAATTTCATTTATTTTACCTCCGCATTGATATCGCCAACAGTTTGACGTCCTGATAGATCTCCTGAAACATATGAACTTGAATAGCCACTAGAACGCATAGCGTAGCCACCTGCAAAACGCAAGCCAGGGAATAGTTTGGCATCTTCTTTCATCATCATCATTCGTGGCATCAAGCTATCCCATTCGCAAGTTTCATAGCCATAAATGACACCTTGAGGATGACCACAATAGCGTGCATAAGTTGTAGGTGATGCGATGGCGATTTCTTCGATGGCATCTTTGATCTTACAACCAGTTTCCCTTTCAAAGACATTGATCATATCTTCAGCAACTTTATTTTTCATGTTGAAATATTCTTCATCGGTAACATTGCCCCAATCATCGCTCATGAACATGGTCGTAAAATACATCATGCAAGTACCAGCAGGCGAGCATTCAGGGTGCGCGTTATTTAGACAAACAGTTGCTTGAACATGATTGGTATCGATCTTTTTCATCAAGTCATATTGTTTGACGGTATCTGCAGTATCATAGATAAAGTAGTTATGACTTTTGATACCAAGTTCTTGCGCAGTTTTATTTAAACCTAAAAATAAGGTGAAGCCTCTACCAGCAAAGGTACGAGCATTGGTAGCACGAACCATTTTTTCATTAACGGCCTCTTTAGGTAATAGCTTGCCAAATACCAAATGTGGTGAACAATTGGCGATGATATGTTTGGTGTGGATGATCGTGCCATCGCTTAGTTTTACCCCATTGATCTTACGATCTTGATCACATAAGATTTCTTGTACTTCACTGTTATACCAGATGTCTCCACCTAATTCACGGATCCTTTGATCTAAAGCAAGACTTATCTCGTGTGATTTCATGGTAGGCATCCAGGCATCTTTGGTGATATAGCGAATGACCATGGAACCATAGTGTAAAAAGCTCATCCGATCACAATCTACCCCCAGATAACACCAATAGGCATTTAAGATATCTTGCGCTTGTTTTGGCATCTTCAAAGCATCAAGCACTTCGTTGACACTATAGCTTCCAGCTTTGATAAAGTTAGGAAAATGAGCTTTCATGTAGCTTGGATCAGTATTACCATTTACTGAATTAGAGTAAGTTTGGGCATCGCGGACCTCATTACATAATTCAAAGAAGTCGTGCATCGATTTAGAAGATCCTGGTACATAACTTTCCATCTTGTCGATGAACGCTTCGATACCAAATGGCATTTCACAGTCGTATTTTTTATCGGTAGTGATCAAGTGATAAGCTTCAGGAATGCGGATCCAATCGATCTTATCTTCGACACCTAATGAGCGAAATAATTTTCGAATATCACCGGGATCATCATAAGAACCAAAATCATTTAGTTCATGCAAACTAGCTTCAAATTCAAATCTTCCACGTTTGAAGCTAGTAGCAAAACCACCAGGCAGATTGTGTTTTTCTAATAATAGACAGCTTTTGTTGCCTTGAAGGACCCTAATAGCAGCACACAAGCCACCATTACCAGCCCCGATGACAACGACATCATAATGTTTTGCTACAGCTTTTTCCATGTTTTCCTCCTTTATTTGTAGTATAGATGATGTGTTTTATCTAACCAATAACCAAAATCTTGTTCATTAGTTATTTGTTTGTAATAAGAAAGCATGATCCTAAAGATATGACTAAGCTCAGTGTTGATCTGATCATAACTATATTCTTGATAATCCGTCGCAATCATGACCCCTAAAGAGTAACAATAGATCTGCATGCGTTGATGTAGATCTTTGGCAATTTTGGTATCTAGATCTAAGCTTTCAGCTAAAAAGCTGATGGCTAGCTCATAGTTGATATCATCAAGCTCTTTCATACCATTTCGCTTACGTAAGTATAAAAATTTAAATAATTCTTTATGTTCTTTGGCAAAGTATAGATAACATAAAGCAAAATCTTTGTAAGTTTTTTTAGGTTGTTGCAGATAATTATTTTGAATATACTTAACTAAATGTTGTTTAAGATCTTCAATATTTTTAAATTCGGTATAAATAGGTTGGGTCGAGATCTTGAGCTGGTTTGCAATATTGCGCACGCTCAATTTTTCATAACCTAATTGTTCCATCACGCTGATAGCACCATCTAATATCATGGTTTGATGGATGGTCTTGCGGGGAGCCAAACTATCACCTCCAATATATAACATGTGTTATATAATATATTGTAAGGATATGTGAAAAAATACACAAGTGTTATATATCATAAATTAGCACTTTTTTTACTATAACAGCATATAACAGTTGACAACAGTTATACACTGTTATATACTGTTTATACAAACAGAAGGAGCATGCGCATGAAATTAATTATCAATAACTCATCATTGATCCCCATTTATGAGCAGTTAGTGGAACAGATCAAAAAAGGTATCATCAATGGTGAATTACAAGCTAATGAAATATTACCATCTGTTCGCGTTTTAGCTAAAGAATTAAAGATTTCAGCTTTAACGGTCAAAAAAGCATATGATTTATTAGAAAGTGAAGGTTTTACAGCTACCATCCATGGTAAAGGGACGTTTGTAAAAACTAGCAATCAAGAGTTATTAAAAGAAGAGCAAAGAAAAGAAGTCGAAACTAATTTAGATCTAGCGATCCAAAAAGGTCGTAACTATGGTTTAAAAGATGAAGAGATCAAGGCTATCTTTGAGTTGCTCATGGAGGAAAGATGATGCTTAAGATAAGTAATTTGCAAAAAGAATATCCTAATTTCCATTTGCAGTGTTCAATGGAAGTATTACCTGGTCAGATCGTCGGCTTGGTGGGGAAAAATGGTGCAGGCAAAACCACGATTTTTAAAACTAGTTTGGGTTTGATCGGTAAAGATGGTGGAAATATCCAATTTTTCGATCAAGAATTAACCTGCAAGCTTAAACAAGATATTGGTGTAGTGTTAGCGGATTCTAGCTTTAGTGGTTATCTAACGATCAAAGATGTGATCGCTATTTTAAAAGCTACCTACAACAATTTTCAACAAGCTAAGTTTTTAGAATATTGTCAACGTTTTGAACTGCCTTTAAATAAGAAGATCAAAGACTTTTCAACAGGGATGAAAGTAAAGTTGAAATTGATCGTTGCTTTAAGTCATGAAGCCAAGTTGTTGATCTTAGATGAGCCAACGACGGGATTAGATGTCTTAGCTCGCGAAGATATCCTAGATCTTTTGCGTTTATTTATGGTCGAAGATGATCAAAGATCGATCTTGATCAGTTCGCACATTGCCAGTGATCTAGAAGGTCTATGCGATAGATTGTATATGATCGATCAAGGAAAGATCGTCTTTGAAGAAACGATGGATACCTTATTGAATGATTATGCCATCTTAAAAGTTAGTGAAGCACAATATGCTGCTTTAGATAAAAGTTATATCTTGAAAAAGCAGCATACTAGTTTTGGGTTTGAATTATTAACGAAAGAAAGACGCTTTTATTTGGAAAACTTTCCTATGATCATAATAGAGAAAGCTAACATAGATACAGTTATTACCATGATGGTCAAAGGAGAATAGAAATGAAAGGATTATTGGTTAAAGATTTTAAATTATTAAAAGGACAATCACGTTTTTTTGGCATGATCATAGCTTTGGCAATACTTTTTGCCTTTGTATTTGAACCACAATTTCTATTTACTTATATTGGTTATATGTTATCGTTATTTACCATTAGTACGATTAGCTATGATGAATATGATAATGGTTATCCATTTTTATTTACATTACCGATCAGCCGCAAAGAGTATGTGGTTGAAAAGTTTTTATTTGCTTTGATCATGATAATTGTCACGATCGTGATTAGTTTAGTGTTATATAGTGGTGCGATGGTATTAAAAAACTTATCATTAACCTTGGATATGATCTATTATATAATTTCCAATATCTTGACGATATGCATGTTGGTTGCCATTATGTTGCCTTTGCAGCTTAAATTTGGTTCTGAAAAAGGAAGGATTGCTATTTCTGGGGCAATAGGTATTATCATTGTTTTGGGCATTGTATTTGTGAAGATAGCTCCTATATTAAATTTTGACCTAAAAGCTATGGTAGATAGTATCTTTAGCATAAATGGAATGAGCTTATTGCTTGGGGCTATGGCTTTGGTAATAGCAATGGTCTTAATTTCAATGATGTTTAGTATAAAGATCATGGAAGCAAAAGAATTTTAAGAAAATTGTAAGTAATATGACGTGCTAAATGTAATAGTTTTGACTATAATAAAGCATAGATGATTATTATAGGTGATTAATTATGTTAGCATTTTTTCAAAAAAATCAAAAAGCGATCATTGCGATCACGCTTCAGATCGTTTTGCTTGGGATTGCCTGCGCAATCTTATATCAGCCAATGATGAATTTTTTAGCTGATCCAGTTACCCTTAAACTACAATTACAAAGTTATGGCGTATTAGGCATCGTCGTAATGATCTTGATCGTAGCAGGACAGGTTGTATTTGCCTTTTTGCCAGGGGAGATCGTGGAAGTTTTGTCAGGATACATCTATGGTGATATCTTTGGGATGATAATATGTATGATTGGCATGAGCTTGGGCACGATGATCATCTTCGGTTTAGTTAAATTATTTGGTAATAGTGTACTTTATCGGATGATCAATAAAGATGAATTACAAAAAGTTCGTTTTTTACAAGATAGTCAACGTTTGGACATGTTGTTATTTATCATCTTTTTCATTCCAGGTACGCCCAAAGATCTAATTACTTATTTTGCACCATTGTTAAAGATCAAATTGCATAAATTTATATTGATAACGATGTTTGCTAGAATTCCCTCGATCATTACTTCCACGATTGGTGGAAATGCTATTGGCGAGAAAAATTATTTGTTTTCGATCGTGGTCTTTGTGATCACGGGCATCATCTCTTTGATCGGGATATATTTCTACCAGCGCTATATCGTTAAAAATAAAGCCAAAGGCGAAGCATGAGCTTCGCCTATTTAAATATTAAACGCATTTTTACATGAGGAATATCATCTTCTAGAAATGGTTTTGAAATCGTTTCAAAGCCAACTTGCTGATAAAAATTGATAGCATATTGTTGAGCTTCGATAGTGATGGAAGAAGTAGCAAAATTATCTTTGATAAATTTAATTCCTTCTTTCATCAGTAAAGTACCATAACCTTTACGACGTTGGATAGAGATAACCCGCCCAATAGAAGCGTCATCAAATTTGATGCCAGGGGCAATCAAACGGATATAAGCAACGATCTTCCCGTCTTCTTTTAGATAGGCATGATAGCACAATGGATCGATATCGTCGATTTCCTGATAGGGACATTTTTGTTCAACCACAAATACGGATACTCTTAAATGATATATTTCATGTAATTCTTGTACAGTTAATTGATTAAAATGTTTGATGATGGTTTGCATATTTCCTCCGTTGATATTAAGAATTATAACATTTTACGGAAATTTATACAAAAGTATGGGAAATTGTAAAATAATTCACAAGCTATTATGTTATATTTTTCACGTACAATTCGGAGGGTATATGAAAAAAATATTTAAAATGGTTTTAGCACTAACGATATGTATATCGTTAGGTGGATGTTCTAATAAAACATCAACAGACGAAACACAATCTACTGCAGCATCATCATTAAAAGATGGTACCTACACTGGAACTGGACAAGGACATAATAGTAAGATAAATGTTGAAGTAACAGTTTCTAATGGTACTTTAGATACTGTTAGTGTAGTTGGTGAAGAAGAAACTAATGGTATTGGTGATATTGCAATTAACATGATCGTTGATAAGATGAATGAAAGCAAATCAACTAATATTGATACAATTTCAAGTGCAACGATTTCAAGTTTAGGTATTAAAAATGCGGTGAAGAATGCTTTAGAGCAAGCAGGGGCAGATGAAAATTATTTTGCTAGCGAACCACAAATATCATTTGAAAAAGCCAATTATGAAGATAAATATGAATATGATGTAGTAATTGTTGGTGCAGGAGGCGCAGGACTATCTGCAGCAATTGAAGCAGCGAATGCTGGAGCTTCAGTTGCCTTATTAGAAAAAACATTTGCTGTTGGTGGTAATACGTTGGTATCAGGTGGAGGTTTGAATGCTCCAGGGACTCAACATCAAATTGCTAAAGGAATTGAAGATAGCGTTGAAAAATTCGCAGAAGATACTTATAATTCTGGAGATAAAGAAGCAGATTTAGAATTAGTTGAAGTAATGGCAGAAAATGCTCTTGATGCAACAAATTGGTTGATAGATGAAATTAATGTTGAATTTATGCCAGATCGCTTACAACAATTTGGTGGTCATTCAGTTCCAAGAGCATTGATTCCAGTAGGAAATCATGGTGATGAATTGGTGCTAAAATTAGAAGAAGCTGCTAAACAAGCAGGTGTTGATATTTTTAGAAATGTTAAAGCTGAAGAAATCATCATGGAAGAAAATCGTGCGAGTGGTATAAATGCAGATTATGAAGGTCAAAAAATTACATTCCAAGCAAATAAAGGAGTAATTTTAGCAACCGGTGGTTTTGCTTCAAATGTGGAAATGCGTGAACAATATAATCCAGATTATGGTTCGCAATTTAAAACGACTGCTAGAGCTATTAGTACTGGTGATGGTATAAAAATGGCTGAAGCTGTAGGAGCACAATTAGTAGATATGGAATTTATTCAAGTTTATCCAACGTGTAATCCATTGACTGGTATCATTTCTTATGTAGCTAACGCTCGTATGGACGGAGGTATTTTGCTAAATAAAGAAGGAACAAGATTTGTTGATGAAATGGGACGTCGTGATGTTATTTCTCATGCTATTTTAGATCAAACAGATGGAGTAGGATATTTAGTTTGGGGTCAAGAAATTGAAAATATTGGACATATGACAGAAGTACATGCAGTAGAATTCCAAAATTGGATCGATAGTGACTTATTATATGTTGCAGATACATTAGAAGAAGCAGCTGAACATTTTGGATTAGATGTAGATAAAATGCAAGAAACCATCAATGCATATAATGAATCTATCAAAGACGGATTAGATGAAGATTTTAATAAAAAATCTTCATTAGTATCAATTGCAGAAGGACCTTTCTATATTCAAAAGGTAGTTCCTTCTTCTCATCACACAATGGGAGGTATTAAAATTAATACAGATGCTCAAGTAATAGGGGTAGATGGTAAGCCAATCGAAGGTTTATTTGCTGCAGGAGAAGTAGTCGGTGATATTCATGGTACCAACCGTTTAGGTGGTAATGCCATTACTGATTGTGTTGTATTTGGACGAATTGCAGGAATTAATGCTTCAAAATAACATATTTAATTAGAGTGCTTCGCAGCACTCTTTTTTGCTATAATTAGGAAAAAAGGATGATATCATGAAAACTTTATTTCAAAAAATAACTAAACCCTTGATTTTGGTGTTAATGGCTGTGATGTTGACATTATCTTTGATCATTACTTTTTGTATATATACTATTATGAGCAATAATATGGATGGATTATGTCGAGATATTGCGGATTCGAAAGTGTCAGAAATTGATTATTTTATCAACAATCGAATTCAACAGTTAAATGCAATGATGAGGCTAATTGAGCCAACTAAAGACATAGAAGAAAATCTTAATTTAATTAGAATGTTTTCACATGTAGAAAATACTTTTGAATCTTTAGGTATTATTGATGATCAGGGATTTAAGTCAGTTACTACCGGAGCTTTTTTTTCTGTTTTTGATCGCGATTACTATCAAGAGGCTCTTAATTATGGGGGGATGACTTACGTTAGTAATCCTGTTCTTTCTAAAGACAATAACGATAAAATAATTGTTATATTATCTAAAATATCTGAAAATGATAATCATATGGAATATCTTACGGGTGCTATTAGTATAAACTATTTACAAACTGTTTTAAATGAATCTAATGTTTTTGATTTTTATACAACGTTGATTGACGATCAAGAAAATATAATCATGCAAGCAGGAGAAAAAGCTGATGATTCTAGGCATGTAATTAAAATGCCGCTCCAAAGTGTAGATGGTTGGATGTTACAGATGGAAATTCCTGATGAATTTTACTATCAACAAATTATTTATATAAATATAATTATCGTTATTTTATTCATATTTACTGGAATTTTGATTGTTCTATTAATTAGAAAGATTTTGGAAAGATCACTAAGACCTGTAAATGAATTAGTAAATAGTATGGATAAAGTAACTTTAGATAATCTTCCCCAAATAACGGTTAACAACGAAAATAAAGAAATGAATGTTTTATCATCTAGTTATAATAAAATGTTGCAAAAAATAGAGTATCTATTATCTAATTTGGAAAATAGTCGAAAACAATTAAAAGATGCAGAATATAAAGCTTTGATTCAGCAAATTAAGCCACATTTTTTATACAACACATTAGAAATGATTCAAAGTATGTGTCTAGATTTAGATTGTGATGAAAAAGTAGAAAATGCTATAGGATTAGTTGCAGGATATTTTAGGACATCGTTAAGCTTTGATCAAGAATATATATCTTTAAATCAGGAATTAAAACATATCGAAAATTATATTAATATTCAGAAAATACGCTATCAAGATCAATTTGATTATCATATATCGTGTAAAGCTGATTTAGATGCTTCATATCTTAGGTTTACACTGCAACCAATTGTAGAAAATGCAATTTACCATGGTGTGAAAAAACTTGGTCGACATTCTTTAGTAGATATAAAAGCTTACCAAGATAAACATGATATTATTGTAGAAATAAGTAATGAAGCGACTGATATAGATGCTGATAAATTGGAGCGCTTAAATATTCTATTTCAAAATGAAGGCAAGTCTTCTGAATATCCAGGTTATGGACTATATAATATCAATCAGCGGTTAAAATTACATTTTGGAAGTAATTATGCATTAAATATTGGGTTTGAAGATAATATAGTTACAGTTGTTTGTAAGCAACCGTATAGAAAGGATAAAAATGAGAATTTTGATTGTAGATGATGAGCCAATAATTAGAGAAGGAATAAAAAAAAGAATTATTAAATATGGTTATAATTGTGAAGAGATTTATTTGGCAAGTAATGCAATGGAAGCACAAATAATCTTGAAAGAAAAGCCTATTGATGTAGTTTTCGTAGATATTAATATGCCATTTATGAATGGTTTAGAAATGATAGAAAAATACCAAAATAAGAATGTCCATTTTGTTATCATTAGTGGTTATGATCGCTTTGAATATGCTAAAAAGGCTATTGAATTAAAAGTTGAAGCATATTTATTAAAACCAATTGATAAGATTGAATTTAAAAATATAATGGATAAGTTACAAGCAAAAATAGAAATTACTATTCCCTTGGTAAATAACGATAATAATATACGACGTATTATGGAAGCTATATATAGTAATTATCAAAATGCTAATTTTTCACTACATGATTGTGCTTTTATGACAGGATTCTCCGAAGGATATATTACTAAATTATTGAAAAAGGCGAATAATAATAATTTTGTAGATACATTAAATGAATATAGGATTAAACAAGCAATAAAGATGTTAGATACGATGAATGGGATGATAAAGATGAAAGATTTAGCTAAATATTGTGGGTTTTCTACACCACAATATTTTAGTACAGTTTTTAGAAAACATATGAACATTACACCGTCACAATATATATCACAACAAAGTAAAGTCGGCTAAAACTTGCAATATTTATTTGATAGGGTTAAAATATATAAGCAAAAATATATATTATTATTTATATTAACGAGGTGATTGGTAATGATGGTGCAAGAATTGATCAAAGATTTATTTCATACACTAACCTTAAGTGAATTACAACTGATGAATAAAAACTATTATGATGGTAACATGAGTTATAATTCATTGCTTTATATTGATCTCATTTATTATCACGAAGGTGAATATACAGCTTCGAAGATTGCTGATGAATTATGTGTTTCAAAACCAGCCGTCATCATGAAGATAAATGAATTGATCGAAAAGGGTTATCTTTATAAACAACAAGATACCAAAGATAAAAGAAACTACTATTTATACACAACAGATAAGATCAAACAAGAATATGATCGCTATCGCTCATTAGATAATCAGGTTGCCGCTTATCTTGAAAATAAATATGATGATAAACAATTAGCGCAGTTCAAAATGATCTTTGATGATATGTGTAATACTTATATCAATATATGCAGGGGGAAAAATAATGGATCATAAATTAGCACAAAATTTTAATTTGAAATCACTATTGTCGTTTGTGTTTCCAACGATAATCTTGATGATCTTTTTATCTTCTTATACTTCGATCGACGGTGCGTTTGTATCAAATGTTATCAATGAAGATGCTTTAGCAGCCATCAATATCGTCTATCCATTTATTAATTTGGTATTTGCTACTGGCTTGATGTTTGCTACTGGATCTAATGCGATCATTTCTAGCAGTTTAGGAGCAAAAAAACAAGAAATGGCGCGAAGCTTTTTTAGTCTTATCTATATCGTTGGGGTCATTAGTGGATTGTTGTTGACCTTGGCTGGTTATGCTTTTAAAGAAGAACTATTATTATTTTTAGGTGCCAATGAAAATTTATATGGATATGCCAATGAATATATGAGCTACTTGTTACCTTTTGCTGCCTTAAGCATCTTACAAATGTTTTCACAATATTTCTTTGTGACAGAGGGTAAGACCAAAACAAGCTTGATCGTATCGATCATTGGTGGGCTTGCCAATATCGTGCTAGATTATGTTTTCATGGTAGTTTTCAAATGGGGCATCAAAGGAGCAGCCTTGGCAACCGGCATTGGTTATAGCATACCTGCTTTATATTCAGTATACTTTTTTGCGCGTAATCAAAAAGGGGTACTATACTTTGTCAAACCACATTTTGATGGAAAAAACTTGCTTTATAGCATGTTTAATGGCTCTAGTGAGTTGATCAACAATGTTTCATTGGCTATCACGACATTGTTGTTTAACTTGAAAATGTTGGAATATGTGGGTAATAAAGGTGTTTCCGCTATCACGGCCATCTTATATCTACAGTTTTTACAATCGGCTATTTATTTTGGATATGTTCAAGGTATTGCCCCAATCATTAGTTATAAATACGGCGCTGATGACAAGAAGCAATTGAAGTATATCGTTAATCTAAGTATTAAATTATCGTTATTGATCGGGGCGTTCATCATTTGTTTTACGATCTTGACTCAAGATTTCTTAGTTAGCATCTTTATTGCCAAAAACAGTGAGGTATTTGCGTTTACCAAGCATGGCTTGATGATCGTAACATCTTCTTTTGTGTTTATGGGATTGAATATTTTCTTCTCAGCCTTATTCACATCATTTGGCAATGGTAAAGTATCAGCAATCTTATCATTTTTTAGAACTTTTGTATTTACGATCGGGGCTTTATTGATCCTTCCTAATTTCTTTGATGTTAATGGTGTATGGTTATCGATACCAGTAGCCGAGATGCTTTCGTTTGTCATGGGTATATATTATTATTTAGTTTATCGAAATGTATATCATTATTAGTGGTTAAAAAGCTCTTCGGGGCTTTTTTTTTAAGAAAATTTGAAAGCGCTTAAAAAATATTGTTGACAAACTGGTTATAACCAGTTAATATATAAGTGCGGAGGATGAAGATGGTACAAAATGTTAAAGTTCCTCTCTATTATCAGCTAGCTGAAATGATTGCCGAACAAATAGATAAAGGAATATTAAAAAAAGGACAAATGATTCCTTCTGAACGTGAACTGTGTAAACAGTATGACATGTCTAGAATAACAGTCAGAGCAGCAATAGACGAATTAGTAAGACAAGGAAAATTAGAAAAAGTTCAAGGGAAAGGCACATTTATCTTAGGCAAAAGCATTATTCAAAATTTAGGTAATGTTTATAGTTTTTCTAGAGAAATGGAAAAGCAAGGAAAAATATCTTCAACTTTAGTAGTAAAAAGAGAAGTTATTGAAGCAAATCCTAATTTAGCATTTCATTTAGGGATCGAAGATCAAGATAAAGTGATTTATTTGGAAAGGCTAAGATGTGCTGAGGATGTAGCTATTATGGTGGAAAAAACATATTTTCCATATAAAGGTTTTGAATTTCTAATGGATATTGATTTTACTAAGAAAGGCTTATATAGAACTCTTGAGCAAGATTATGGAATCAAAATTGATCGAGCTATAGAAACCTTTAAAGCCTGCGAGTTAAATAGTTTAGAAGCTAGTTTATTAAAATGTCCCAAAAAATATTATGGTTTATTGGTAAAAAGAACTAGTTATTCTAAAGAAAAAGTTGTTTGTTATTCCGCAATTGTTTCAAAAGGTGATACATTTGAGTTTACGGTTCAATTGACCACATAAGATATTTTGATCAATATCTTATTAAAGAAACTGGTTATAACATCATATCCAGTTAAAGGAGGATTTATGAAAGAATTTTTAACCCCAGACCTAATTAAAACAGAAGTTGATTGCTCATCGTGGCAAGATGCAATTCATGAGGTAGGTTCATTATTGTTAGATAAGGATTTAATCAAAGAAGAATTTATCCAAACAATGATTGATGTAATCCATACATATGGTCCATACATGATCTTGTTGCCTGGAATAGCATTTTTTCATGGTAAACCTGGAGAGTTGGTTAAGGAACCTTGTTTATCATTGATTACCTTAAAACATCCAGTCTATTTCAAAGAATTTGAAAATCAAGAAATTGTATGTGCATTCGGATTTGGTGCAGTTGATGGAGACTCTCATATGGAAGCACTACAAGAAGTTGTCAAATTATTACAAAATGAAGAATTTACTAACTTGATAAAGAATCATGGTAGTAAAGAAGATATCATCGCAACATTAAATAAAATAGGAGGAAATGCATGATGAAACACGAAGAATATTACTCAATCGTAAAAGATCAAATGGAAAGACAATTTAATGAGGAAAAAGACAAAATAGAATTAGCTGCTAAATACTGTGCCGATTCAATTATGAAAGATCGAGTAGTACATGTATTTGGTTGTGGACATTCTCAAATGTTCGCTATGGAAGTATTCTATAGAGCTGGAGGTCTTGTACCTGTTAATGCTTTGCTTATCCCACACTTGGCTTTATTCCCTAAAGCAAAATTATCTACATTACAAGAAAGAGTAGAAGGATTTAGCGGAGAATATCTAAAATTAGAAAATGTTAGCAAAGATGATACAATGATCATCGTATCGATTTCAGGAAGAAATGCTGGAGTAGTAGATATGGCTTTAGAAGCTAAAAAGATTGGAATGAAAGTTGTAGCATTAACCTCAATTGATTTCTCAAGCTCTGTAACTTCTAGACATTCTTCGGGTAAAAATTTAAAAGATGTTGCT
>JALEMK010000006.1 GCA_022768265.1 Erysipelotrichaceae bacterium
TTGCGGCGTTAGGTGGCTTATTTGCTGAGCGCAGTGGTATCGTTAATATCTGTATCGAAGGTATCATGATGGTCGGTGGTTTTGCTGGTGCAACTGTTTGTGTTTTATTAGAAAGCAATCCATCTTTAGCGCCATATGCAGGATGGCTAGGCTTGTTAGCAGGCCTTATCGTAGGGGTCATTTATTCTTTGTTGTTAGCAGTAAGTACGATCAATTTCAAAGCTGATCATACCATTGCGGGTACAGCTATCAATATGTTAGCTGCTGGTATTACGATCTATATGTGTCAAATCATTTTTGGTCAACAACGTACCGTGGCTTTTTCCAAGGGAATTTCCAAAATGAAGACTATTCCGATCTTGAGTGATATTCCTATGATCGGTCAGGCATTTACGGGTATCTATCCGACGGTTTTCATTGCATTGATCTTAGTGGTCATCACATGGTTTGTAGTATACAAGACCCGTTTTGGCTTACGTTTACGTTCTTGTGGAGAAAATCCTCATGCAGCAGCCAGCATGGGTATCAATGTTTATAAGACCCGCTATGCAGCTGTAATGATTTCTGGTGCTTACGCTGGTCTTGCTGGAGCGATCATGGTCCTTACTAATGGTATCCAATATACTTCAAGCAGTATCCATGGGGTAGGGTTTATTGCGATCGCTGCTTTGATCTTTGGTAAATGGAATCCTTTTGGTACTTTAGGAGCAGGCTTGTTCTTTGGCTTCTCTAGTGCCTTAGGAGTATATGCAAGCATGATTCCGCTATTGAATTTAATTCCTTCAGAATTCTTCGCTTGTATTCCTTATGTTTTAACGATCTTAGCATTGATCATCTTTAGTGGTAAGACCGTAGGACCTAAAGCGTCTGGTCAAATTTACGACGCTGGTAAACGATAATAAAAAATAAGTCGAATCAATCGTAAGATTATTCGGCTTTTTAGATGGGAGAAATATGATTAACTATAAAATTAATGAAGGAGTAAATCTATATATCGAAAAGACGCCTAAATTTAAAGATGTTAATATTGATGTTGTTTTTTCGAAATGTTTAGATGGTATCGATGATGTTTATTACTATGGTCTTTGCCA
This sequence comes from Erysipelotrichaceae bacterium, assembly GCA_022768265.1. GTDB lineage: Bacteria > Bacillota_I > Bacilli_A > Erysipelotrichales > Erysipelotrichaceae > JALEVB01. The sequence continues at coordinate 1,092 of JALEMK010000006.1, forward strand.
GTTTTTAGAAGATAGTTGCATGCTTTATGATACCAAGCAAAAAGTTAGCAATGTCTTAGATGAATTGTATGGAGCCAAGCTTAATGTCAAGATCGAAAAACGTGGTCAATTATTGATGCTTAGATTTACTAGCAGTGTGTTAAATGGTAAATTTGTACAAAAAGATCTTTTACAGCAACAATTTAAACTATTAGCTGCTTTTATCTTGAAGCCAAAGTTTTTTGATGAAGCTAAAGGTTTGCATTTATTTGCAGAAACCAAACAAATCTTAGCGTTAAATATACAAGCAATCAATGATAATCCGCTTAGCTACGCTAGCGTCAAAGCCAATCAGCTTTTTGCAGATATGTTAGCGAAGCATTGTATCTATAGCTTGGAAGATGTAGAAAAAATGACTTATGATAAATTAAAAGAGAAGTATCAAGAGATGATCGAAAAGATGAATGTCGACTTTTTGGTGATCGGTGATGTTGATGAAAAAGCAATCTTAGCTAATCTTAGTGCAAACTTCAATTTTGAAAAACGTCATGGTCATAAGCAATTGGTATATCAAAATCAAAAAGCTGAACCAGCAAGATTGCAAGAAAGCAAAGAAGTTACACAATCGACCTTGGTCAAACTATATACTTGTAATTGTGTATCGACCTCTAAACATTATGCGAGCATGATCATTGGTAATGGTATTTTTGGAACATTGCCAACATCATATTTATTTCAAGAAATCAGGGAAAAACGTTCGTTATGCTATTCGATCTTTGCCGATTTCAAGATCTATGATGGGATCATCAAAGTGGCAACTAGCTTTGATCTAGAAAATCTAGCTTTGATCGAAGATCTGATCGCCCAACAATTACAACGGATCAAAGATGGTGATTTTCCAGATGAATTATTGGAAACGACCAAACAGATGTATATCAACAATTATGCCCAAAGCGAAGACAGCGTAGCGAGCATTTTATGGAACATGTTCCGTGAAAGCATCATTCATGATGATCGTAGTACGGCCAAGATCATCAATGATATGCAGCAGGTGACCAAAGAAAGCATCATGGCAGCTTTCAAGGATGTAGAACTAAAAGTAACTTATGTTTTGGCCCAAGGTGGAGGTAATCTATGATCAAACATGTAAATTCGACCTTTGAAGAAACATACTATGAAGGAAAATGTGATAATGGCTTAAAAGTGGTTATTTGGCATAAGCCAACTTATCATACGACTTCATGTCTTTTTGGGGTGCCTTATGGCAGCTTAGATCTAAAACAATGTGATGAAAACGGCAATATCATTGAAATGCCAAGCGGTATCGCACATTTTTTGGAACATAAATTATTTGAATCGGATCATAGTGACGTGATGGAAGAGTTTAGTAAACTAGGATGTAACGTCAATGCTTTTACTTCATACAATGAAACTTGCTACTATTTTGATACTGCTAGCCAAGAAGATATTGCTAAGCCATTAAATCTATTATTAGATTTTGTTCAAAGCTTGAATATTAGTGAAGAATCAGTAACGAAAGAAAAAGGTATCATCGATCAAGAGTTGCAAATGTATTTGCAAATGCCAGATTCACGTATCGTATTTGAAACTTTTAAAGCCTTGTATCATCATCATCCTTTGAGCAATGATATTGGTGGTAATCATGATAGTGTATATGCAACAAGCAAAGCGTTGTTAGAAGAATGCTATGGTTTGAATTATCATCCTAATAAGATGTATTTGATCATTGCTACCCCCTTAGATCCAGCGTATTTATTTAAGTTGATCTGTGATAATCAAAATCAAAAAGTTTTTGTAAAAGATAAAAAATTAACTCGCTATATTCCGCAAGAACCTCAAGAGGTTTATAAGGAAAATGTCCATATCAAGATGGATGTAGAGATGCCAAGGGTAAGTCTTGGAATCAAGCTAACTAGAGAAGGTCATGATCCTAAACAAAAGCTTAAAGAAGAATGGATCTTGAGGATGATCTTAGAAGCGCACTTTTCAAGCTTGAATGCTGATTATCAAACCTGGTTGGATGAAAAGAAGATCTCGCCATTATTTTATTGTGAGAATGATAATACTGTTGATCATGATCTGATCGTATTTGTCGATGAAAGTAGCGATGCTCAGGCCTTTAAAGAATTTATCAATGAACAATTGGTCATGATCAAAAATAAGCCAATTGACGAAACGTGTTTGAAGCAGATGAAAAATCGTCATTTTGGTAGTGTCATGCGTATCTTTAATCGTATTGAAAATATCACGATCCAGCATTTTCGCAACATGATGAATGGTTTAGATATCTTTAGCTTATTATCTTTGATCGATAGCATCACGGTCCAAGATTGTATCGAGCTGTATTCTAGTTTAGATCTATCAAATCAAAGTCTGATCGTCATCGATAATAATGATTAAATTTGTTTAAAATAAAGTTAAAAAGCAAATACGCTCATAAGTATTTGCTTTTTTTGGGAAAAAGATCACCTTTTGTAGTTTTGGCAAATGATAAAATATCGTGCATAATTGTGGTACCTTAAAGGAGGATAGAAGATGTTAAATGTATTTACCTTAGTTGGCAAGGTTAAGCAAATGCCTCAAATCAAGCAAACCAGTCAGGGAAATGTCGTAGCAACCCTAATTGTCGAAAGTGAAAGACCTTTTCGCAACAGTGATGGTTCGATAACTTTCGATCTATTCAATATTACGCTTTGGAAAGGGATTGCCCAAATGTGCTGTGATTGTTGCAAGGAGGGTGATGTTGTAGCTATCAAGGGACGTATCCAAGATACGATATATCAAAAAGACAAGGACCATAGCTATCATAATGTCGAATTGATCGCAGAAAAAGTTTCCTTTGTTTCGTAAAATAGGCTTCTATATAGAAGCTTTTTTTGTGAAATAAAGGGAATTTATTGCAATTTGTATAAATATGATATAATCTAAGATAGCTTAGATATGGGAGATTATAATTATGGCATTTGATTCATTAAGTGAAAGATTGAATAAAGCGCTGCGTAATATCAGTGGAAAAGGTAAATTAACCGATGATAACATGGAGGCAATGCTAAAAGAAATCCGTTTAGCTTTATTAGAAGCCGATGTTAATTATCGTGTAGTAAAAAATTTCTTAGAAACCGTTAAAGAAAAATCTAAAGGTGAAGAAGTTATTAAATCGGTAGATCCAGGACAAATGGTCGTTAAGATCGTTCATGATGAGATCATTGAATTATTAGGTAGCAATGAAGCAACCTTGAATTTTGCACCACAAGGCATGACCACGATGATGCTAGTAGGGCTTCAAGGTACAGGTAAAACGACCAGTATCGCTAAGATCGCTAACCTTTTAAAAAATAAACAAGGACGCAAACCATTGTTGGTTGCAGCTGATGTCATTCGTCCAGCGGCGATTGAACAATTACAAACTTTGGGTAATAGCATAGGAGTAGAAGTTTTTAGCAAAGGAGTCGAAACAAGTGCAACCCAAACGGTTAGTTTAGCGATGGAATATGCCAGCGCTCAAGGCTATGATACGGTTTTGATCGATACGGCCGGACGTTTGCATATCGATGAAGCCTTGATGCAAGAATTACAAGAAATCAAAACTTTGGTTCAACCACAAGAAATCTTGTTAACCGTAGATGCAATGACGGGGCAAGATATCGTTACAGTTGCTAAAAGCTTTAATGAAAGCTTAGCAGTGACAGGATTGGTCGTAACCAAATTTGATGGTGATTCACGCGGTGGGGGCGTATTATCCGTCAAAGCAATTACCAATGTACCTATTAAGTTTGTTGGACAAGGTGAGAAAATCGAAGACATGGATATTTTCTATCCTGAAAGAATGGCTGATCGCATTTTAGGAATGGGAGATATCGTATCGTTGGTAGAAAAAGCTCAAGAAAAAATGGATCTTGAAGCTAGTGAAAAAACAGCTCAACGTTTGATGGAAGGAAAATTTACCTTAGAAGACATGCTGGTTCAATTTGAACAAGTTAGCAAACTAGGACCTTTGAGCGGGATCATGAAGATGATTCCAGGTTTTTCACAATATAGCAATATGATCAATGATGA
>JALEMK010000033.1 GCA_022768265.1 Erysipelotrichaceae bacterium
TGCTCACTAGTTTTTGGTAAAGCAACCTCTTTTTGGGTAAGAACTAATGCTTCATCTTCATTTAATCCATTACTAAGGTAATTTAAATACCGTTCTTTAAATAATTCTTCTTGTTGATTATAATCACGATAACCCGAACGAACAAATGCTCGCAGTCCAAGCTCTTTCATTTCATCAAACATTTGTTTTAAATATGGGTATATTCGTTTATCAATCAATTGACCATTTCTCAGTTCATACTTTTCAAAATAATAGTTATCCATTAATGGGTGTTCAGCATTGACTAAAAGAAGCATTTCTTCTTTCCAATCGTTATCCGTTGCCTCAACTTCAATTTTATTAATTGAAAATTTTACAAAGGTCTTATATCCAAGATAAATATCCCCAACACCCAACAATAATATCATCATTAATTTAAATATAATTTTCAAATAGCTATGCATAAATATCTCCTCAACTTTAATACACGATAATCTTAATATTTTTTGAAAAAATAGTTATTACTTATTTATCAATAAAAACTTACAAAATCATGATAATTTATTTGCCTTAATATATTAATTGGAGATAATAACTTTTGAACATTTCGTAAATAATCAAATATAAAAGATGCTTACCAAGTATAGGTAAACATCTTAAATTAATAAAAAACCATTATCAATTATCTTTAGAATTCTAGATTTGAGCTTTTAAATATGCGAAGATGAAGGCATCAAGATCACCATCCATGACCCCATTAACATCTGTTGTTTCATAAGCAGTTCTAAGATCCTTGACCATCGTATAAGGACAAAAGACATACGATCTAATTTGTGAACCCCATTCAATGGCTTTTTGTTCACCTTTGATCGCATTGATCTCAGCTTGTTGTTTCTCGATCATTTGTTGATACAACTTGCTCTTTAACATATTTAAACAGCGTTCACGATTTTGGATCTGACTTCTTTCCGTTTGGCAGCTAACCACGATACCACTTGGTTTATGCAACATCCTTACTGCACTATCAGTTTTATTGATATGCTGACCACCAGCCCCACTAGCACGCATGGTCGTAACCTCTAGATCATTGTCCGCAATTTCAATTTCGATTTCATTATTAAACTCTGGCATGACATCTACCGATGCAAAACTAGTATGGCGACGACCCCCAGCATCAAAAGGTGATATCCTAACCAAGCGATGTACACCCTTTTCTGCTTTTAAGTAACCATAGGCCATATAACCTTCTACCAAGATGCTGCAAGATTTGATTCCAGCTTCATCCCCGTCTTGATAATCCAAGACCGTAATCTTATAACCTTTTTTCTCAGCATAACGACAATACATTCGATATAACATCGCACACCAGTCCTGAGACTCCGTACCTCCAGCCCCAGGATGAAGTTCGATGATGGCATTGCTGCGATCATATGGCTGACTTAATAATACTTCAACCTCGAACTTTTCAAAGGTTTTTTGCATGTTTAGATAATCTTCTTCGACCAGCATCAGCATTTCTTCATCATAGGCATCTTTAAGTTCATCAAGATTTTCTTGGATCATCTTAAAGGCTTTATCTATCCTAGCATAAGTTTCGATTACATTTTTCAAGCTATTGGTTTCTTGGATGATCCTTTGCGCTCGCTTTGGATCGGTCCAAAAATCTTCTTGTGCCATCATAGCTTCATTATCTGCAATCTTACTTTCTTTTTGAGCTAGGTCAAAGAGAAGAGCCAAGTTGTTTTAACTTGGCGATATTAGCTTTTAAGCTTTGGGTAAGTTCATATAATTCCATTAAGCTTGTTTCCTTTCAACTACGATGCGAACATTGATACAGAAAGTAACGACATCAATAGAAATTTGTTGCATCATATTTTCGAACATTTCATAACCTTCTTGCACATATGCTTGCAATGGATTATTTTGAGCATAACTGCGCAAATGGATACCTTCACGCAATTTGCTCATGGCATCGATATGATTGACCCATGAACGGTCGATCATCTTTAAGACCATCGTTTTTTCAATAGGCAAGATCTGTGCTTTAACATCAGCGATCTTAGTTTCATATTCATCCCAAGCTTTTTGCGAAATGATGGTGATAACTTCATTCACGCTTTTATTTCGCAAGCTATCAGCTTCGATCTTATCTTTAAAGCCCATATTGGCAAAAGCTTCTAATAAACTTTCGATATTGATCTCTTCGGTTTTACCATTAACGCTGACATGATTATGAACGATCTTATCCGTTACTCGTCCAAACATATCTTTGACGATTTGATGTACATCATCATGATCTAAGATGAAGTTGCGTTGCTCATAAATGATTTCTCGTTGTTGTCTTAAGACATCATCATATTGTAACAGGGTCTTACGAGCATCAAAGTTTACGCCTTCAACACGTTTTTGTGCACTTTCGATAGATTTGCTGACAGTCTTTGATTCAACAGGCGTATCCCCTAGTTGAGCAAATAAGCCTTCCATTCTTTCTGAACCAAAGCGTACCATTAGATCATCTTGCACGCTGACATAGAAACGTGAAAAACCTGGATCTCCTTGACGACCGCTTCGACCTCTTAACTGATTATCGATACGGCGTGATTCATGTCTTTCACTACCAAGAACTGCAAGACCACCTAATTCTTTAACTCCCTCTTGTAATTTGATATCTGTACCACGTCCTGCCATGTTGGTTGCGATCGTAACCGCACCTTTGCGACCGGCATTTTTGATGATATCAGCTTCACGTTGATGGTTTTTTGCATTCAATACTTCATGAGGAATCTTACGTGATTTCAACATCTTACTGATAAGCTCACTGGTTTCAACAGCGATCGTACCGACAAGTACGGGTTGTCCTTTAGCATGTAGTTCAATGACTTCATTGACCAAGGCTTCATATTTTGCTTTTTTCGTACCAAAGATCGCATCTGGATGATCGACACGCGCTACTGGACGATTGGTAGGAATGACGATAACGCGCATATTATAAATGCTTAAGAATTCTTCTTCTTCGGTCTTAGCTGTACCGGTCATACCTGACAATTTATTATACAATCTAAAGAAATTTTGATAAGTAATGGTTGCTAAAGTGGTAGTTTCATCTTTGATGGTAATTCCTTCTTTAGCTTCAATAGCTTGATGCAGACCATCAGAATATTGACGTCCTTTCATCAAACGACCAGTATTTTGGTCAACGATCAAAATTTCATCATTTTCTTGATCTACGACATATTCAACATCTCTACCCATGATGTAGTTCGCTTTTAGAGCTTGATTAATATGATGAACCGTTTGGGTATTATTGATATCAAACAAGTTTTTAACTTTAAAGAATTTTTCACCTTTAGCTACCCCAGCTTCTGTCAAAGTAGCGATACGATCTTTAACATTGATTTCATAATCCACATCTTTTTCTAGGCTCTTAACAAAGCGATCAGCTTGGATATATAAATTAGCTGTTTGCTTGCGACCACCCGAAATGATCAATGGCGTACGTGATTCATCGATCAAGATACTATCGACTTCATCGACCAAGGCGAAGTTTAATCCTCGTTGTACACGATCTTCTTTACGAGTAACCATGTTATCACGCAAGTAGTCAAAACCAAGTTCAGAGTTGGTCGTATAGGTAATATCACATAGATATGCTTGTTTCTTTTGCGCTGGTGTCAATTGTCTTAAATTCAAGCCTACGCTCAACCCTAAGAAACGATGGATCTGCCCCATCCACTCTGAGTCACGTTGCGCTAAGTATTCATTGACCGTAACAACATGTACCCCTTTTCCTTCCAAGGCATTTAAATAAACAGCCATGACCGATGTCAAGGTCTTACCTTCACCTGTCTTCATTTCGGCAATATCGCCACCTTGCATGGCACACGCACCGACCAATTGCACAAAATAAGGGAATTCACCAATTACACGGTATGCTGCTTCCCTAATGGTCGCAAATGCTTCTACCAAAATATCATCTAAAGTTTCACCTTTAGCTAAGCGTTCTTTGAACTCTTGGGTCTTAGCTTTAAGCTGTTCATCGCTCATATTGCGATAAGTATCTTTTAAAGCTTCAACAGGCTGAACTTTTTTTTCAATTTCTCTTAATCTTCTTTGATCTGTATTAAACAATTTTTCTAAAAAATTTGCCATATTAGACCTCCATCCTAATCTATCTAATTATACATAATCTAAGTACTATGTGCAAAAGAAATATTGCAAAAAGCTTAAAAAAGGCTTATGATATTAAAGTATCTATCCATCTTGGGGTATCGCCAAGCGGTAAGGCTGCAGACTCTGAATCTGCCATTTCTCTGGTTCGAATCCAGATACCCCAGCCATATACAAATTTAGCCTTATTTTTGATAAGGCTTTTTTTATGGATTGTATGCTACGACCACGATCCTTAAGCGTCTTTGACCATTATCTAAAAGCTTGATAGCTTGCTTCAAGGTTGCCTTGGTTGAGCACACATCATCTACCAATAATAATTTAGTAGGAATAGCCACCTCTTTCAAACCTAGACGTAAAGCTTGACGCTTGTTAGCTGATAACATTTTTTGTTGGGTATCATCTATTTTATACAAACAATCACAAAAGGGTAAATGACAATCTTGAAACATCAAATGCAGATGATCAAAACCTCTTTGAGCTAATTTACTTTGGCTTGATGGCATACAAACCAAATGATAGCCATGATACCTAAAAGCAAGATAATGATTAAGATCTTTTAAGAAAACTTCATGCAAAGCTTCATCAAAACATTCTTTGTATTGAATCAATAAGCTGCTAAAAAAAGCATCATATTGATAAAAGCTTTCTGCTTTGACCTTTTCGACAACAAAACGTCGTTTTTTAAGTGCCAATTGTCGCTGACAATGACCACACAAGCACAATTTGCTTAAATATATCGTCAAAAGATCATGACCATTTTCGATAGGGCCATCACACCACAAACATCTTGTTAGCGTTGGCCTTTTGACATTTTTGAATACAGGCATCTACTTCCTCACTTTGTTTTGCACACAAGAATAAACACGCTCCTTTGGGATATTTAAAACTTCTACCTACCCTACCGCTCATTTGGATCAAGCTAGCTTCGTCAAAAACATTATGATCCGCTAAAAAGATACATACATTTACATTTTCAATGGTAACCCCTCTTTCTAAGATCGTGGTTGCAATCAACAGCTTCGTTTCTTTCTGCCGAAACCGGGTAATCTTATGATCAAGATCTAATGATTTGCTATTAACATAATCACAAGGATAAAACAGCTTTAAGAAATGATACATTTGTTGACTGATCTTGATGGTTGGCACAAATATCAATAATGGTTTATCATGATTTTTTTTGATCCAAGCTAATAGTTTTAGCAACAACAGCCCTTTAAACCCCACATATTTTTCAGGAACAGGCAGATCATGACCATGAGGACGCGCATTCAATTGCAGATGATAGATCGTTTGATCCTTGAGACGTTGGCGTAGATAATCATCGATCGTCGCGGTTAAATACACCATATGCCCCTTGCAGCTAGTTTTAACGATACCTGCTAACACAACATTACCTTTATATGGAAAAGCATCACTTTCATCCAAGATCACACAATCAAAGTATTGGTAATAGCGATAACATTGATGAGTCGTACAAACGACGATATCCCCGTATATCTCTTCACTAAAACCTTGGCAAACCTTTACCACCTTAGCATTGGTAAAAGTCTTGGCCAAACGCTGATGCAATTCAATGACCACCTGCCTACGCGATATCGCAAAACATACTTTTTTTCCCATTTTCAACATTTTCGCAATCGTCGCAAACACCAATTCAGTTTTTCCTGCACCACATATCGCTTCGATCAACACATCAGTTTCTAAGATCTTATCTGCACAAGCTTGCGAAACCTGCTGTTGTAACGGGGTCAAAGGATAGCTCAAAGAATATTCATCTGCGGCCTCGCTTAAAGCTAACCCTTTTTCTCTTGCTTGTTCTTCTAAGATCAAAACCCGTTTAAAACTAACGCATCTGCGGCACATCCAGCCTTTGCTACCATGATAAAAATAACTAGGATCTTCATTTAAACATCGAGGACAGCGCATAATAAAAACCTCCATAAATATTTATGCAGGTTTTGTCTATCATCCTATTTTAGATCTTCGATCGTCGTGATCTTGATATTATCATAACTGCCTTCCACACAATAGACAGCATCTTGGCCATACAGCTCATATACGCTAGCATCATCGCTAGTAACTGCTTGATCAACTATCGCTTTTTGATAACACGCGATGATCTTAGTAGTCTTGAAAGCTTGCGGTGTTTGCGCCTGCATCAAAGTTGAACGGTCATACGTTAGCTCTACCTTCCCATCAATGACCCTTTTGATCGTATCCTTGCACTTAACCATGACCACACAAGCATCATGATCGCGCAAACACGTTTTAACATCCGTCAAGATCTGGTTAGAAACATAAGGTCTTGCTCCATCATGGATCATTACATAAGCCATTTCAACTCGTAATAGACCATTATAGACGCTATCGCTCCTAGTTGCTCCACCATCAACCAAAATAACTTGGTGATCATCGATATTAGCTTGAAAATCCGCTTTATCACAAACAACGATGATCTGTTTACAATCTTTATCTGCTTTAAATTTAGCGATCGTATGCTCCAAGATACACTTATCATCCAATTTATAATAAACTTTATTATAACCTAAATTCATCCGGCTGCCTTTACCAGCCGCCACTATTACTGCTGCATATTCCATCTTATCACCACTATTCTAAACCATTAAGCACCATTATCAACTTTTCATAATATGTTTTCGCATCTTCATTGATATCCAACGCTTCTTGCAATGCTGAAGATCTTAGCTTTGCAACCATTTCACCAAACATCTTATATAAAGGTTCGATCGCAAGATTAGCACATACCCCTTTCAAGGTATGAGCATATACGATTGCTTCTTCAAGTTTTTCAGCATTTAAAGCTATTTGCAATTGTTCAAAGTTTTTATCATCCAATAATTTTTTTAAACACTTTTTATATAATTTTTCATTTTGCATGAAACGCTCCAACGCCTCATCGCAATTAACCCCGATATTTACTAAGCTATCTAAGCCCATTTTCATCCTCCTTGTAGCGATCATATATTTTTCTTATCTCTGGTTCAACCTTGATAAAGGCCGCCAACAACTTGGGATTAAACACTCCACACTCGCCATTGCAGATCATATTTAAAGCTTTTTGCCAATCATAAGCTTGTTTATATACTCTTTTGCTAACTAAAGCATCATATACATCAGCTAGTGATACTATTTGCGACCAAAGGGTAATTTCATCCCCCACCAAGCCATCAGGATATCCTTTGCCATCATATCTTTCATGATGATGACGAGCAATATCCAAAGCATATTCATAAACTTTGGTATTTTTTAACACTGGTATGCTTTCTAAAAGCATCGCCCCTTTGACCGTATGCTGTTTCATTATTTCATACTCTTCGCTGGTTAGCTTACCTGGTTTGCTTAATATCGCATCTGGTGTTGCGATTTTTCCTACATCGTGCATGATCGCTGCTAGCGAAATTTCTTCGATATCATCTGCTGATAAGTCTTGCCCTAATGACGTCTTCGTCAATAAACATTTCGTAATATCTTGGATCCTTTTGACATGATTTCCACTTTCCCCATCTCGAAACTCAATGGCTGTAGCTAAAGCTTCGATCAAACCTTCGTTTAAGGCAATTATTTCCTGAGCCTTCTTCAAAAGTTCCCAATGCTGAAACTCCACTCTTTGGGCCAATTGTTTACGTGATTCAAATAATTCCACAACTGAAGAAATCCTTCGAATGATGACATAAGGAATAACTGGTTTCTCAATTATATCCATGACCCCTAAATCATACCCCTTAAGCATTACCTCATCACTACGTTCTGCCGTGATCAAAAAAACAGGGATCTTGTTGGTCAGATCATGTTTTTGCAATATTTCCAAAACACTGATCCCATCTAATTTTGGCATGATGACATCTAACAAGATCGCACAATACCTTGTAGGATCTTCCATGATCATCGCTAATCCTTCTTGCCCATCTGCTGCATGATCACTTTCATATATCCCATCAAAAATATTTTCAAGGATCTCACGATTTATTTCATCATCATCGACGATCAACAATCTTTTTGATTCCATTTGTTTTTTCATCAATATATTCTTTTCCTCCATGATAATAATTTTTAAAATATTTAAAATAATATCTTTATTATACCGCAAATAAGAAAATTTGCATGATTTTCATTAATTTGTTATAATTTATGTGATTAAACATG
>JALEMK010000043.1 GCA_022768265.1 Erysipelotrichaceae bacterium
ATCACATGATATATTCGGTCAAAAAAGGTAGGTGTTAGTAAGAAATAAATGAAGTTAATATGATTTGTGATACTGATTGATGTAAAAAATTACTAAAATAAGAATTGAATTTGTTAAAAAACGCTTTTTTGTATAAATGTAGAGTGAATAATAAATTGTAAACATGATAGCATACGTTGACCTATTTCATATATTTGCAACTAAGGTAAGAGTTATTATTCAATTACCAAATTAAATAGCTATTAATTCGGGAAATGTTGAATAATCAAGTATTAGTAAACAAGGTACCTGCTTACTAATATCTTGAATACGAAAGGAGTAAAAAATGAAAAAAGTATTGAAAAAGCTTTTTGTATCATCTGCTCTAGCATTAGTTGTTTGCTCAGGAACATTATATAGCGTGAATGCTGCCAATTGGCAATATAGTGATAATGTTGCTGAACTTAATTATTGGGATGTTCAAAGTTGGGCTGTAGCTTATACAGGAGTTACTAACAAAACAGAATATAACTATTTTGCTTGTGTAGCTAGAGGTGGAGAAGGCTACGTGTGCAATGAATCTGCTGCAACATATAATCAATATAAAGAGTTTGGACTAAATGATGCTTTCTCAAAAGGTCATACTCATGCAGTAAGAAATGCTTGGGGATCATTCGATTATCCTATGTAGCAATTTATTTTAAACATATTTTTAAAAATTAAGGCGGAGGCTAGTACTTCGCCTTAGTTGATATTGAGGTAACAAGAATGAAAAGAAATATTTCCATTTTAGCTATTTGTATCATAATTGTCAGTTATATATTTGCTATTCCAAGATTCAATGAGGAGTCGATTAAAAGAGCTCTATTCTATGAGTATCGTGATGGTATTTTGCCACAACAACATATCTTAACGATGGAAGTGCAGAATAATTTAGATCCTGCTACCTTTTTAGCTTTTATCGATGAAAAACTTGTTGAACATCATTTAACTGCATATATAGTAAAATCTAATGTAACACAAGATGGAGTACCAGATCAGGACATTTTATATCATTCATCCAATGATGATAGGATCTGTAAAAAAATACTATTAAATAAAGGTAAAATGGATCCAACTTTAAGTGGTAAATATTACAGTAGTTTTGCTGAAGATCCAAATTATCGTATAGCTAATATATTTATTGGTGAAAATTATTCGGTCAAAAATATTCGTGATGGGAAAGAAGCAGGTGGATTTTATTATATAGGTTGTTTATCAGGTGATATAACCCAAAATATTGAAAATTTTATTAAAGATGTAAAGGATAAATATGAAAATACGGTTATTTACTATCAACCATATGAAATAGGAATAGGAATCGAACCAGTTTTAACAGGCAAACGTCATCGCGTGATGATATCGTTGTTATTAGTAATATTGTTGTGTAGTTCATTGTTTACAAAGATTAGAGAAATTGCGATCAATCGCTTAGAAGGCAGAAGTTCGGTAGAACTATATATAAAATATTTTGAAAAAGATTTTATAAAGTATACCTTGATTGGCGCATTGTTAATGATGGCAATAAATTTCTTTATCTTTAATCAATCGATGGATAGTTTAAAAGTATTGTCATTGATAACTTTTCAAGAGTATGCGATGTTTATAGCTGGTGTGCAATTTTTCTCTTTAGGATTGATCATAGTCATCCAATGTATGCCAATTAGTGTTTCAATCAAAGGTAAGAATAATTTAAATGCTTTACAAGTTTTGGCTTATACCATGAAGTTATGTGTGTGTATCATTTGGATTCCTACTGTAAGTTCTTCTTTGTTGAATACCATTGATACGATCCAGTTAATGTGGCACTATGAAGATGGGCTTAAGCAATTTGATAATATGTATCGTATAAATGGGTCTAGTTCGATAGATTTCATAAATAGAGCTGATACGCCAGAAGCATATGCATTTGAACAAGATATGTTTGATGAGTTTAAAGCTTTTGAATTTTCAGGTGGTTATATAGGAAATGATGATACGCAAGAGTTATACCCTGTTATGTTTGTGGATGATCGCTATATTCAATTAAATGGAATCCTTCCAGAATCATTTGAATATGAAGATAATACGATTTATATTTTCTTGAATGAAAAAAATGATTTGTATCCAGGGTATTTGGGAAAAATGGAAAATGCGATACTTTCAGCAAATGATAGTTTGAAAATAAAATGGCAGACCTATGAGGGGCGTATTCCTACATATCATGTACAAAGCTTAGCTTATGAAAAATATGTAAAGCCTAACGATGTGTTGGTGCTGAATAATACAGGTTCAAATACTAATATAAATGGCCACTTTATAATAAGTGAGGAAGATGTCAATCAAACACAAGAAAAGATCATTAAGATATTTAATGATAATACATTTGAATGTAATCTAAGTTTAGAATCGATGGAGTCATATTATGCAGCGTCGATAAAGTATCGTATAAATTATCAATTAGAGATCCTTAAATCATTCTTTATCTTATTAGGGTGCTATCTATTGACAAATATATTATTGATGGATATTGATATCGCTAATAATAAGAGTCGTTATTTTGCGACCATGATCGAAGGAAGATTTACATATTCATTTACTGTTTATTTGATGAAGATGGCATCACCAACGATCATAGCCTTTGTGATCTATATGATCAAAAGAGGGTTTGTATTTGATCATAATACAGTCAATACGATCATGGTATTGATGGTAGTAGAAGCTTTGATCTTCATGATATATAGCTTCCATTACAAACGAAAGATGAGGGAAATGAAATGAAAATAGAGATAAAAGGACTTTCGAAATCGTATGGGCGTTTAAAAATATATGAAAATCTTAATTTGAACTTAGAAGGTGGAAAAATGATCGTATTATATGGTCAAAGTGGATGTGGGAAAACAACCTTACTTAATATGATCGGCTTGATTGAAGATTATCAAGGTGGGAAGATCTTGTATGATGGTGAAGAGATAAGGTCATATAAAAAGAAAAGAAAGATGTTAAGAGATAAATTTGGCTTTATCTTCCAAGATTTTGGATTGATAGAAAATGAAAGTATCATCAATAATTTAAAAGTAGTGTATAAAGTATCAAAGATGAAAGACGCTACAACTCAAGCAGAGGAAGTGTTAAAGCAGATGAATCTAAATGTAAATCTAAAGCGGAAGATTTACGAATTAAGTGGAGGCGAACAACAAAGGGTAGCGATAGCCAAGGCTATATTGAAAGATGCACAGATCATCTTGGCAGATGAGCCAACAGCCTCATTAGACGAAGAAAATAAGATGCAAGTATTATCGTGGCTAAAAGCATTTGCAGCACAAGGGAAAAATGTGATCGTGGTAAGCCATGATGCAGGAGTAAGAGAGCTGGCAGATGAAGTAATCAATTTAGAAGAATATCGATATAAAGGAGAAATGGAAGCATGAAAAAGATCTTAGTAGCGTTATTAGTGATGATGGCATTGAGTGGATGTCAAGAAAAGGCAAATGAACAAGAACCAGTGGTAAATAGTAATAAAGAGGATATCGTATTACATTCAGAAGATCTAAATACGGAAACCAATGAAGTTGAGATGGTAGATGTAGATCTAGAAATGTTGACATCTGAACTAAAGGAAACCGTAGGAGATGTCAAAGTAGATTATGAGGTCATGGAAGATGGCTATACTAAAATGGTTGTCAAGGACAATGAAGATCGAGAAATTATGATGGCAAAATTTGTGTCTCAATTACCTAAAGGTTTGAGTTTTCATGCATCAGGATCATTTTATGAGGGAAAATATACTATTTTGTTGAATTATGGTGTACCTTGTCCTATTGAAGGCAACGAAGAACAAAGAGCATTAGCTTATTCTTATACACTTACAGAACTATTAGATATGTGTGAAGGTAATCCTGGAACTGTTTATCAAACTGAAACATATTGTGCAATAGGTGGTCCAGGTAACTATGATGTCTCCGTAGAAGGAGTTAAGGTAATGGATGAATTTATAAAAAATACCGAATTAGTTAAATTTGAATAAAATAATTTTATCATCTATAAATCACATGATATATTCGGTCAAAAAAGGTAGGTGTTAGTAAGAAATAAATGAAGTTAATATGATTTGTGATACTGATTGATG
>JALEMK010000052.1 GCA_022768265.1 Erysipelotrichaceae bacterium
ATCACATGATATATTCGGTCAAAAAAGGTAGGTGTTAGTAAGAAATAAATGAAGTTAATATGATTTGTGATACTGATTGATGTAAAAAATTACTAAAATAAGAATTGAATTTGTTAAAAAACGCTTTTTTGTATAAATGTAAAGTAAATAATAAATTGTAAACATGATAGCATACGTTGACCTATTTCATATATTTGCAAGTAAGGTAAGATTTGTTATTATTCAATTACCAAATTATATAGCTATTAATTAGGGGAATGTTGAATAATCAAGTATTAGTAAACAAGGTACCTGCTTACTAATATCTTGAATACGAAAGAAGTAAAAAATGAAAAAGGTTAGCAAACTAGTGCTTAGTATTTTGATGTTAGGTATGTTCACTCTTCCAGCATTTGCAGCAACTAAAGATACATATTATTATATTGAAAATATTACCGTTAAAGCTTTTCAACAATGGAATGAAGCTGCTGTTTATGATATGTGTTATGGACCGTTTTTATTTGTAAGGTTATATAATACAGGAAATGAAGTTGATACAGTAGAATTTAAAGGAATGGCAGATGGTGTAACTGTTACAACTGTTGGTACAGCTAAAGAAGGAGCAACTTACAATTCTAGAGTTAATTTTACAGATGGACAAGATGATAATGGAAGATGGTTGACTGGTATTAACTTTAGAAGTGCTAAATGGAATCTAGGACAATATTCTATAAATGGAATTGCAATTTATTAGCATTACTAAGCAAACAAAATAAGAGTATATAACTCTTATTTTGTTGTTTTTAGATAGTATGCTTATTTAATAAAACGTTTCTTGTGAGTAGATTTAAACAAGAATAACATACGAAAAAGATAAGAGTTATTGAAATAATATTTTGTCAAAGTTTTGGGGGTGGAGTAGTGAAAAGGAAGTATAAAGAATTACAATATGTATCTAAGAAAATGTCTGCGATGTTGGTAGGGATAATGGTCTTGGCATTTGCAATTCAAATGCTCAATGTTTTTTTGACCTTGGCATATCCAAGCTTAGGGATGTTGGATTTTTATGTTTTTAACACAACGGATACGATCATGGAAAATATTATTTGCTGGTTGCTTCCGCTAGTTGTAGGTGTTGGTGCAGGAGCTGGATTTAATTATTTTTATCCGGTAAGGATACCGTTGTTTTTGCGTTGTAATCAACAACAATTTATCATGAAGCGGGCAATCAAAACATTTTGGGTTGGATTTTGGTATGTCTTATTGTTTTATTTCTTCGCTTTTGTCTTTATGTTTTTAACAGTAATCGTTATTGACCCAAAGATATATTTAGGAGTAGCAATCAATGCTAAGCTGTCAGTTGTTGATCCAAGATATTATTTCAGTTATCCATACTTATATTTATTATTTTATGTGCTATGTGTGTCTTGCTTTGGTGGTATTTATGCTTTAGTGTCATTTGTCGTTTCATTGTTTGTGCGCAACAGGATCATTGCTGCAATGGTGCCATTTGTAGTATTTATCGCATTGATGATGATAATGGAAGCAATTCCTTTTGGCTTATATTTTAGTGCAAACAATGCGGGGAATCTTGAGCCTTCGAAATTGATTTTTGATACCAATTGGTTGTATTTTATCATGACACCTTTAGGTATCGTTATTTTAACCGTGATATTACTGTTGATCGTTAAAAAACAAGGAAAAGCCGATATATGTTAAGTAAATATGATGTTAAGATCATTTTGAAAAATAGGCGTAATATCATCTTGTGGCTTATTAACTTGTTGCTTTTGGTGGTATATATATTTTTGGTTGAAGATAAAGATGCATATGCTAGGTGGTATTATATGCAAGTTTATAATTTGGTCATTCCTATTCTTGTTATAATGGCACAATCTAATAATTATCAAACTTATATGAATAGTTATGTCTTTATGCGTTTTGGTAAAGTGGAAGATATTTATAAAAAGATCATATCTTGTGATTTGTTAGTAGGCTTGGTATTTTGGTTTTTGAATGTGTTTGTTTGTTTGATGATGATCTTGGTGTATGGGAATGAATATCCTGAACTATTGTTGGGACAGATTTTTATGATGTTGGTATGGCCGATGTTTTTGATGATGTTCAAGCATCAGCTATATCTGCAGTTGGGTCATTATCGGCGAGCTAATTTCATCAGTGCTATCATTTGGTTGGTAGTTTATATCGTAGATACCTATTATGGTTATATTTTTACATCGCTATCTAGTTCGATCTTGGCATTGGCAATAGCGATCATGATGATATTTATTTGTGTTAGACAAGTGAGAAATGATAAGACGTTAGTGAGGGGGCAATATGAATAATGATGTATTAGAGATCAAAGATTTATCTAAGTACTTTGGTCATAAAGAGATTTTTAGAAAAGTAAATCTTCGCTTGGAGGGTGGACATATTTATGGGCTTATTGGGCCAAATGGTTCGGGTAAATCAGTGTTTTTAAAGATTGTTTGTGGCTTAATGAGTGCAGATGGCGCAATATACTATAATGGTAATAAATTGACTAATCAAAATGCATATGAAGCTAATATTGGGGCTAGTATCGAAAAGCCTCAGTTTATTGAAGAATTGTCAGGAATGGATAATATCTTGTTTTTATCTAGTTTTCGTGGAAAACTTACGGTTGATAAAATAAATAAATGGTTTGATATGTTTGATTTAACTGAAGCGGCTAACAAGCCGGTTAAAGCATATTCGTTAGGAATGAAACAAAAGTTGGCCATCATTCAGGCGGTAATGGAAGATCAAAAGATCATCTTGTTGGATGAAGTGTCTAATAGCTTGGATCGTAAGACGAAAGGTATTTTATTTGATTTGATATTGAAGCTAAAAAATGAAGGTAAGATCATCATTTATGTTAATCATAATTTAGATGAAGTTATGAAGATCTGTGATGAAATTATGGAAATTAGTGAAGGAGAGATCGTAAGATGCGAAAGTATAAATTAGCTTTATTATGCTTTGTGATCTTGTGTGTCTTGGCATTGGGCATGGGCTTTATCTTTAAGGGACGTTATAAGACTTATGATAAGGCATATTTGGCGAGTAATTTGACGACGGATGGAGCCTTTATCAATGTGATTGATGGTTATTTTCAAAATCCTCGTATATATGATGCAAGCGGAATCTTGCAGCATGAGGTTTATAAAGTAGAAATCGTTGATAAAAAGATTTATGGTGGATCAGTTGTTTCCGTGGCAAAAGTTAATCATGTCTATGCTGGGGCTAAAAGTGTGGGCGATACCATTGAAATCAAGGAAAATGTTCGGCTTGATATGATTGGTGATGCTGTTGTTAGATCGACAGATTTTTTGGATCCTGGATTTGTTGATGGTGATGAATATATCATGGCTTTAAAACCTTCAGAATATGGTAAAGAATTGTATGATCTAGCTTATGATAATTTTTCTTATCTACGTTTAGCAGATAATTATGTGGAAGCTTACGTGGATATGTATTCTCCTTTACAGCCTTATGATGAAAATGGGAATACGATCTTATATTATCTTAAACCAGATATCGATACTTCAATGATTGCAGCTTTCTATGGACCGGATAGTAATGGTGATGATATTGTGGATAAGATCAATAGTGATGGCAAAGCAATGTATGAAAAATTTATGGAATTAGCTAACAACTAGGTAAAAAGCACAAAATTGATTGAAAAGATCACTTTGTGCTTTTTTTGTGGCTTATATTTAAAGATCATGGGGTTTTTGAGCAAAGTAAGATGGTCAGCTAAGGGGATATTTCATTAATTGGATATATATAGCGTTTAGGGTTAAACGTTATATAGGAAGGTCCAAAATGATGAAAAATGATATCGTTATATTTAAAAATGGAGCATTAGAGCTAGAAGTAACTGTAAGTGAGGATAGGGAAAATGTTTGGCTTTCAAGATTACAGATGGCAGAACTTTTTCAAAGAGATCGTTCTGTTATTTCTAAACATATTAAAAATATTTTTAAGGAAGGAGAACTTGATGAAAAAAGCAATGTGCAAATTTTGCACATTGCTAATTCTGACAAACCTGTAGAGTTTTATAGTCTTGATACTGTTATGTCTGTTGGTTATCGTGTTAAATCTCATAATGGTATTATATTTCGCAAATGGGCCACTTCAATATTAAAAGATTATATGATCAAAGGGTATGCTTTAAACAAGAAACGTTTAGAGGCTTTAAATCGCACGGTAGAAATTCAATCGAGGATCATTGCATCAACAATGGAGCTGGACGAAAAGGAAGTGCTAGATGTTATTAAAACATATGCTGATGCACTTGCATTACTTGATGATTATGATCATGGGTGTATAGAAAAACCAGATGGTAATGATACCATTTATCGTTTATCTTATGAAGAATGTCGAAATTTAATTGATCAAATGCGTTTCGAATCTGATGTTTTTGGGGTGGAAAAAGAAAAAGGTAAATTAGAAGGTATTTTGGCGGCGGTGTATCAAAATGTTTTTGGGCAGGAGGTATATCCAAGCGTTGAAGAAAAGGCTGCAAATTTACTTTATTTTCTGATAAAAGATCATCCATTTGTGGATGGGTGCAAAAGAATAGCGGTAACGATCTTCTTGGAGTTTTTAAATAAAAACAAGCGTTTGATCATAAATAAGCAACAAGTAATTTCTAATAGTGCGCTGGTTGCGCTTGCTTTGATGATAGCTGAAACAAGGCCGGATGAAAAAGAAACGATGGTTAAATTGGTGATGCATTTTTTGCTTTGAGCTAAGATAAAACATAAAAAAGCAAAAATATTTAAAAAAGCTTATTGACAATCATTGTCATTAAGCGTATACTAAAAGCATGAAAGGAAGCGGACATATGGAATACCGTCAAACAAAGCAACGACAAGCGATATACGATGCTGTTAGAGGTAAAGATAAGTATATGAGTGCTTATGATGTATATGATGTCGTTAAAAAAAGCTATCCCAATATTGCGCTTAAGACGGTTTATCGTAATCTTAATTTTTTATGTGAACAAAAGTTGATTGCGAAGATCGTTAATGAAGGACAGATTTATTTTGATGGGAATCCTGAACCTCATTATCATTTGCATTGTATTAAATGTGATCGATATTATGATGTTGATTTGCCTTATGACCATAAACTTGATGAATTGGTAGCGCAGAAATATAACGCTAAGATCGATGGTCATCAGATGATATTTGAGGGAATATGTTCTAATTGCCTAGAAGGAGAATAAACATGGAATTAAAAGGATCTAAGACTGAAAAGAATCTACAAACTGCTTTTGCTGGAGAAAGCCAAGCTAGAAACAAGTATACTTATTTTGCAATGAAAGCTCGTGAAGAAGGTATGGAACATATCGCTAATATCTTCGAAGAAACAGCTCGTAATGAACAAGAACATGCTTACTTATGGTTCAAACATTTACATGATGGTGTTCCTACAACTGCTGAATGCTTAAAAATGGCAGCTGAAGGTGAAAACTATGAATGGACTGATATGTATAAAACATTTGCTGAAGAAGCTCGTGAAGAAGGATTCACAAGAATTGCTGCACAAATGGATATGGTTGCTAAAATCGAAAAACAACATGAAGATCGTTACAATGCTTTATTAGCTAATGTTAATGAAGGTAAAGTATTTGCTAAGGATGAAGAAGTTGTTTGGAAATGTGAAATCTGTGGTTACACAATGGTTGGTAAAAATGCTCCAGGTGCTTGCCCACTTTGCGGATATACTAAAGCATTCTTTGAAGTTGAAAAGAAAAACTATTAATAACATGAATGGGGTCACTCTAGGGTGACCTTTTTTTAATGGTTGCAAAAATATGTCAATGAGGGGGAATTGGTTATATAAAATTATGCTATTCAATGCTATAATATATGCCGAGGTTAGAACATGGAACTATTAGAACTTAAAAAAGCTTGTGAAGATCATGGCTTGGTAATAACAGATAAGATGCTTGAACAATTTGATCGCTATGCGCAATTATTGATCGAATGGAATCAAAAGATGAATCTTACGGCTATCGTGGAGTATGATAAGATCATTGAAAAGCATTTTTACGATTCGATCCTTTGTTTGTTACAAGAGGATATTCAAGGTAAGGTTGCGGATGTTGGAAGCGGAGCTGGTTTTCCTAGCTTGCCGATGAAGATCGTTCGTCCAGATCTGGCAATTGAGATCATTGAACCTTTACAAAAGCGTTGTACCTTTTTAAATGTTGTGG
>JALEMK010000136.1 GCA_022768265.1 Erysipelotrichaceae bacterium
AAGCTATGATCTACCGCTTAAGGCCATTCATAAAGATGCAACATGCTGTCAAGATTTAGATATCAAAGATCCAAAGACCTTCAAGCTTTGTGTGCATATGCGTGATCAAGTATATGAAATACCTGCTTTAGAAAATGAAACGATCTTAGTTGCCATGGAAAGAGCTGGCATTAATGCCCCAAACAAATGTCGCGCTGGAGGCTGTGGTTTTTGTCATAGCAAATGGATCAAAGGTGAATACATCGTTGCCAAAGATCGTGATGGTCGCCGAGAAGCAGATATTAAATTTGGCTTTATCCATCCATGTGTCTGCTATCCAAAATCCGATCTAGAAATTGAAGTACCACCTGCTTATTAAGGAGCGCTATATGAAAAAAGAATATGAAGTATTATTTACCCCTTGGCATATCGGCAAGGTAAAGATCAAAAACCGTATCGTCTTATGTCCAATGGGTGGAACATCGCTATTTGGCTGGATGGAACCTAATCATTTTGATAAGGTAGCCGCTCAATTCTTCTTAGAACGGGCCCAAAATAATGTCGGTTTGATCATCCCTGGCATCGCACCTTTAAAAGATACTTTCGGTGGCCGTTGGTTATATGAAAATAAAAAGATGTTCCAAGAATTAAAACCTTACATGGGACAGATCCATCAAACTGGCGCTAAGCTTTTTGTCCAACTAACCGCTGGTTTTGGCCGCAGCTTTGCCATCACTGAAGATCTAAAGATCCTGTTAAAAAATAAAGGCTTGGCAACATTAGCCAAACCAATCATCGATGCCCAATACATTTGTGCATCACCTAGTGAATTACCATCACGCTGGGCA
Organism: Erysipelotrichaceae bacterium; assembly: GCA_022768265.1. Taxonomy (GTDB): domain Bacteria; phylum Bacillota_I; class Bacilli_A; order Erysipelotrichales; family Erysipelotrichaceae; genus JALEVB01. The sequence continues at coordinate 828 of JALEMK010000136.1, forward strand.
GAAGATATCACCTGCCGGGCCATTACCAAAAGAGAAATCCAAGAATTAGTCACAGCATTTGCTAAAACAGCTAAGTTATGTAAAGAAGCCGGCGTCGATGGCGTTGAAGTTCACGCCGTCCATGAAGGCTATCTAATGGATCAATTTACTTTACCATACACTAATTTCCGTAAGGATGAATATGGTGGTAGCTTTGAAAATCGCTATCGTTTCGCGGTTGAAGTTGTTAAAGCCATCAAAGAAGCTTGTGGTCAGGATTACCCTGTATCTTTAAGATATTCTGCCATCAGCAAGACCAAAGGCTTCAATGAAGGTGCGATCTATGGCGAAGAAGATTATGTTGAAGTTGGCCGTGATCTGATCGAAAGTGAAAAAGCGGTTAAATATCTTGAAGCAGCAGGCTATGACATGTTAAACACCGATAATGGAACATATGATGCTTGGTATTGGTCACACCCGCCACAATACATGCCACAAAACTGTAACTTAAACGATGCGGCCCATATCAGAAAATTTGTTGATATCCCTGTTGTATGTGCCGGCAGGATGACCCTTGATGCCGCTGCAAAGGCCATAACTGAAAATCGTATCGATGCCATGGGCGTGGCTAGACAATTTCTAGCTGATGGTCAATGGGTCACGAAGGTCTTAGAAGATCGTGAAGATGATATCTTACCATGCATCTGCTGTCACAATGCCTGCTTCCCACTTGCCCATTACAAAGGGGTAGCTAACGATGAAAGCTTTAGCGATGCCCGTGGCATGTCGCGTTGCGCATTGAACCCTCAAACGATGCAAGGACATAAATATGATATCAAACCAGCAAAAAAACGTAAAAAGATCGCAATCATCGGTGGAGGAGTTGCAGGCATGGAGTTTGCACGTATCGCGACCCTTCGCCAGCATCAAGTAACGATATATGAAAAAAGCAATGATCTAGGGGGCGTTTTTGTAGCAGCTGCTGCCCCATTCTTTAAAGAAAAAGATAAAGAATTGCTAAAGTGGTATAAGAAACAAATCAAAGATCTAAATATCGAGGTTAAATACCAGCATGAAATCAAAGATATCAGCACGCTTGACGCTGATGAGATCGTCATTGCAACTGGCAGCATCCCTAAAAACCTAAATGTCAAAGGATGCGAAAAAGCCATCGATGCGATCGATTATCTAAATGGCCATAAAACAGGCGAAAATGTTGTTATCATTGGCGGCGGCCTAAGTGGTTGTGAAATTGCCTTTGATCTATATCATCAAGGTAAAAAACCGATCATCGTCGAAAGCAAAAATGATCTGATGGCCACAAGAGGCTTATGCTTGGCCAACTCATCTTATCTAAGAGATTTCTTCAAGGTCAAAAAAGTAGAAGTCTATTTAGAAAGTAAGGTCCTTGCCCTAGAAGATGATAAAGTGATCATCATAGATCAGCATGGGCAAACCATCAGCTTAAAAACTGATACCATCATCAAAGCGATAGGCTATGATAGCAACCCATTACATAAACGTGCACCACGCATCCATGTCATTGGTGATGCCAATAAAGTAGGTAACCTACGTACCGTCGTATGGCAAGCTTGGAAAAAAGCCATCACTATTTAATTTAATCTTCATCGACCTTCTTTCTTTAGTATAATAGTGGCTAAGAAAGAAGGTTTTTATCATGTCAATCACCATGCGCCTTGCCCAAAAACAAGATATCCCCGCTATTTTACAGTTGCTGAATGAGGTCTTAGAAGTTCATGCAGCAATCAGGCCTGATATCTTCATCCCCAATACGACCAAATATCAATACGCTCAACTATCTGCCATGATCAATGATCAAGATAAACCGATCATCGTTGCTTGCGATGAATTGGATCAGGTTGTTGGTTATGCTTTTTGCCTATTTGAAAAGATCGATCATCCTTTCATGCATCAGCGCAAGTTATTATATGTTGATGATATCTGCGTTAATAAAAAGTTTCAACATCAACACATCGGTACGATGATCTTTACATCAATCAAGCAACTAGCCATCACCCATGATTGTGATACCATCACCTTGAATGTATGGGAAGGTAATGATCAAGCTTGGCATTTTTATCAAAAAATGGGCATGACCAAGCGCAAGACCATGCTAGAACTAAACCTAAAATAAGTCACCAATAAGGTGACTTTTTTAGATGAAATTTGTTGCAATCCGTTTTTCTGTAGCTGGTAAACCATATTGTTCTTTAGCTAAGGCAATAGCTTTTAATAAAAAGGCCATATTGCGTCCTAAGGTTCGCATCGTCTGTAATCCTTCCTCATCCTTCAAGACATCTTCAGGCGTAAAGCCATGAACCATGTTCCAATATTGGCTAGAAACAATCGGCATTTGGGAAATGGTAAAATACTTATTTAGCTCATCAAAGGTTGCCGTATTTCCCCCACGACGCGCACTGACAATAGCCGCGCCGACTTTCATGCGCTTATCCATTTTGACACTATGAAACAAGCGATCCAAATAAGCGATCAAGGTACCATTAGCACTAGCATAATAAACTGGCGAACCAACGATCAAACCATCGCAAGCTTTAAATTTTGCTGCTGTTTCATTAACGATATCCTCAAAAACACACCCCTCTTGCTTACGGCAATGATCACAAGCAATACATCCTCTAATAGCTTGATTGCCCACATGGATGATTTCTGTTTCGATACCTTCTTCATGCAAAACTTTTGCTAGCTCTTGTAAAGCGGTATATGTGCAGCCTTTAGCATTAGGACTGCCATTGATCATCAAGACCTTCATCATTATCACCTCTTCTTTGCTTATAGTATATTATGAATTATAATAGAAAAAAAGAGGTGCTCACATGAAAGAATTAGATGAATTTTCATATCGCTGTGGCGTGATCGATTGCTTTAGCGAAATGGTCAAAGCTAAGCTCAAACCAATGGCCATGGCTCACCCTTGCCATGATTTAGATCAACGTGATAGCTATATCCCCTTTGTCACGAAGATCTGTCAAAATTATGGCATCAAATATTATTTGGATGATGATCCTTTATTAAGTGATCTTTTTCCATTGGCTTTAAATAAAGATACCTATAATATCATCCTCTATCAAGATGATGCCATCATCAAAAAATACCAACAGCTTAAGCATCAAAAACAACTAGCTTTGCAACAAGGCAATTATGAACATTTACGTAATGATATCGCCTATCAATTTGGTAAGTTATTAGGTTACGATGATAGTACCATCAAACGCTATATCCTAGAAAATAATGATAAAGAATAAATCAGCCTTGATTTTGATAATGCAATAAAGCACCGATCAAATTAGCGTCATTGGCAAACTTGCATCTTTCTATTTTAGGAAAACAAGGCAAATAAGGATAGCTAGCTTTAGCAGTCGCTAGGGCCTCTTGGATATATGCCATAAATAGCGGTTCTTGAGAGATGCCCCCTCCGATAACAACCTTATCAGGATCGATGATATATTGTAGCTGGATGATCCACATAGCAAGCTTATGGGCTACTTTTTGCATGGCTTTTGCTACTTGTTGATTTCCTTGTTTGATCAAGAAAAAAGCTTGTTCCCCTTGAATATCATCCAGACCACTTTCTATTTGGATAGCTTTCATGATTCCTCGCTTGCCACAGTTGCTGGCCCAAAAATTATCTGGCTGCAGTCCTTTTTCCATATCTATGCTTAAAAATGAAAATTCACCTGCACTTAAATGGTTGCCCTTGATGATCTTCCGATCGATCACGATGCCTCCGCCAATACCGGTACCAAGGATGATCGCGGCACCATTATCAACATCTTGTAGATTACCTAGACATAATTCCGCTAAGGTCGCACAGCGGGCATCATTTTCCACACTTACTGGCAACTGATAGCGATCTTGTAATAACGCAACGATGGAAGTATCATCTAAATAATGCAACGAACCACCAGTATAAGCATAACCTTTTTGAGCATCGATGAAACCTGGCATTGCCAGTGCTATCCCCTTTATAGACGGTAGATTTAAGATGATATCATCTAGAACCTGCATAAAATCCACACGATTTAAAGGCGTTTCGATCCGTGCTTTAAAAAGTGGCTGCCAAGCTTCATCAAACATTCCATATTTGATATAGGTTCCTCCTATATCAATTGCCAAGATATCTTTCATATCATCACCTTCTTTTAAGCTATTTTAGCACTTCCACACAAAAAAGTGATAGGTTTTTAAGCCATATCACTTTTATTAAGCATCTTATCTCTTTTTACTAACTGACGTTTCAACCATCCACCATGGTAATAATAGCCAATATAGATAATGGAGGTTGATATCCATGAAATCGGATATACCAATAAGACATCGGCAACGCTTTGATGCGTAAACATCAATAACCACACGATCCTTACGCCCACCACGCCTAAGCTAGTAATGATGGTAGGAATGATCGTATCCCCGGTTGCCCGCACTGCCCCTGAATAGATTTCGATGCAGATAAAGGCAATATAATAAGGTACCAATTGACGTAAGATATCCATGCCTATTCGAATCACTTCTTGATCTTTGGTGAACAATTCAAAGATGAAATTACCACCCAGCAATAGGATGCTAGTAATGATCAAGGTAGCTACTAGCGCTAGCCCCATCGTTGCATGTACTCCTTTTTTGATCCTATCGAGCTTATTAGCGCCAAAGTTTTGCCCAACAAAGGTCATGATCGCTACGCCAAAAGCTGAGATCGTCATCCAATAGATCACATCGATCTTCCCATAGGCCGTATAGGCTGCCACCGTGATCGCCCCAAAGCCATTGATGCTAGTTTGGATCAAGATATTAGATAAGGAATAAAATACAGAGTTTACCCCTGTAGGTACCCCGATATAAATGATGTTTTTGATGATTTCATTATCGATAAATAACTTTTTCATGTTCAAGCTATAAGCATCATAACGACTGCTTAAAGCATATATGACCAAAACAGCACTGATAAACTGTGAAATGATGGTTGCTAAGGCCGCCCCTAACACCTGCATATTAAAAAATACGACAAACACGACATCTAACATGATATTGACCAAACAAGCAACGATCAAAAAATACAAAGGTCGTTTGGAATCACCCATGGAACGAATAATTCCTGAGCCCATATTATAGATCAATGAAGGAATCGTACCTAAAAAATAAACATTTAGATAGGTTTGTGAAAAAGCCATCAGTTCTTGTGGCGTATTCATCATTTCTAACATCTGCTTACTAAATACGATACCTACGATCATCAAGATGATGCCCCCAACGATCGATATGACCATGCTGGTTTGAATGGTCTTATATACTTTTTCCCCATCATGAGCGCCATAAAACTGTGATATCAAAACAGCTGAACCTGTTGATATTCCTACAAATAAGCCAATCAACAAGTTGATGATCTGCGCACTTGAACCCCCTACGGCTCCTAAGGCCAAGGTGCCAACATAATTGCCCACGATCAACGCATCAGCGGTATTATATAACTGCTGAAAAAAAGTTCCTAATAAGATTGGAAAGAAAAACATCAAGATCTGCTTGACGATAGGTCCATTTGTTATATCATATTTACCTGAACTCATACGCTACCCCTTTTCAAATACAGACAATATGATAACACTAAAAAATGACTAAAAAAAGAGTAATTTTTATCTTGTTACCTACCATTATCCCTTATACAATATTTATATAGAACGAGGTATCTTACATGATCATTTCCATCTTTTATTGGCTTAGTTTTTTAGCCTTAATCTATGTAACTTCTTCGCGCACATTACAAAAATATCGAATCTTTTGCAAGGCTTTGACCAGTAGTTTGTTTATCGCTGTCTATCTTATCTTAAACAAACAATTAGATATGGTGATGCTTGGAGCTTTGATTGCGTGTTTTATAGGGGACATCTTATTAGGATATAAGAAAAACGGTCATACCCAGTATCTAGTATATGGTGCTAGCGCCTTTTTAATAGCTCATCTTTTATATATCTATGTGATGTCGCAATTTGCTTCTTTGCAGCTAAGTGATACTTTATTATCGATCTTCGCTTTGATCATCTTAAAGCTGATCACCTATAAGTTAGATATCCACTTTGGGTCAAAACGTTATATCATTTGGTTATATACCTTCATCGTCGTCATGATGGGCAACAAGGCCTTTGATATCGCTTTGACTCAACCGTCCCTATTTGGACATATGTTAGGAGCTGGTGGCATCTTATTTGTACTTTCAGATTTTATCTTATTATTTTTATATTTTAAATTTAAAAATAATTTACAATTGCAGCTAACCAACTCTTTCATCTATTATCTAGCGCAATATTTGTTGGCTCTAGCTTTCTATTTCATCGCTTAGGAGGTTTAATGATGAAACGCAAATTATTTTGTGAGATTTCTCCCTTGACCTATAAGATATCAACATATAAAGAAATAACCATTCGCCATATTCAAGACTGGTTAAAAAAAGAGCGTTTTGCCCAAGATAAAGCTGCTGAGCCTTTACCCGTATGCGTCTATACCCATAATTCTTTGATCAGACGTAAATTAGGTAATGTCAATTTACAGCTTCAAGAAAATAAAGCGATCAATCTAAGCATTGCTGCTCCTAAAGTAACCAATATTCTGATCAAACCGCAAGAAACTTTTTCTTTTTGGCATCTAGTAGGTTCTTTAGATCCTAAAAAAGGTTATAAAGAAGGTTTAACGATCGCTAATGATAGTACTTCGCAAGGTATTGGGGGAGGTATGTGTCAATTTACCAATTTGATCCATTGGATGGTCTTACATTCACCTTTGATCATCACTGAGCATCACCACCACGATAATCTTGATCTATTCCCTGACTATGGAAGACAGGTTCCTTTTGGTACAGGTACTAGCATCGTCTATAATTATTTAGATTATCGCTTTAAAAATCCCACACCTTATACTTTTCAATTGATCGTCTATACTAATGAAAAGTATCTATGTGGGGAATTACGCTGTGATCATATCCTTCCTAACTCTTATCATATCAAAAGCGAAGATGAGTATTTCAGCCTTGAAGAGGGCATCGTCTATCGCAATAACAAGGTATATCGGCGAATCGTGGATAAAGTAACTGGCAAGACCATTAAAAAGGAACTTATCAAAGCCAACCATGCACGGGTCTTATATGATACCAGTTCGCTAGATATTAAACGTAAATAACAAATTAAAATCAGCATACCTAAAAAAGGTCATGCTGATTTTTTAACGTAAACGTTCGATATTGATCAAGTATGGCGAATTATCACAGTTTAATTGCATGTTTTTAGCAATATAGTAATCATGATGCGCTAAGATTGCCAAATAGGTTTCAATCATTAATGCCTCTTGACGACCTATATCATGGGGATACATCACTAAGACCATCCGTCCCTTCTTTTTCAACAATTTCAAAGCTTGTTGAACCGCATCTAAGCTAGTAGATGCTTGAGTCGTGATATTTTCATCGCCACCAGGACAAAAACCAAAGTTAAAGATGATGGCATCAACTTCTTCCTTGACATATGTAGCTAGCTTTTGATGACCATCAAGGATCCCTTGAAAATGATCATCAGCGATCTTGGCCATAGTATCATTAAATATTGCTTGCTGGATCTCAAAACCATATACTTTTTTGACCTTATGTGCTAGAAAAAACAAGCTATCCTTGCCATGTCCTAGCGTGGCATCGATACAAATAGCTCCTCGATGTAATACTGGTAATAAAAAAGCATGTGATTGTTCAACGATCGACATCATATTAATCTCCTAAAAAAGAAAGCATCTTCATGCTTTCTAGTTTACGCTCATCTTGCTGATCAAGCAAGCTTTTGGTCCTTTATATCCTTTGATATTGCAAACTTCTTCACTGAATTGCAAATGAGCTTTTAATTGATGAATATTGCCCCCGATGGTCAAGCCAGTAACTGGATGATAATTTTTACCATCAAAGTATTTTGCAAGCCTTACCTCACCCCCAAAATTACCGCTAAAGATATCAAATTGGAAGCTAGAAAAAGCAAGGCAAGCCAAATGAGGAACGCTTTGCAAGCTAGCTAAGGCATGTGATCCTGGCGCAACTTCGATATTTGGCAAGATACCTGTAGGTTGTTTGATTCCTAAATAATATGCATATTGATTTGAACCATGGTTTTGTAAGATCTTATTATCACTAACGATCTTTTGCGGTTGTAAGATGATGCCATCAACATCGACCATGCGATTGCTGATGGAACCTTCTACATAAGGAACCAAACTGATATCTGGCATATCATCACCATCGCCATAGAATTTATCAGCGATCTTCATTAGATCCATCTTATTATAAACCGTGGAATAAGATAGATTATCCAACAAATTACTATAGATCTCCTTGATTTCTTTAGCTTGCAACAAGATTGGCAATTCATTAGGCCCTTGATATTTTTGCGCTTGATTTCTTAGGTTGGCTTGCGCTAAGAATTCATGGGCATCTGCGGTGATCTTATCAAAATCTAGATTATCATAATCAAGATATTCATAAAGTTCAATTTCTTCTTTTTCATTTTTAAAGGTTGGTATAACTTCGATACCGATGGAATTAGTGAAATAAGTATAATCAACACCGTTAGAATTAACGATCCTTACTTGATTTTCTTTTACGAACACTTCCATGCTAGAGATCCAGCCATCTGCAAAGGTATTAGCTTTAAATACTGCTTGAGCAATCTTAAAGACCAGATCGCTATCAAAGTGTTTTACGATATTGGAATTATTAGCAAATTCTTGTTTATCGCCCTGTGGTAGCGGATAATAGGTATTCAAGCTAAATTTGCTTTGATAGATCGCTTCTTCGATCTTTGCATCGATCTGTTTATCATCATAGCTTTCATGGATGGTAAAACTAGCTTGTCCCCGCTTATCATCTTGATCAACATAGATGGTTACCATGCATGTAGCATTTAAGCTTGTGCTTCTAACGGTTTCCACCTTATCCAAGATATAAAAGACTTCATGAGTGGTCGTATCGGTCTTAACGATGCGATAATCACTGATCATTGGACACTTGGCCAATTTATTGATAATATTTTCGATCATCCTAACTTCACTCTCGCTTTCATATAAGGACCGCCATCGCTGACCCTTACCCATTCTTTATGGCCTTTGCCACACATTCCTGCACCTGATAATTCAAAATCATCCGAGATCATGGAAATAGATTTCAATAGTTCTGGTACATAACCGCTGATGATAACTGGCGCAATCACCTCACCTGTCAATTCACCATCTTTGATCTCTAAGCCATAGCTAGCCGTACATTGGATGCCCCAGTTTTTAGGATCTTCCATACCATTATTGGTATCGTACAAGATATAACCATGATCGATCGACTTGATCATATCCGCTAATTTATCCTGACCTGGACTAAAGAAAGTATTGGTCATCCGGGTATAAGCTTTATGAGAAAAAGATTCCCGACGACCATTGCCCGTAGGTTTGCTTTTCAATACCGAAGCCGATAAAGCATCGGAGATCCCACTTACCAAGATACCTTTGTCAATGATCAAGGTATCACTAGCTAAGACCCCATCATCATCAAAGAAATAACTAGCTACGTTAAGTGCACTAGCTGCTCCATCATGCATGCTGACGATCTTGCTAGCTACTTGTTTTCCCACATAATCTTTCGCCAAGGCGCGATTTTTCACGAACATATCCATCTCGACGCCATGCCCAAAAGCTTCATGGGCAATAAGTCCTGAAATGCTTGGACTAGTAATGACATCATAAACCCCAGGCACCACGCTTTTAGCTTTCAGTAACATCTTAGCAACGCTAGCTGTTTCCTCGACTAGTTCATCATATTTAGCAAATAATTCGCTTGGCTTGATGCCATCAAGACCACGATAAGCATTTTGCATGTTATTATCATCGCGGGCGATCGCTACTGCTACCAAATTATAATAAGCATAATGCTGGGTAAGTTCACGATTTTTAGAAATAAAGCATTTAGATACTTCGTATTTGCTAAAACCTGCAATGGCATTGACGATCTTATCACAAGCCATCATCTTATCTTTAGCGGCTGTTAGCTTTTCCATGATCTCTAGATCACTATAAGCCACATCATCAGCAATCCGTTCAAAATCTTTCACCAATGGCTCATCAGCTAAGATCTGCGTATCACTAGGTTGATATGCATAAGTGATCATATTGCTTTGTTGGATCTGATCCACTAATTGAGCAAAATTTTCTTCGCTTAAATGATCAAAAGAAAACTCCCGATATAATTTATCTTTATACATCTTGATTACAAAGCCTCTTTCGATGCCGCTTTCATTTACTTGTTTTTGCAAAGCATTGACACGATAGCTTTTACCTTTGATATCACTGCCTAAACATGACACATAATCATATTCATCGCTAAAGGTTGCAACCAAACGTTTCATCAATGCTTGCTTAGCTTTTAGATATTGTGAATACATCATAAACACCTCCATTGGTCTTATTTTATTACTTTATCCACGCTAGGTCAAATCATAGATCATCAACGATGGCGCTGCTTTTCGCATATGCGCTTGATCTAGCTTCAAAGAAATCCGTTTTTACCATATTGGCATCAGCATATTGCCCTACCCACTTCATACTTTCAGGTTCTTGTGGGTCATTTGGATATAATGGACCAAAGCCTAATTGTTTAAAGCGTAAATTACCTAAATATCGAATATAATCGTTGATCATTTGCCCATTCAAACCAACGATATTTTCCCCAATGACATATTGGCCCCAAGCAATTTCTTGTTCAACACCTGTTAAAAATAGCTCTTTATATGCTTCGATCTTTTCTGGGGTAAATAATGATGGTTCTTCTTTTTGTAATTCTAAGATGATATTTCTAAACAACCATAAATGCGTATTTTCATCACGATTGATATAACGAATCTCACTAGCACTACCGCTCATTTTTCCATTCCGTGCCAAATTATAGAAAAAAGCAAAACCTGAGTAAAAATAAATGCCTTCTAAAATATAGTTAGCCATCAAGACCTTGGTTAAAGTATAAGCATCTTGGGAATTAACAAAGGCATTGTAACGATCACCAATGAATTGGTTCCGCTTTAATAAATGTTCATCTTCCTTCCACTGATACAAGATCTCCATCCGTTTTTCGCTCGAACAGATCGTATCTAACATATAAGAATATGATTGTGAATGGACACATTCTTGGTATGTTTGGATATGCAAACATAAATTAACCTCATTGGCGGTAATATATTCACCGATATAAGGCAGATTAGCACTTTGGATGCTGTCTAAAAAAACTAAGAAAGATAAGATCTTATCATAAGCTTTTTTCTCCGCAGCACTTAAACGCGGATAATCTTTAACGTCTTGGCTCAAATTGATTTCTTCTGGGATCCAAAAGTTATTCATGGCTTGACGATACCAATCACTTGCCCAGCCATATTTCATATTATTAAAATCATTTAGATTCGTGGTATTACCATTGATCATGCGTCTTAAACGTACGTCAATGTCCCCTTCGGGATTAAATAATGCTTTCTTGTGTAATTGTTCCATGTTACCTCCTTAACTATGCACTACAGCTTTCACATTCTTCAACTTCTAAAGAACGGCTACGCACATAGTATAATGTCTTAACTTCACACTTATTGGCCAAAATATAAAAGTTTAATAACTGACGCATCGTATGTTCATTAGTAATATATAAATTCATGCTTTGCGCTTGATCGATATGCCGTGAGCGAATTCCCGCAGCTTTGATCGAGTAATTTTGATCGATATGATGAGCTTGTTTGTAGTACCAATATGTTTCTTTATTTAAGGATGGTGCTACCCTAGCAAGCATGCTGCCTTTTTTCTCTTCCAAGAAAAATTTATTCATGATCGGGTCGATGCCCGCTGTGGTATTCGCGATGATGCTAGTTGAACCTGTAGGTGCAATGGCCATAAGATAAGCATTACGCATACCCCCTTGTGCCACCTTGGCTTGCAGTTTTTGCCATTTTTCATCGGTATAGTTACGCAAGCTAAAATATGCGCCACTTTCCCAATCACTGCCTTTAAACAAAGCGTAGCTACCTTTTTCTTGGGCTAATTGATTAGATGCTTTGATAGCTTCATAATTGATAAATTCAAATAATTCATCGACAAAATCAAGATGTTGCTCAGATTCCCAAGGAATTTGTTTTTTAGCTAATAAATGATGATAGCCCGAAACGCCTAAGCCAATGGAGCGATATTTTTGATTGGTAATCTTGGCATAAGGTAGAGGATAATAATTAAGATCAATGACATTATCCAAAGCTCTGATGACATGATGAATGATCTTGGCAAAATGCTCTCGATCATCAACATTGATATTTCCTAGTGATAAACTAGCTAAATTACACACCACAAAATCCTTGGCGATATTTTGTTCCACGACGATGCTTTCACCATCAACTTCGATAATTTCTTGCGAAAGGTGTTGGATAGCTTGCATATTTTGCGCAATTTCCGTACATAAGTTAGAACAATAGATCATGCCAGCATGTTTATTAGGATTATATTTATTAACGATATCACGATTGAAAACAAATGGTGTACCTGTTTCTACGGCAGATTTGATGATCATTCTTACTAGATCTTTTAAAAGCACTTCTTTTTTCGATAAGCGTGGTTCATTGATACAAGCTTGATATCTTTTTTCCCATTCTTGACCATAACTATCTTCTAAGGCAAAGCCCATGATCTTATTTACTTCATGAGGATCGAACAGATACCATGATTGATCTAAGCTTTCTTCGCATAGTCGCCAGAAATAATCGGGATAACATACTCCAGGAAAGATATCGTGTGCTTTTAAACGCTCATCACCATTATTGGTCTTAAGATTTAAAAAGTCCAAGATATCTTTATGCCAAATATCTAGATAAACGGCAACCGCACCATTTCTGACCCCTAATTGATCAACCGCTACCGCTGTATCATTGATGATCTTGATCCATCTAATGACCCCACCAGCCGCATTATCAAAACCTCTGATCGAACTGCCCAAAGCCCTTACTTTACCTAGGTACATTCCCATACCACCGCCAAATTTCGATACTTGCGAAAAATTGGTAATGCTGCGGAAAATACCATCTAAGCTGTCATCGATGGTATCAACAAAACATGAGCTTAATTGATAATAAGGTTTACGGGCATTGCTTAAGGTAGGCGTTGCCATTGTTACTTCCAGCTTTGATAACATATCATAAAACGATCTAACCCAAAACATTCGTTCATGTTTTTCTTTCATCGCTAGATGCAAAGCAATTCCTAAAAACATTTCCTGAATGGTTTCTAAAGGTTGATGCTGATGATCGCAGATGACATAACGTTTAAACAACAATTCCATCCCGCTATAATTTAGCAGCTTGTCACGATCTTCATCGATGAATGACGCAGCTTCCCGCAATTGGTCCATGGTGTAGTTTTCTAAGATGTAGCTGCCATACAAGCCTTTAGAGCTCAACAATTGAACCTTGCTTGCAAAATCCTGGATGCCATATTGCAGCATTTGCGAAGTCACCGCCTTTTTATGTTGATGATTTAACAGATATGCCCCGATCATCTCATATTTAGGAGTATCGATCGTAATGCTTTCAATGGCTGCTTTGATCAAAGTATCCATCTTTTCTTGGCTATCTTGCTCTTTTTTCACCAATTGTTGATATTTACGATATAAATGATCTAGCGCATATCCTTCTTCCTTAAAATCTGTTTCGATCATATTTAAGGTCTTTTGTAAGCTAGGATCTTTTAGATCACTACATAATTGTTGCTTGATCGAACGCTTTAAAAAACGTTCATGACGATATAAGATATACGCTTTAGCTTGTACGTAGTATCCCATCTGCATCAAACTTTTTTCAACGATATCTTGAATAGCCTCTACGCTCATACATTCTTCACTTTGTAATTGCTTATCAACATAAGTAACGATATCATCAATGACATCTTCCTTGACCTGTTTCATCGTGCTTTGAAACACTTTGGTTATTGCATTCTTGATTTTATTTATGTCATAGCTTTGATTAGAGCCATCTCTTTTTTCCACGATCTTTACCATCTTAGATCCTCCCTGTTGGATTATTGTAGCTTAGACTAACTCATAGTGCAAAAGATATGCTTATAATTTTATCTTTACTTTTTAAGTATTTAAGAATATACTTAAATAGCTATTAAGGAGGATTTATGGTTAGATATATTGCCAAGATTGGTAAAAATTGTGTAGCTTGTGGTGCCTGTATGAATATCTGTCCGCGCCAAGCTATCACGATCATCGATGGTATCAAGGCCAAAGTTGATCAAGAAAAGTGCGTAGGTTGCGGACTATGCGTTAACACCTGTCCAGCTGCCATCATTTCAAAAGTAGCGAGGGAACAAGGATGAAAAAACAAAAACATTGGTATGACTATTTATGGATCTACACTCCCATCTATCTATTCTTAGGGATGTTTAATATCTTATTCGCATGGTTAGGCATGATCGAATTCATGATTCCTTTACTAATTGCCTTATTTGGTAAAGGTAAATTATTCTGCAATAAATACTGCGGGCGTGGACAATTATTTGCTCTACTAGGTAAAAAATTATCTTTAAGATTAACCCCGCCTCGTTTCTTAGCTACCAAATGGTTTCGTTATGGTTTTTTAGCCTTTTTCATGACCATGTTTGGTTTGATGATCTTAACGACCATCGATGTATTCTTACAAGCTACTTCTTTAAAGCAAGTAGTTACCATTTTATGGACCTTTAAGTTACCATGGCACTTTGCCTATCATGGTACCATCATTTCGGATGGCGTTGCCCAATTTGCCTTTGGCATGTACAGCATCATGCTGACCTCAAGCATCTTAGGCTTTATTACGATGGTATTATTTAGACCACGCACTTGGTGTGTCTATTGTCCAATGGGAACCATGACCCAAGGAATTTGTCAATTAAAGGCAGGTAAACAAGGAAATGGAAACTAAAGCCCTAGAATTAAGCAAGATCTTAAAAGTAATCGCTAATCCCAATCGTTTGCAGATCTTATGTCTATTGCAAAATCAAGCATCGAGCGTTTCCAAGCTTCATGAAAATATTCCTAACATTTCCATGGCGGCTTTATCACAACATCTAACCGCTTTAAAATTAGCGGGTTTGATCGATGCCAAGAAACAAGGATTAAATGTTATTTATCATCTAGCTGATGAAAAGATCATCAAGGTCATCAACGTTTTAAAAGAAACATACTGTGCAGAGGATACAAAATAAAAACTTTAGGAAATATTTCCTAAAGTTTTTATTTTAAGGTCAAGGATGACAAGACGATCGAGGTATCTACCCCATCGGCATAATTATAAATAATCGAAACGACATAATCTCCGTAATATTTTGCTAAGATATTCACCCCAACTAAATTATCGATATCTAAACATTCAAGAATATACCACTCACCATCTGTACCTTCATATTCATAAATATCATTAAAGATATAGTTAGCATTTGGATCTTTCTCTAGATTAGCCTTTACAAAAGCCAAATATTCATTTTCATTATGAACTAGGCCCTGAGCATTTTCTAAAACTAAATTCTCGATACCAACAAAGACGCTACCTGTCCCACTACCATCGATCATCGCAAAATCATAGGTAACCACTTGAGATTCAATAAATTCTTGGAAGTTATCCATTCCTTTGTTATCAGCATTCGTAGTCAACAAAGATAACAGTTGTTCATCCGACAAAGCAACAAAACCCGTAGGGATATCAATGCTAACACCAATAGAGTCATTGGTATAAACATTATCTTCCAATACCCCTCTTTCAAAATTAATGGTTGGCGGTGGTGTTTGCGTGGTAGTCGCTTGAGTTTCATTAGCGGTATTTGTAGTTGTTGTTTGGCAACCTACCAATAATAGGCCAATAAGTGCTAATGATAATAATTTACGCATGATGCTCCCCTCCTTAGATTATCATTAATTATATTATACTGCTAATTGTGATTTTGTTAACATTTTGTAAGTACATATAATAAAAAAGCTGATCTAACATGATCAGCTTAATATGATTGATTTAAACCAATATAAATATAGGATAATCTGTAGGTATCATCACTATCATCTAATAAAGCATAATAACCCACAAAAGCATTGCTATCTTCATCATAATACGACTTTTCTTCATCATATGGTGCATTCATAAACCAAATCACAAATTCTTCGGGTAATTGATAACCAGTTAGCTTTAGCCCTTGTGCTGCCTTTATATCACTATTTTTGATGATATCATCAAGCTGCCGTAAGACCCTTTCTATATAATCAAGATTTTCCTGTTTAGACTTTTTAGGATCAATATCGAAATTATAATCAACATTGGTAACTTTAGCTTCATTATTGATAAAAAACATGATAGAAACACTGTGTTTTTCATCATCGATGATCCCCTCAACATAATAACCACTCTCATGATATTTGCTAGCTGGATCATCACCATAAACTTCATCGCACACGGTTTCTAAGCTAGCTTTTACATTTTCAATACTAGCAATAACTAGCTCTTTACGTTTAGCATAGGCTTGCGCTTCTTGAGCGTAAAATGGAATAAAGCTTGCGATGATGATGACTGAAGAAAGCACATAGCTTAATACCATCCATCTTTTATGGCCAATGATCGGCATCATCAAGATCAAGCTCACTAATTTTGCATCGATCTTCATTTTCTTGATATACATTAAACCTTTACCATCATTAAAATGCATATCTTGCTGAAGGTCTAGGTAGGCAGCGACATATTCTGTCCCTAATTGATATACCTCTTGTTTGATCTCATCATTATCTTGTATAGCATCATAGCATTCCTTGACCATCATTTGCCATGTATCACTTTTCCTGATCTTTTGCATGCGTAGGTATAGACCGATCGCAATGATGATCCATCCGCTAAGCAAAGCAAAAAAGATGATAAGCGATGGTTCATTGACCGCATTGCTTTTGTAGATCAGCTGCCCAGCAGCAATCATGACGATCATCAAAATTGCGCTCCATAAAAGGATAAACAAGATGCTGCTAAGCAATGAAGGTAAGATATAAGCTTGATTTAGAATTTTTTGACGAACTTTTTGTTCCATAAGATGCTCTCCATATCGCTATTATTATAATACATAATTAACTAAGATGAGAGCTTAATCGTTTAAAACCTTACCATCTCTCGAGATAACCTTGATAGATAAAGGTAAGATCTTTTTACTAATACTCATAGCTTTTTTAACCATTAGTTCGATTCCTTTACAACAAGGAACTTCCATCCTGACCACCGTCACGCTTTTGATATCATTATTGGCGATGATCTGACTTAATTTATCACTATAATCTACCCCATCTAATTTAGAACAACCAATCAACGTAATTTTTCCTTGCATAAATTCTTGGTGCATATTGGCGTAAGCATAAGCGCAGCAATCAGCCGCTATCAACAAGTCAGCTTCTGCAAAAAAACTAGCATTGATCGGCGCTAATTTGATCTGACAAGGCCATTGGGCCAAACAGCTATCTAATTTGACCTTTGATGATGCTTGATGCATCGCAATACGTTGCTTGACAGCTTTTTCATCGTAGGCTGCTGCTTCTCTTTCCACAAAACGAATAGCATTCATCGGACAAGCTGGCAAGCAATCACCTAAACCATCACAATAATCATCTTTCAATAGCTTAGCTTTACCATCAACCAAGCCAATTGCCATCTCATGACATGCACTAACACATAGCCCACAACCATTACAAAGCTTTCCATCAATTTCTATTATTTTTCTAATCATCAAAATCTCCTTTTAACGCTATTTAGTATACACTATTTAAATTGCCATGTCTTAAAATAAACAACGTTTAAGCTTGATTATTCAATAATTTTTTTCCAATGATGATAAAACAGATCATAGTGGTTGTTCCTGCTAAAACATCCGCAATGGCTTCAGCACAATAAACACCATTAACCCCGCTTTGGGTTAGCATTGGAATGATGTAGATCAAAGGAATCAATAAGATAACTTTACGTAATAAAGCTAAAACCAAAGAAACCTTTGCTTGTCCTAAAGACAAGAAAGCATTTTGGAAGGCTGATTGGGCTCCAAACATAAAGATGCCTGCATAATATAATGGCATCACTTGTCCTAACAAAGCTCTTAATTGTTCATCAGGAGTGAATATGTTGTATAACAGCTGCGGCGCAAAGACACAGATGGCCCACATCAAGATCGTAAAGCTCATATTGATGATAAATGATGTTTTGACCGCTTCCTTTACTCTATCATAAGCTTTTGCCCCATAATTGTAGCTAATGATTGGCTGAGCACCATTATTCAAACCATTTAATGGCATCAATATCAATTGCATCACGCTAGATAAAACAACCATCGAACCAACATAAAGATCTCCACCCATTGCTTTTAGCTGAACATTAAACGCAATGCTCACTAAACTATCGGTCGAATTCATGATAAAAGGCGATATTCCTAAGGAAACGACCAAGAAAAAGATACGGGGATCAAAGCGTAGATATTCTTTGCTTATCCTTAATTCTGTTTGTTTACCTGTTAAAAACTTTAACACCCATAAAGCAGATACCCCTTGAGCGATAACGGTTGCTAAGGCTGCACCTTTGACCCCCATTCCCAAGCCAAAAATAAATAATGGATCAAGCAATAGATTTAATATCGCCCCAATCGTTACCGTAGCCATCCCAATTTTGGTCTTACCTTGAGCATTGATAAAAGGATTTAAACCTAAAGCATATTGAACAAAGATCGTTCCCAACAAATAGATATGTAAATAATCACTCGCATAACCTATCGTATCATTGCTAGCCCCAAATGCGAATAAAATAGGCTGCGAAAATATCATGAATACCCCGGTTAAGATCAAAGCACAAACCGTTAAAGATACAAAACAGTTACCTAAGATCTTTTGGGCCTCTTCTTTATTTTTAGCCCCTAAGCGAATAGAAGCCAATGGAGCCCCACCTTGGCCTATCAAAGCTGAAAAAGCGCTTATTAACATCAAGATCGGAAAGCACACCCCTACACCTGTTAAAGCGGTGGTACCAATATTAGGAATATAAGAAATATATACCCTATCAACGATGTTATATAAAGCATTGACCATCTGCGCAACGATCATTGGTAATGCCAAGGACAACAATAAACTTGGAACTTTAGCATTAAGTAATTTAGATTCTGCTGTTTTCATAAAAACCCCCTACAAAGAAAATATTATAGCAGTAAACCCTTAATAATAACAATAAAAAAGAAGCTTCAAGCTCCTTTCTATAATGTAGGCAAGATATCTTTTTCAATATATAATGCTAAACCATCTTCATCACAATTATATTCAGTGATCACATCCGCAATAGCTTTGGTATCATCTGACCCATTTTTCAAACATACACCCACGCCTGCTGCTTTTAACATTTCATTGTCATTGCTCGTATCCCCAAAAGCTACAACCTCGCTTAATTTGATATCATGCAATTCACAGAATTTTTCCATGGCATATGCTTTATTGATGCGTTTATCGCAAAATTCCATCATGATTGCTTGGGTCTTAACACCTACGTAATTTTCACTTGGATGTTCACTAACCCACTTTTCAATAGCTGGCATATCTTCCGCTTTGACCCTAAACATGATCTTGGCAGCATCTTGTTTGATCAGCTCTTCAATATCATTGGTGATCTTATATGTAAAACCAGCCTTAGCATAATAATCTTTCATGTATGGTTCTTCAAATAAGAATAATTGAGCATTATCGCGGTATAAGGTTGGATTGCATTCAAACTTGGACATTAGATCTACCGCTTCTTTTAACCATGCTTTTTTCATGATGTAATACTCATGATCTTTATTAGCTACACGATCATGCAAGCTTGAACCATTAAAACCGATGATGACATCTACCCCATCATAGCCCCAATTTTTTAAAGAACCTTCGATCTGATATAGGGGTCTACCGCTGGCAATACCAAAATAAACGCCTTTCGCACGTAATTTTTTTAATATTTCCTTGGTCTTAGGTGACATTGGCTCACCTTTTTTTACTAATGTATTATCTACATCACATATGACTAATTTAACTTTTTCCATTCTTATCTCCTGATCTCACTATTAGGATAGCTTAATCTTTAGTAAAAAACAATATCCAGCCGTTTAAATATGATCATGGAAATATGCTTTTAATTTTTTTAATTCTGCCATTTGTTGTTCATAACGTTGTTTGAGCTTTTTTTGTTCTTCTAATGGTAAGATATCTAGCTTAGCATGCTTTAGTTCTTTTTTTAGCTTAGCAATTTCTTTCTTTGCTTCTTTTAGCTTCTTGGTCAACCGCAAAGGTCTAGCTTCTAAATTAGGGTAGGCTTCATGGATACGCCTGATCAAAAGATTACGATCTTTTAGTAATTCATGGATGTGTACTGAAATTTCTTCGGTATCATCTCCATCGCTACCATCAATTTCTTGTCTTACGATATTTAATAAGACATGTGAAATGATAAGATCACTAACGATCACGATGACGATCAAAAATGCCACGATCTTTAAAGAAGTGATGGAATATTGCGATATCCAGTTAAAGTAATAAGGCGCAATACCTTTGACGATGATCAGCGAACCTAAACCAAAAAGAATTAAATTACCGATCCAGACCCTCCCATATAGATTCATAGGTTTTTGGCTATAATCCCACCATCTAGCATGGAATAACTTTTCCATATACCAACTAGTAAAGTATTCTAAGATCCCACATATCACCATTCCGGCAAAAAATGTTTCAATGATCGTACCGTTATAGCCAACCACATCCCCTACCAAGATAGTAACTGCCACGACCCCACCACCATAAATGGGACAATATGGGCCAATCAAAAAACCACGATTGATAAAACGATGAAATTGAATATATTTTAAGATGACTTCCATCATCCAGCCTAGCACAGCAAAAATAAAAAATAAGATGATCAATTGTGCAACAAGTTCCATAATTTCTCCTTTTTCACATGTATTTTATCCCATTTTAAAGTAATAGTGGTATACTTGCAATATATAAGGAGGTCAAGATGTCATATTTAGAAGATTCATATTTTGATGGGGGCCTATTTCAATTGATCGGTTATAAGCTATTAGGCGCTATCATCACCTTTGTCACTTTAGGTATTTGTGCCCCATGGGCCATTTGTTTGATCTATGGTTGGGAAACTAAGCATACGGTCATCAATGGTAAACGCTTGGTATTTGATGGCACTGCCATTGGCCTATTTGGTAACTGGATAAAATGGCTATTATTAACGATCATAACTTTAGGGATATATGGCTTTTGGGTCAATATTGCAATCAAAAAATGGAAAACCAAGCACACCCACTTTGCCTAAATGAAACAGGAGCCTATTAAATAAGCTCCTGTTATTTATTTATTTCGATGATCTGTTCTTTTTCTTGCGTATTTAAGCTATGATCGATCACAAAAGCGATCAGCATGATACCTATGATGCTTAAAGCCAAACGGCAAAGCATGAAAGTTACTCCCAAGCTCCCTGCTTCGAAAGTAAGCATCGGAATCTTGGTTGTTGACCATGCCCCGATAAAGATGAAAACATTAAAGATCGAACTACCTTTTTTTAACATCATCGTTGCAATAGGAAAGGCCGCATATAAAGGTCCAGCCGCAGCCGAACCAATGATAAAACTAATTAATACTCCCTTGATTCCCGAACCAGCGCCTGTATATTTGATCATCGTTTCCTTCTTGACCCAAACATCTAACAAACCCAATAGGACAAAGATTGGGGGAATGATACTAAGCATCTCTTTTAGATTACTTTTGATATTACGCAAGGACAGTTGGCCTAGCTCTGGCATAAAAAACATTAATAATAACTGTACCAGCAATAAGATCAAAAACACCTTATATCTTTTCAACCATGTTTTCATCTAAAGATCACTCCCATCACTATCGCTACTACTAGCGAAAATCCTAACGCTAAGCCATTACGCATCAAGGTA
>JALEMK010000147.1 GCA_022768265.1 Erysipelotrichaceae bacterium
CTTTTCGTGATTTTAAAGAAGTTGTTCCAATTACAACCTATGAAGATTATGCAGACATCTTATTAAAAAAAGATGATGCTTATTTACCAAGTCCTGCATCGTTATGGATCGAGACGACATGGGAAGGGGGAAATCGTCCTATCAAAGTAGCGCCATATAATCGCGCAATGTTAGAGACCTTCTTTACTAATGTATGTGCATGTTTTTTGATTGCGACCGGTAAGAAGCGTTATGATTTTGATATCAAATCAAGCTATCATATGTTATATGGCTTGGCTCCTTTACCATATGCTACGGGCTTGTTGCCAATTAGCTTAGAAAATCAGATTGGCATTAAATTTTTACCAGATGTTGCAACGGCCACTTCGCTTAGTTTTAGTGAACGTAATAAATTAGGATTTAAACAAGGGTTGATGGAAGGTATCGAATACTTCTTTGGGCTTGGTAGCGTTACATATTATATTTCTAAAAGTTTAGATAAAATGTCTGGTTCTGGTGGTAAGTCACTAGATTATCGTAAGTTGTTAAAAAATCCTCAACGAGCGTTAAGGTTGATGAAAGGAATCAAACGTGCAAAAAAAGAAAATAGAGGTTTGATGCCTAAAGATCTATTTGATCTTAAAGGTTTTGTCGTTGCTGGTACCGATAATGAATTATATAAAGATGATTTAGAAAAGATGTGGGGCGTAAGACCGTTAGAAATTTTTGCAGGAACGGAACCAACATTATTAGGAACAGAAACTTATAGTCGCAAAGGCTTGGTATTTTTTCCTGATAGTTGTTACTTAGAATTTATCATGGAAGATGAAGCTTTGCGTTATCGTGATGATCCAAATCATAAATATACGACATATACCCTTGATGAAGTGGTAGAAAATTGTAATTATGAATTAGTTATTAGTGTATTAAAAGGTGGAGCCTTCATGCGCTATCGTGTTGGCGATATTTATCGATGCGTTGCTTTACAAGATAAAGAGGATAATATCAATCTTCCGATCTTTAAATATATCGATCGTACTAGAGATGTCATTGATATTGCTGGGTTTACACGTATTACCAAAAATAGCATCGATGATGTCATTCACTTATCAAAACTAGATATCGTCGATTACATTGCATGTAAAGAAATAGATGAAAATAATCGACCATATTTACATATGTATGTAGAGATGAGCGATGAGGCAATGTATAGCGATGCTATCACAAGTGAAGTATTAAAAGATCATTTGACAGCATATTTTAAATATTTTGATTCAGATTATGCTGATCTAAAGAAAATATTAGGAATCGATCCATTGCAGATAACCATCATGCGACGTAAAGCCATCAGCAGTTATCCGGAAAAGATCGATAGGATCAATCCTAGCAAAGCAGATATGATCAGGTTTTTGCGACATGTTAAAGAAAGTGCAGGAAATAAATAGATATGGATAATTTTGTTTATGTGCCAGCACTTTCGGTTGCTTTCTTGTCATATTTATTGATTTCTTTTGCTGCTAGCAAGAAAAACCAATTGATAAATGCCTATCTAGCAGTACTAGTAGCGATGATCATGTGGACGGGCGGATCATTCTTGATGCGTATACAATTCGCATCAAATATGAAACTTTGGTTTGATCTATCGATTACAGGTTTGATGGGCGTTTGTGCTACCATTTATACTTTTGTACAAATTGCTACAAGACAAAAAATTGGTTTATTAGGCAAATTGTGGTATGTAGTTTTAGGCTTGATCGCAATCATCAATGCGATTAGCGGAATATTCTTAAAAGTACCTAAAGCTTTACAAATAGGTAATAACATCCAATATGTCTATGAAGTAACGATCATGACCTATGTCATGTATGGTGTAGCGTTCTTGTGTTTTATCAGTGTATGTTATAACCTAACCAAAGCCATAAAAAACAACGTGGAATCTGTCCAAGATCTTAGACCGTTGTTATTTGGGGTCATCATTTTATTAGCAGGACATATCTTGTATTTTATGCCGTTTTTTAAAGGCTTCCCTATAGATATGCTAAGTGGGATCTTTTCAGCAGTTTGTTTATATTACATGGTATATAAGCGTCGCTTATTTAAGCTAACATTACTAGCAGGAAGAGAAGGAATCAGTTTTGCATCGATCTTGATAACCTTCTTTATTTTCTATGTCATGATCGATCCTCTAGAACATTTGCTAGAGAAAATGCTAGGAAGCAATGCAATGCATGATTCATTATATATATCTATTTTATTTGTCATCGTGCTTGCAGTGATCTTTAGTTTCTTTAAATTTTTTACAAATTCAATTTTTATCAAAAAAGAAATCAAACAAAATGAAGTGTTGAATGAGTATCTGTTAGATGTAACTCAAAGCTTGGATATTCAACAAGTAATCGATATCACATGCAGGAAGATCAAAGAAGTAATCGATGTTGATACGATCATCATTGGTTT
Source organism: Erysipelotrichaceae bacterium (assembly GCA_022768265.1). GTDB lineage: Bacteria > Bacillota_I > Bacilli_A > Erysipelotrichales > Erysipelotrichaceae > JALEVB01. Next base: position 2,437 of record JALEMK010000147.1, read on the forward strand.
ATTAGACGATAAGCAACAAAGCTATCAACTACATTCAGATAAGAATTATTTTAGTTATCCTGCCATTAGTCAACATAGTCCGATATTTACTTATTTGTCAGAAGTAAATGGGTGTGTAAGTTATGAAGATTTTAATCGTAGCGTGCATGTAAGATCTTTGTGGCAAAAAGATAAAGATATCTTAGATAAATTACAAATTGGTCTGATGATGCCACTTAAAGATAAAGAATTATTTGGGGTCATCTTTTTACCACAAAAGAAGAAGCCATATAGCTATGATGAAACGATCTTTATTTCATCATTAGCCAATAGTGCCTCGATCGCTATCAAGAATAGTAAATTATATGATAAGGTATATCAAGAAGCGATCAGAGATGATCTTACCAATACGTATAATCGAAAATATTTTTATGATGTACTTAATACTAATTATTTAGATCATAAATCATTCTTGAGCTTGATGTATATCAGCGTTGATGATTTTAGGATCTATAATCAACTATATGGTAAACAAGAAGGTGATGATGCCTTAAAGAATATTGCCGCGATCATTGAGCAAACCGCAGGACAAGGTAGTATCTTATGTAGGATACAGGGTAAGGTATTTGCGCTTATCATGCCAGAATACAATATCTTAAATGCTAGAAAACTAGGTGAAGATATTTGTAAACAAGTAATCGATATCAATAAACATGAAGGAAATAATAAGAAAGTATTAACGGTATCAATAGGAATTAGTTGTATCCCATTAAATGCATCAACAGTCAAAGAATTATGCGCTAATGCAGAACAAGCACTATATGATGCAAAAAAAGCGGGAAAAAACTGTGTCAATGTATATAGTTTAGAACAATATACCAAACCTGGAGAACAGCAGCGAAATAAATTTGATACTTCGGTCTACAATGAATATAGTGGAACGATATGTGCATTACAAGCGGCAATTGATGCGAAAGATCATTATACTTTCTCTCATAGCAATAATGTAGCTTATTATGCCACAAAATTAGCAGAAGGCTATGGCTTGAGCGATGAAGTTGTGGAAATCGTAAGAGAAGCAGCCCTTTTGCATGATATCGGTAAAATTGGCATTCCGGAAATGGTCTTAAATAAACCTGGACGATTGAGCAGTGAAGAATATGAGACCATGAAAAGCCATGTAGAAAATAGTGTAAGCATCATCAAACATTTACCATCGCTAGAATATGTCATACCAGCTGTTATTTCTCATCATGAAAGATGGGATGGCAATGGTTATCCACGTAAGTTAGCTAAAGAAGATATCCCGTTAACGGGAAGGATCTTATGCATAGCGGACTGTTTTGATGCCATGACAAGCAAACGTTGTTATAAACAACCATTCCCAGTGGAATTGGCCCTAAATGAAATTAGCATGCAAGCTAATAAACAATTTGATCCTCAATTAGCCGAACTGTTTGTCACGATGTTCAAAAACGGTCAGATAACGCTACAAGAAACAAATTTGATCCAAAATGAAGCAAAAGCTAACTAAAAAGTTAGCTTTTTTGCATAATATAACCACGATATAACCAAGCGAGCGTATAGTTATAACTGAAAGGAGCTACTATGCGATGGTTAGAAAATTATTATTAAGCTTGATCATGACGATTTTCTTAGTTTCATCCATCTATACGGTAAGGGCTGAAGATAGTCCACCACCAACTGAAGTTGTAGTAGAAGAAGAGCAAACGCCTGAAGCTGCACCTCCTCAAGAAAAATCTAACTATCTGCTAATTGGCATCATGGTAGCGATGGGGATCTTCTTGGTTGGCGGAGCATATAAGAGCTACATGGAAAAAAATAAGAAGATCAAGCTAAGCATCACGGGAATTGACCCTAACGGTGATGGAAGCTATATGGTTAGATGGGGATGTGATAATCCAACAAAGAAAAATATCACACCACATAAGTTTGAATTGAATGTCACTAAAGGAAGTGCCATTTTGTTAAAACAAAAAGAAGATAAGGAAATCAAACCGGGTAAAACAGAAGATGTCATGGTAACTGTGGTTAACCAGGATTCCTTATTAGAATGGGTCGTAGATGATCAAAAACTAGTTTTAGATGGAAAAGATCTAGAAAATAGGAAAGGAGAAATATTATGAAAAAAAGAAGAAAGGTAAAGAAAAGCGTGGTAAGACTAACAAAAGTGTTGTTAGCGATCATGATGGTCTTCACTACTTTTACAAACATGCCTACATTAGTTAGAGCAACTGATGAAGCAAATGCAGAAACTGAAGTAGTTGAACCTGCTGATGCTACAACACCAGAACCAGCAGAACCTGCACCAGAGCCTGAGCAGCCAGCAGAACCTGCGCCAGAAGTTGTTCCTCAACCTGAAGAACAACCAGCAGAACCACCGGTTGTAGAAGAAACACAACCAAGTGCTCCTGCAGAGCCAAGTGCAACACCAGAGGTGCAACCAACTACAGCACCAACAACGCAACCAAGTGCAACACCAGAAGGTGAAGAAAATAAGGAGGAAACACCAGCACCAACTGCAACAGCAGATGCTGAAAAAGATGAACAAGCTCCTGAAACATCACCTAGTGCTTTACCTGAAGAAACAGCGACTCCTACACCAGAAACTACAGAAGAAGCTGAAAAGCTTGCAGATGAATTAGTTTATGATGTAGATTTTGATACGCAAGAAATCATGGAACCAACAAAAGGCTACGTAGGGGAAGAAGTAGAAGTTGCAGCTATGACATTGACACGTGAAGGATATAACTTCTTATATTGGTATGTACTAAATGAAGATGGTACAGAAACACAATATAAACCAGGTGATAAATTTGTCTTAACAGAAGGTGAAGATAAGTTAGTTGCAAAATGGGAAGAAGCAAAACCTGAAGAATATAATTATACGGTAGAATATGTTACAGAAGATGGTACAGTTATAATACTTGAAGAAAAAACTTCAACAGAAACATCAGTAACAGTAACTGCTAATACTGAAATCAAAGATGTAGAAGGTAATGAATATGTATTAGTAGATGAATCAACTAGTACTCAAGAAATTGATTTAACTAAAACTAATAAAGTTACTTTTAATGTTATAGCTAAACCTGTAGCAATGATGATGTCACCAAAAAAAGATTATCCAGAAGAAATAACTGGGCAAGGTATGGGAAGTGGCGGATATAGCATTCATAAGCCCAAACAGTATAGTATTCCATGTAATCCTCCAGCGGAATATGGAATGCCCCCAGCAAATCAACATTATGTTGTGATGAAAGAATCAAATGATCATAATGTTGTTACATATATAAGATGTGATAAATATTCTGAAATGGTAAATCCACCTGATCCAGAAGAAGTAACATATAAAGTTGATTTTATATATGAAAATGGAGATAGTATAAAAGCAATATATGTTAATGAAGGTAAGATGCCAGCTGCTGGTGATGTGCCAGATTTAACAAATGGTTATTGGACATTAAAAGATAGCGCTGTAGAAGTTATTCCTAGCAATGTAGCAATAAATGGACCTACAACTTTTGTATGGCATGAAGCTGAAGAACCTACAGGAGATAAATATAATGTATATTTTTATTCATTAGTTCCAGGTTATTCACTAGATAGTTCAGCTCCAGTTGATGAAAAATGGAATGGTATGGGTGTAATTCCTAACAGCAATTTGGAAAATCCAGCAAATATACCATTAGGAACGATTTTAGCTTTTGATAACGTACAGTTCCCAAATGGTTATCCAAATATTTGGGTTAATAATAAAGAATATTATTATGAACCAAGTGGAACGATTGAAGGAACCTATCATATAGAGTGGGTAAGAATGATTGTAGATAATGGGGCTAATGCTGGAGCAAATGGTTTCAATAATCCAATAGTAAATAGTGGAAATACCTATCATGTTGATGGAATTACGAAAATAGTAGAAAATAATTTATTTAATATAAGTTTTAAGATTAAACAACCAGGTGCTGATTATTTTACAATTGATATTAATGATAAAAACAGTACAGCTTTAGTTGAAGAGGGAACTAACGAATCATCATTAAAACATCCAAATACACCACCAAAAGAATTTGATGGAGATACTTGGGAGTTTGATGGATGGTATTATGATCAGGAATGTACTCAAAAAGTAAATTTCGATCGAGATATTAATAGTGATGTAAATTATTATGGTAGATATGTTAGAGTTGAAAAAACAGTAAATATCAACTATATTGCAAGTAAAGGCGGTAGTGTAACTAAGAAATCAGAACAACTAAATGCAATTAGTGGTCAAGCACAAGGTTCAGAAGCAATAAAATCAGAAGGTTATAGCTTTAAAGGCTGGTATAGTGATGATGCTTATAATAATTTAGTAAGCGAAAATAATAAATTTATACCTACAAAACCTGGAGAAAGATGGATTGATGCAACATATTATGCTAAATTTACACCAGAAGTATATACAATTGAATATGACTTAGTTGGAGGAACTTTAGAAAAAGAAAATCCTACAGAATATACTGTGGAAAGCGAAGCAATCAAGCTAAATAATCCAACCAAAACAGGATATACATTTATTGGCTGGACAGGAACAGGCTTAACAGAAGAAACAAAAGAAGTAACTATTGCAAAGGGATCAACAGGAAATCGCAAATACACAGCGAACTGGGAAGCAAATAAATTAAGCTTGAAAGTCAACTACATCATGGACGATGAAGCTGGTACAGTCTTGAGAGAAGCATATACAGAACCTACAAAATACGATGCAGCATATGATTTGACAGAACAAATTCTTGGAACAGTTGAATATGAAGGCAAGACATATGTATTAGATAGCAAGAGTGGATCTGCAGTAACAGGAACAGTTAAAGAAAATGTAGAGATCACATTGGTATACTCACTTGACGAAAA
>JALEMK010000149.1 GCA_022768265.1 Erysipelotrichaceae bacterium
AAAGATACGACCTATGAAGGGCTAAATATCAACGCTAATGATTATATGGGTATCTTAAATAAAGATATCATCATCGCAAATCCTGATAAATTAAATACAACCAAAGAATTGATTGCGAAAATGATTGATGAAGATAGTGAAATCTTGACCTTGATCCAAGGGGAAGATGCTACAGATGAAGAAACACAAGCAATCGTTGATTATGTTGAGGCAAATTTCGGTGTAGAAATCGATCAGCAAAAAGGTGATCAACCAGTATATTCCTTTATCATTGGGGTAGAGTAAATCCCGACCTAAAACACTGAGCTATGTATCAGTGTTTTTTACTTTTTAGTAGGATCTTTTATTTATGATGCAAATGTTCAAAATATTGCTAATTAGTTTTTAGGTTTTGGTTTATTTTGTGTTATACTAAAAATAAGTAAGGAGTGAGAAGATGAAGATGTTTTCTTGTTAAAAACTAGGCAGCAAAGCAAGCGTTGTTTTGTCATGCCTTAAACAGGAAGATATCTTAGGTTTGCTCATATTTTTATTGATGGTTTTTAGGTAGCTATGAAGATGTCTTCTTGTAGCTATTTTTTTAAAGGAGACCAACAATGAGCTTGATAAATATCATTAATCTAACATTTGGTTATGAAGATAGTCAGCATAACCTTTTTGAAAATGTCAATCTCCAATTAGATACTAATTGGAAACTAGGGATGATTGGACGAAATGGCAAAGGAAAGACTACTTTGTGCAAATTACTTATGCATCAATATCCCTACCATGGACATATCCAGGCACAAGTAAACTTTGAATATTTTCCATATCAGTTAGCTGATGAAAATATGCTGACCTTAGATATCGTCCAAAATAGGCTTCCGCATATCGCAATATGGCAAGTATTAAAAGAAATGAATAAATTGCAGTTAAAAGAAGACTTGCTCTATCGCTGTTTTGCAACTTTATCGCATGGTGAAAAGATGAAGATCTTGCTGATAATCCTTTTTTTAAAGCCTAATAATTTTTTATTGATCGATGAACCTACCAATCATCTCGATATGGCTTCACGCCAAAGCGTCAGTGCATATTTAAATACCAAGCGCGGTTTTATCGTCATTTCCCATGATCGTTCTTTTTTAGATAGCTGCATTGACCATGTCATGGTCATCAATAATACGTCAATTGAAGTCCAAAAAGGGAACTATCATTCTTGGAAGCAAAATAAACAGCAAGAAGATGAATTTGCACTTGCCCAAAATAACAAACTACAAAAAGAGATCAAACGTCTGAAAAAAACAGCAGCTCAAAAAGCCCAATGGTCTGATCGAGTCGAGGCTACAAAAATTGGTAATGGTCCTTGTGATCGTGGTTATATCGGACATAAAGCTGCTAAGATGATGAAAAGATCAAAAGCAATTGAAAAAAGGGTCGAGCGCCAGATTGAAGCTAAACAAGGACTGTTAAAGGATATCGATGATGTTGCTAATTTAAAATTGCATGAATTAGCATTTAATCAAGAGCGTTTGCTATATTTACAAAACGTTTCTATCTACATCGAGAACAATTTAGTGCATGAAGATATTAGTTTTTCGCTCTATAAACATGAGCGTATCAGCATTCAAGGGAAAAATGGAGCGGGAAAAAGCAGCTTATTAAAACTATTGATTGGAGATAAGATGATAAGCTATCGTGGTAAGTTGCATATAGCCAATAATTTGATCATTTCCTATGTTTGCCAAGACATCGATCAACTTCAAGGTACTCTTACCAACCATATTTATAAGCACCAAATAGCCGAAAGCTTATTTAAGACCATCTTACGCAAGCTTGGGTTTACGGCTGATGATTTTATGCTTGATCTAGCTCAACTTAGTGATGGACAAAAGAAAAAAATTTTATTAGCGACAAGTCTAGCAACGCCTGCTCATCTTTATATTTGGGATGAACCATTGAATTATATCGATATCATTTCCCGTTTACAAATTGAACAATTATTGCTAGAATTTGCCCCAACACTGCTTTTTGTGGAGCACGATCAAAGCTTTAATGCTAAAATAGCAACAAAGATCATCACGTTATAAAGGAGATTTTAATGATAATCGCGTATTATTTATTAGTGATCAATATCTTGACCTTCATGGTATTTGGGATAGATAAATTAAAAGCCATCAAACATCAATGGCGGATTGCGGAAAAGACCTTGCTTTTATTAAGTGTACTAGGAGGAAGCATAGGGGCTTTATTAGGAATGATGATTTTTCATCATAAAGTTCAAAAGTTTAAGTTTAGCTGGGGAATTCCTTTGATCACCATCATACAAATCCTCTTATTTTACTTTATCATCCATTAAGCTAAGATCTATATCAATATAAATTTTGATATAGATTTTTTTGACTTTAAATATTTGAATAATACTTTTGATATTTTAAAAAATTTTAATGTAATAGCTTACATGTTATCATAGGGACAATTAGGAGTTGTATTATCATGATCAGATTTACTCCTAAAAATCACCAAATAGTCCTAATTGATCATGATAATAATGCATATCTAATGGTCGTAAGGTATGTAATTTAGCACGACTTAGAAAGTAAGTTCAAGATTTAATAAGCAGATCTTGATAGAAGAGGGAAAATGAAAAAAATAATCTTAACTTTATGTGCCTTAATGATGCTAGCAGGTTGTACTAGCAAGCCTAGCAGTGATGATGCTGTTAAAGCATTGACTAGTTATCAAGCGGATGTTGTCGTAATCGGTGCAGGTGGTGCTGGAATGGCTGCAGCCATTGAGGCCAGCGATCAAGGAGCAAGTGTTGTGATCCTAGAAAAAATGAGTTATATCGGAGGTAATACTTTACGCTCTGAAGGTGGGATGAACGCCAGTGAAACGATATATCAAAAAAATAAAGGCATCGAAGATAGCGTTGAATTGATGATCGAAGATACCATGAAGGGCGGTAAAGGAATCAATAATGAAGAATTGGTTACTTTCTTTGCACAAAATAGTGCCCCAACGATTGATTGGTTAACAAGCATAGGAATGGATGTTAGCGATGTTGCTCAAGGTGCGGGAGCTTCTGCAGCAAGAATGCATCGTCCGCAAGATGGCTCGAAGATCGGTAGCGTTTTGGTGCCAGTGCTTAAAGATAACCTTGCTAAAAGAAATATCACGGTTTTAACAGAAACTAAGGTCATCTCAATCATCAAAGATGAAGGGAAGGTTACCAAAGTAGTTGCCCTAGACAAATCAGGTAAAGAAATCGTATTTGATGCCAATGCAATTATCATTGCTACAGGTGGTTTTGGGGCAAATGAAGAAATGTATGTTCAATATCGTGAAGATTTAGCTGGCTTTGCTACGACCAATCATCCAGGTGCAACAGGTGATGGTATAACATTAGCCCAAGAAATTGGAGCTGATGTCGTAGATATGAAAGAGATCCAAACCAATCCTACCGTTGAAATAACATCTAATACGGTTATTTCTGAGTCGGTAAGAGGTAAAGGAAGCATATTGGTTAATGTGCATGGGAAACGCTTTATTTCGGAAATGGAAACCCGCGATGTTTTATCTAGTGCTATCTTAGAACAAGATGATAAGATCGCTTATCTAGTATTTGATCAAAGAGTCATGGATTCTATGGCAGCTTTAAAGGAAAACTATGAAAAAGGTATCATCATCAAAGGGAAAGATCTAAATGATCTAGCTGCCCAATTATCCTTAGATGCTTCGACGCTTGAATTAACCCTAAATGATTGGAATAAAGCAGTTGCAGCTAAAAACGATACAGCTTTTGGCCGAACGACGGGGATGGATGCCGATCTAAGCCAAGCACCATATTATGCGATTACCGTTTCACCAGCCGTGCATTATACGATGGGCGGGATCAAGGTCAATACCAATACAGAAGTTATCGATACTGCAGGTCAAATCATCAAAGGTCTATATGCCGCAGGCGAAGTTACTGGTGGCTTACATGGAGCTAATCGACTTGGCGGTAATGCCGTTGGGGATATCATGGTCTTTGGGCGTCAAGCTGGCAGCAAGGCAGCACAATATGCAAAAACGCTAAGCGCTAAAGAACTAGTGCTTCCGCAAAAAGAAATGCCAACCCAAGCCAAAGGAAACTATCAAGATGGTGAGTATGAAGGCAGTGGTCAAGGTTTAAATGGCGAAATCAAGCTAAAAGTCGTTGTTACAGATGGTTCGATAACGGATATCGACGTCATTGCTACGAACGATACCGAGAGCTTATTTAATGATGCACTAGCTAAGATCAAAGAAGAAGTCATGATCTCCCAAAAGTTAGAAGCTGATAATGTTACCGGAGCTACTTATTCTAGCAAAGGTATCTTAGAAGCGTTAAATGAGGCCTTAAAATAAAACTTTTAAGCAACATTAGGATATCAACTAATGTTGCTTTTTGTTATAATCTTTGTATAAAAGTGGTATTAAGTTATGAAAATAAAGTTAGCAACCCGTATTGGCCTATGTACCGTTGTCTTGATCTTTATTGCGGTCTTGATCTCGATCTTTATCTCTGGTAAATGGTATATCGATCAAATGATGGTTAATATCGAAGAAAATACATTGAATGTCGTAAAGATCGCCTCACATTCTAGAGTGATCATTGAAGGCTTACAAAAAGACATAGATGATGGCAGCATTCAAACCTATGTCAACAATATTCAAAATAACATCGAAAATATTGATGTCATGGTAGTTGCGGATACCGATGGTAAACGTTATGGTCATACCAAAAGTGATAGGGTCGGTTTGATGTTTTCTGCCAATGATAATGCACCAGCCTTATTAGAAGGAAAAACCTATGTATCTATTGGCCCTGGAACCTTAGGCGACTCGTTAAGGGCCTTTGCTCCGATCAAGGCTGATGATGGACATATCATTGGTTTTGTCATGGCAGGGACTTTATTGGATTCTATTGCGAAAGCTGAAAGAACGATCTTCATCATGGCGATCATCTTTACTTTTATCAGCGGAGGCATTGGAATCGTTGGTGCCATGTTGTTAGCTCGCTATATCAAGCGCAAATTATTAAATTACGAGCCAGAAGATATAGCCCATCTATATTTAGAAAATGTAACGATCTTAAAAACGATCAAAGAAGGAGTCATTGAAATTGATCGTGATCATAAAATCATCAATATGAATAAGACTGCTGAAGAATTTTTGAACATGAAAGACTGGTATCAAAAAGATATCCGCTTAGTATGCCCTAATAGCAAGTTAACGCAGGTCATTGATGAAAAACAAGCTATTTATGATTATCAATGTTATCTAGCTGATAAATTGGTCTTAACCAATAATGTGCCGATCGAAACATCAGCTGGTAAAATTATTGGTGCGGTATGCTCATTTAGGGATCAAAGAGAAATCAATCAGCTAGCTAATGAAATTACAGGGGTCAAAAGAATCGTCGATGCTTTACGCGCAACGACCCATGAATTTAAAAACAAATTGCATGTGATCCTTGGGTTGATTGAAACAAATCGTTTAGATCAAGCTAAAGCCTATATCGGAGCAATCAACGATGAATTACAAGCAACCATCACCGATATCATGAATCATATCCAAGAACCGACCATTGCCGCTTTACTTATTGGCAAGGTGCAAAGGATGAATGAAACGAAAATTAGTTGGGAACTTGATGATGCTTCCAATATGGAAGATGCCAATGGCTTTGATGTCAATGATCTGGTAACGATCATTGGAAATATCCTTGATAATGCCATCGATGAATTAAATAGCATTGATAAAACATCAAAGCATATCAAAGCGTTATTGATCCTCAATGATCGTCAGCTATACATCAAGATCTGTGATAATGGCTCAGGTATCAAAGCTATCAACAAAATCTTTATCAAGGGTTATACTACTAAGCAAGGCAGTCGCGGATATGGTTTATACTTGCTTAAACAATTAGTTGATAAATATCATGGTACAATTGATATCATGCAAACAAAAGATGAAGGAACATGTTTTTTAATTAAAATGAAAGGAATATATCATGATTAATGTATTGATAGTTGAAGATGATCCAATGGTCGCGCAAATAAATAAAGACTACATCGAGCGTCTCCCCGGCTTTAAAGTATGTGATATCGTTGGTGATGGGCAAGCAGCCTTAGATTATTTGCAAGTAAAAAAACAAGAAATCGATCTGATCATTTTGGATATCTATTTGCCAAAGATCGATGGCTTAGCTTTATTAGAAAAAATCAGAGGTGATTATCAAAATGTTGACATCATCTTTGTAACAGCCGCTAAAGAACGTGATACGATCCGCAGGGGTCTTAGACTAGGGGCCATCGACTTTTTGATCAAGCCTTTTACCTTTGAAAGGATCGCCACGGCCTTAAATAAATATAAGCAGCATTATGAACTATACCAAGGTGATTCCCTGTTTGATCAACAACGCCTTGACTCCCTTTTAAATAATAATGCATCTAATCAGCTGCCTAAAAAGATGCATGAACTTACTTTGAAGAAAGTGCGTCAAGAAGTAGAAAAATATCAAGATATCTTAGATCTAAATCAAATGACTACAGATCTAAATATGACCAACGTAACTTTAAGGGTATATCTAGATTATCTGGTGGAACAAAAGGTCTTGAGCAAGGAATTAAGTAGTGGCAACATTGGCAGACCATATTATATCTATCATAAAGTGGTTTGAGGTCATTGACAAGTTAGCTTTAATCGTAATATAATCTAAAAAGAGATATTTAGAGGAGGTGTTAAAATGAGTAATAGTTTTACATACAAAACAAAAGGTACTTGCTCTAAATTGATTGAACTAGTTATTGATGATCAAGATATCATCGAAAGCTTAGTTGTAACTGGTGGTTGTAACGGAAATTTAAAAGGCATATCTAGTATCGTAAAGGGCAAGCATATTGATGAAGTAATTAGTGCTTTTAAAGATATCACTTGCGGACCAAGATCGACATCATGCCCTGATCAAATAGCTTGTGCATTGAATGAATATAAGGCTAGCAAACAGCACTAATTGCAGTGCTGTTTTTTTATTTGGGGGGAAAAAGATTATGGAGTTTTTAAAAAAATATATTGCAAGATATAAATTTAGAATCATTTTGATGGTCATCTTGACGATCTTAGTAGCTATCTTTACTTTGATCACACCTATCATCTTTAGTTATCTGATCGATAATATCTTACAAGGTGATATATCGAAAGGTTTATTTAAGCTATTAAGCCAAAATGAGGCTTTGTGGATCGGAGCCATCATCGTTGTGGTCATTAACTTGTTGCTTGCTTTATTCTATTATCTGCGAGGAAAAAATAATGCCCAGCTAGGTGAGCATATCGTAGCAGATATTCGTAATGATCTATATCGTCACATTCAAAAATTGCCTTATGATTTCTTTGTGAAAAGCGATAGTGGTGAATTGATCCAAAAATGTACGAATGATGTGGATATGATCGGCCGTATCTTTAGCAATCAATTATCAGAAATGGTCTTTTGTATCATGATCGCTGGTTGTGCGATGGCTTATCTTTTTTATTTAAATGTGCGACTATCATTGATTGCCTTTATTTCGATTCCCATTATCTTTATTTTTGCAATCTATTTTTTCACCAAGATGCAGCAACACTTTTTAGCGAGTGATAATGCAGATGGCAAGCTAGTTTCTAAATTACAAGAGGCCATTAATGGTGTAAGGGTCGTAAAGGCTTTTAATAACGAAAAATATGAGATCGCACAATTTGACCAACGCAATCAAGAATATCGAGATATCACCTTTGAATTGATTCGTTTGCTTGGCGTATATTATAGCTTTAGTGATCTTTTGGTATATAGTCAGATCGTCTTAGTCGTTTTATTTGGTATCTATGCAGTTTTAGATCATAGCATTACCATTGGTGATCTATTAGTGTTTATTACCTATGAAACTAATATCCTATATCCAATAAGACAATTAGGAAGGATCATTGCCGATATAGGTAAAGTTAGTGTTTCAGCCAAACGTTTAAAAGGAATCATGGATGAACCGGTAGAAGATCTTGTTGCAGGAGAAGCGCATGATATCACCAATGAGATTGCTTTTAACCATGTTAGTTTTGCTTATGATAATGGCATCGAGGTATTGCATGATCTAAACTTTAGCATTCATCAAGGGGAAACCATCGCCATCATGGGAGCGACAGGTTCAGGAAAATCTTCATTGGTACATTTATTGATTCGTTTATATGATTGTACGCAAGGACAGATCTTGATCGATGATATCGATATCAAAAATATCAATCGCCAACAGCTCCGAAAACAAATTGGCATTGTTTTGCAAGAACCTTTCCTATATTCAAAATCTATCTATGATAACATCAAGAGTGTAGATGTTAGTGAAGATACGATGTATGAAAGTTGTAAGATTGCCTGCATCCATGATGTTATCTTAAGTTTTAAAGAGGGCTATCAGACTTTGGTTGGAGAAAAAGGGGTCACGTTATCTGGCGGCCAAAAACAGCGCTTAGCGATTGCTAGAACCTTGGCTCATCCGTTTAAGGTCATCATCTTTGATGATAGCTTAAGCGCGGTCGATACCAAGACCGATAGTGATATTCAAAATCAATTACGCCAATTGACCAATATTACTAAGATCATCGTTTGTCAAAGAGTAAGCAGTGCGATGATGGCAGATAAGATCATCATGTTAGATAAAGGTAGAATCGTCGAAATGGGAACTTCACAAGAACTATTACAAAAACAAGGCTTATATGCCAAGATCTACGCTTTACAAAATAAAAATGTGGGAGGTGATGTTAGTGTCTAGTTTTCAAGAAAAAGAATATGATACTTCCTCTTTGAATCTTAAATTATGGAAACAAATCTTTAGTTTATTGCATGATCGCAAGATCTTTGTGGTCACTACGCTTTTTTTATTGATGAGTGCTGTAGGTGAAGCTGCTTTTCCGATCTTTTATAAGTTTGCGATCGATAGTTTTGCCAGCGCACAAGTTTCTTTAGAGCATTTGCCGCAATTTGTTATTCTTGTGGCGATCAATATCATCTTTGTTTGTATTGCTTGTTATATGTTTTTCTATATGGCAGGAAAGATCGAAATGAATTTTAGTTACATCATCAGAAAAAATTGCTTTGATAAATTACAGCAATTATCCTTTTCTTACTATGATATAACACCATCAGGGTGGATCGTTGCTAGGGTATCAAACGATGTTGCTCGCTTGGCAGAGATCGTTTCTTGGGCCTTTGTAGATATCATCTATGGCTTGATATCTATCGTATTTATCATGATCATCATGTTGATGGTAAATGTTAAATTAGCCATGATCATTATCATATTGATGCCCATATTATTTGGTTTGACTTATTATTTGCAAAATAAGGTCTTATTCCATTCCCGTAAGGTTCGTAGCATCAATTCAAAGATCGTGCATGGTTTTAATGAGGGTATTACTGGAGCAAAAACGACTAAAACTTTATGCTTGGAAGACGATAATTATGCTAACTTTACCCACGATACGCGAAAAATGTATGAATCAAGTGTTAAAAGAGGGATGGTTGCCAGCCTTTTCAATCCATTGATCTTTGGTTTTAGTGGCTTAGCTAGCAGCTTATTATTGTATTTTGGGGGCCATATGGTATTAGTTAAAAGCTTGGAATTTGGAACCTTATTGATGTTTGTGCAGTATGTGACAACCCTATTTACCACCTTGCGTCCTATAGCTGCTGATATATGTGATCTTCAAATGGCCCAAGCCAGCGGAGAGCGGGTTATTTCGTTACTAGATACACCATTAAAGATTGCAGATAAAGCAGAGGTTGTTGCGAAATATGGTACCAAATTAGCGCCTAAAGTCGAAAACTATGAAACGGTTGATGGTGATGTAGAATTTTCGCATGTTGATTTTGCTTATATCGATGATCAATATGTATTAAAAGATTTTAATTTAACAGTTAAGCATGGAGAAATGATTGCTTTAGTTGGGGAAACAGGTTCAGGAAAAAGTACGATCATCAATCTTTTATGTCGTTTTTATGAGCCAACTAATGGATCGATCAAAATCGACGGGATAGATTATCGTGAAAGAAGCTTAGGCTGGTTACATAGCAATATTGGTTATGTTTTGCAAGCTCCCCATCTATTTAGCGGAAGCATTGCGGATAACATCCGCTATGGGAAACTGGACGCTACTTTAGA
>JALEMK010000154.1 GCA_022768265.1 Erysipelotrichaceae bacterium
AAATGATGACACAAATTTTGACTATAGCTCTTTTAGATCAAGATACAATAGATCATGATGGATTAGTCGGTCTAATTTTGTGTCATGGATATTCAACTGCCAGTAGCATCGCCGATACTGCCAATCATTTATTAAGTCAGCATGTTTTTGATGGAATAGATATGGAATTGCGAATATCTGTAGACAAAATTACCCAATTAATTAAAGATTATCTTAAACAGAAAGACTCTATTCATGAATTATTACTACTAGTTGACATGGGAAGCTTAGAAGAAGTTCACCAGCAAATTTCATCATATTTAGATAGTAATATAGGACTTATCAATCATGTATCCACTGCAATGGCATTAGAGGCTGGAAATCTAATTAAACAAGGATATAATGTAAAAGATATTTTAAATAAAATGAATGAGAACTTTCAATTGTCATCTCGCTACATACCAGCAAAAAACAAAAAAGAAGCAATCCTTTCCTTATGTGCTACAGGTTTTGGAGCCGCAAAAAAAATAAGTGAACTTTTAACTAATTCATTGCCTAAAAAAATTCCAATCGAAATTATCCCTTATGAATATCAATCTATAGTTGAAAATGGATTAGATGATCCAATATTTAATGAATATAATATATCTATCGCTATAGGAACAATGAACCCTAAAATAAACGGTTTAATTTATATGTCAATCGAAAGTATCATGACTAATGAAAAAATTACCGATTTAAATAATGTCATGTCAAAATATCTATCTAGCTCTGAATTGAAGTTATTTACAAATAATATAATGAAAAACTTTACTTTATCGAATATAGTAAATAATCTTACAATCTTAAATGCAGAAAAAGTTTTAGAAGATGTACAAGACATAGTTAATGATATTGAGCATATTTTAAATCAACATTTAGATCCCACAACTAAAATAGGATTATACGTTCATTTAAGCTGTTTGATTGAACGATTAATTTTACGACAAGAAATAAAAAATGTTGAAGGATTAGATATGTTCTTAAAAGATAACTCTTCTATCATCTCCAAAGTTCATCACGCATTTAGTGGCGTAGAAAACAGATATAGTGTCGAAATCCCTGAATCTGAATTATACTATGTTTTAAATTATTTTAAAATTTGCAGCTAAATAGTATAAAAAGCATGTCGACAATAGTTGGCATGCTTTTTGCTACATATATAAGTGAAAGGAGGGAGTAATCATGCCTAATATTTTATTAACCAGAATTGATAACAGATTAGTTCATGGTCAAGTTGGGGTAACATGGACAAAAACAATTGGAGCTAATCTATTAGTAGTTGCGAATGATGAAGCAAGCACTGATACATTACAACAACAATTAATGACTGTAACAGCAAAATCATCTGGTGCAGGCATTCGTTTCTTCAGTGTTGAAAAAACAATTTCTATCATCGGAAACGCTGCTCCAAATCAGAAAATTTTTATTATTTGTAAAACACCTCATGATGTTAGACGTCTTGTAGATGGTGGTATCGAACTAAAAGATGTCAACGTCGGTAACATGCATTTCTCTGAAGGAAAAAGGCAAATTAGCAAGAAAGTTTATGTTGACGACCAAGATATGGAAGATTTAAGATATTTAGCTTCCAAAGGTATCAATGTTTACATTCAAGATGTTCCTGGAGAATCAAAACAAAAAATTGATTAATTTTTAAGAGGAGATAACTTATGGAAATTACATTTATTCAAGGAATTCTTCTTGCAATTATGGCTGTAATTGTAGGATTAGATTTTTTCCTAGAAGCTTTCTTTATTTTCCGTCCTTTAATGGTTTCTACATTCACTGGTATCATTTTAGGAGACGTAACTTTAGGTTTAAAAGTAGGTGCTTTAATCGAACTAGCATTCGCTGGTTTAACTCCAGCTGGTGGTACACAACCGCCTAACCCTGTGTTCGCTGGTTTAATGGGTACAGTATTAGCTTATACA
This sequence comes from Erysipelotrichaceae bacterium, assembly GCA_022768265.1. GTDB lineage: Bacteria > Bacillota_I > Bacilli_A > Erysipelotrichales > Erysipelotrichaceae > JALEVB01. The sequence goes on from JALEMK010000154.1 coordinate 1,953, forward strand.
ACAGGTAGTTCTCCTGAAGCTGCATTAGGTCTTTGCTTACCATTCTCATTTTTAGGACAATATGTAATATTATTTTACTATTCATCATTTTCTTTCTTTATGGCTAAAGCTGACAAAGCTGCAAGTGAAGGAGACACTAAAACTATCCGTAACATTAACTTAACTACAATGGCTATTGTTTCATTAACTTATGGTTTATTAGCTTTCCTTTGCACATATGTTGCTCAAGCTCCAATGGCTGCATTTGTTAACAGTTTACCAGCAGTAATTACACATGGATTAGAAGTTGCTGGAGGCATATTACCTGCAGTAGGATTTGGTATGCTATTAAGAGTAATGATGAAAGTAAAATATACTCCATATTTCATTGCTGGTTTCTTAATGGCTTGTTTCTGCGACATGCCTAATCTACTACCAGTTGCATTATTAGGGACTATATTTGCATTAATTGATTTCTTTAATGCAAAACAAAGAAAAGCAGATATTGAAGAAGCACTGCAAAATGCTTCTGTAAACAACTATGGAGGTGACCAAAATGTCGGAATCTAAACATTTAACAAAAAAAGATATTACAATGCTTGGTATTCGTTCTTCTTTTTTACAAGCGTCTTTTAACTACGAACGTATGCAAGCGTGTGGTTTTACTTGGTCAATGATTCCAGTACTAGAAAAAATATACGGAGATGACAAAGAAAAAATATCTGGCGCATTAACAGACAATCTTGAATTTATCAACACTCATCCAAATCTTGTTGGATTCCTAATGGGATTAATGATGTCACTTGAAGAAGGTGGCGCTACTAGAGAAACTATTAAAGGTTTAAAACTTGCTCTATTTGGACCTATTGCAGGTATTGGTGATGCAATCTTCTGGTTTACAGTACTTCCTATTGTAGCTGGTATTTCTTGCTCTTTTGCATCTCAAGGATCAATTTTGGGACCTATTATTTTCTTTACAACTTATTTAGCAATTTGGATTTTGCGTATTGTTTGGACACATTTAGGATATACTTTAGGTACTAAATCTATCGATTTAATAACCGCTAATTCAGATATGATAGCTAACGCTGCAACCATCTTAGGTATCACTGTTATTGGTGCGTTAATTGCTTCATACGTATCTGTTAACTTGTTACCAGTTATTACTGTTGATGGAGGTATTGAAGTAGCTGTTCAATCAGAATTTTTTGACAGAATTTTCCCTAATTTATTACCAATGTGCATAACTTTATTATGTTTCTACTTATTAAAGAAGAAACAAATTAGTCCTATCATCTTGATACTTGGAATCATTATCTTATCAATTGGCTGTGCAGGAATTGGATTATTATAATATACTTTAAAGAGGATTAATGAATCCTCTTTAAACTAATATTAACCATGATTAAAGCTATTTTCTTTGATGTTGATGGCACTTTAATGTCTCACAAAACATCTCTAATTCCTAAATCTACATTAAATTCATTATTTAAATTAAAACAAAAAAATATTAAGGTTTTCTTAGCAACAGGCAGGCATATGTTAGAGCTGTCACAATTACCATTATATCACTTCCCTTTTGATGGTTATGCATTGTTAAATGGACAATTAACGCTAGATGAACATAAACAATTAATTAGTTCTAACCCTCTTTGTTACGAAGCTGTAAATAAAGTTATACCTATATTCAATGATAAAATTATACCTATTTCAATTGTTGAAGAAAAAAGGTTATATATTAATTTTATAAATGAGTATGTAGAAATTGCACAAAAATCAATATCTTCTTCTGCACCGCCTATAGATATTTATAAAGGTAATGATATTTATCAATTGACTGTATTTACTAATAATAAAGATGATATAGAGTTAATTACACACCTACCAAATTGTAAAATGATTCAATGGCATGATCAAAGCTATGATGTTATTTCTGCTTCTGGAGATAAAACTAGCGGTATAAAATCATTATTAAATCATTTCAATATATCCCAAAATGATATTATGGCATTTGGTGATGGAGAAAACGATATTGAAATGTTACAATATGCAAAAATAGGTATTGCCATGGGAAACGCAAAACAAAAAGTAAAAAGTAGCGCAGATTTTATTACAAAAGATATAGATGAAGACGGTATAGAATATGCGTTACAATACTTTAATATATTATAGTTAACCACTAACTTTATATGTTAGTGGTTTTATTATGCTATTAATAAATTTAACAATAAATAGTAAACAAAATTTTACTATTTATCTTCCACACCCTTTAAAAAATGCTATAATTATCATATTGTTATTATATAAAGGAGAAAACATGAAAAAATTATTATTTAGTTTATGTGCATTATTGCTAATGGCAGGATGCTCTAACCAAACAACTACGCAAGAATCAACGCTACCAACAGAAACAGCAGCTCCTACGGCTAGTGTTGATACTTTCACCTCAGCATCAACAAATGATTTCTATGCAGAAGCTGGTTTAACTGGCGATGATCTATGGACAGCATTTGATAGCTTCCAATTAGCACCAGCAGTAGCAACCGTTAATCCTGATGGTTCCCCAAATGTTTCCTTTGTCGTTCCTGGAGCACATACCGTGGTTGATGAAACAGACTATTTTGTTTTTGGTTTAGCTGAAAATCAAACAAAGCTTAATCTAGAAGCAAATGGTGAAGGTGTCATCATGCTTACCGGCGGTTTTGGCGATGAAAATGGTGCACTTGCTGGGGTAGGTGCTCGAGTATATTTCACCGTTGTTACTGACGCTGATGAAATCACTAAAGTAAAAGCCGCTAATGAAAAAATCAGTGATGAAAGTATCATTTGTAAAGTAACTGATATCAAATCATTAGGCTAAAAATAACAAGCAAGATCATTACTGGCTTAATACATTTACTTACTGCAAAAAACCTCTTTGCTTTGGCAAAGAGGTTTTAATTTGCTATTTTGAAAAATTACTATTGATAGCGTCTAAGATAGCTTGTGATTCAGAAGTTGCCCCAGAAATCGTATCAACTTCTAAAGCTTGTTTTTCAACGATACTATTTACTAGTTGATCGAATTGTTCAGGTTCCATGAACATGTTATCTTTTCCATCTGTAACTTCCATCAAAGCAACTTTACCTTGAGATACTTTAACTTTTACAGTGAAGTTACCATGTTGACCTTCAACATTAACATCATAAGAACCATCAGCGACATCTTTAAAGAATGAATTTTCTGAAGTTTCTCCAGCTTCTAAGATTTCAACATCAGTTGTTACAGTTGATTTACCACCGAATGCATGTTGAGCTGCAGCTCTACCAGAAGCGATAGCTTCAGATAAGAAGACACCATTTTGATATAAGTTAGATACATATGAACCTAATTCACCAGCTTCATATAGGTTAGGAATTGGATTTCCATCCCAATCTAATACTTGAGAGTTAGTATTACGTACGGCACCACCAGTAGTAGCTACTAAGGTAGGGGTGATTTGAACAGCGTAGTATGGACCATTTTCAATCTTCTTCATTGAATTGATATCACGATTGAATTCTGTATCGGCACCTAAATCCACCATTGCATTATAGTTATCCACTGTTTCTTTGATCTTAGCTGGATCATAACCCATTTTTTCAGCTAGTTCTTCGATAGAATCAGCTTTTAAGATCCAACCTTTTTCAATTTCAGCGGAATTATCTTGTGACCATTGATAATTTTCAGTAGTAATTGGCCAAGACAACCAAGGTGAAACAATGGTATCTTGAGTTCTAACATTTTCATCAAAGATCATCCATACTGGTAAAGCATCTACATGTGGTAGATCTAACCATTTACCATATCTTAAATCTTTCATGTGTTGACGATGATAAGTTTTGCTTTCATCAAAGAAACGTTCACCTTCAGCATCTACTTGTAAGTAACTACCACCTTTGAATGTCATATTTAAGATGAAAGTTGATTCAAAGTCTGGTGTTTCTACCCCTAACCAATAACCACCTGATTGAGTTTGGTTTTTCATATGCCACATTTGTGCACCTGCTTCAAATAACATATGGATACCATCACCAGTATTACCTGGGGAACCTGAAGTTCTAACTTTATCAACCCCGTGGAAATCTCTTTGCATTTGTAAGTTATTTTCATAACCACCACATGCTAATAGTACACCTTTGTTAGCTTTGATATTGATTTCTTTACCATTTTCTAATGCCACAACCCCTAATACTTCTTTAGTTTCAGGATCTTGGATCAAGCTGATTGCTGGTGTCTTATAAGCAATTTCAATATTGTCACGAGCTGTTGCTGCTGCATTAAAGCCATGCCACAAACCACCTGCCATGAATGAACCAGAATCTTTTTTACGAATATGAGCACTTGTACCTTTGAAATCAGAACCAGGTAGATTGCCAAATTCAACAACTAAGCTGCCCCATCTTAATGGTCCACCACCAACATAACCAACTTCATACCCAACATTTTCCATCGTTGCAGATACCCAGTTAATTTGATCAGCAAATTCATTTGCCAACCAACTTGAATATTCTTCAGGAATTGGGTTTGGTTCATTCATTGCTTTTAGATAGGTATGGAAAGTTTCTACATCATCTTTGGCAGGAACTACGAATGTTTGTCCTGATGCGATAGAGTTACCCCCAGCCATATCCTCAGTCATTTTTTCTAACACTAAAATTGAAGCATTAGGATCGATATCACTTGCTTCGACTGCCGCTGCTGCGCCAGCTAAACCGTAACCAACGACCAAGAAATCTACTTCTTTGTCCCATTTAACATTACTAGCTGTCGTTTCTTCTGGTGTGCTAGTAGTGCATCCGGTTAGCTGTAAACAACAAACACAAACTGTAAATAATACTGTTAATAGTTTCTTCATTTTGTACCCCTCTCTATTGTACACATTTGTTTACTATTTAATTGTATACCTTTAATTTATTTTGTCAACCATTTCACAAAAAAACTTATTGACGCTATCAATTAATAATATATAATATTTATTGATAATCATTATCATTAATAGGAGGTGTAATTAATGAGCAGAAATACTTTGCAAAAACAAATTGTCATGCAAGCTTTAAAGTCTATGCATGATCATCCAACGGCATCGCAAATTTATGCTTATATTCACCAAGACTACCCTACCATTTCTAAAGCCACGGTCTTTAGGATCTTAAATCAGGCTTGTGAAGATGGAACAATCATGAAAGTGATGACTAGTGATAATGAGGCTCATTACGAAATGCTCAACAAACCGCACTATCACATGCGCTGTAGACTTTGTTCTAAGCTGATCGATGCGCCGATTGGCTATTTACCAGAACTTAACCTATCAGCTTTTGACTGTTCAGATTTTTTGATCGAAGGTCATACCATTGAATTTTATGGTTTATGTGCGGATTGCCAAGCAAAACTAAAGAAGGAGAATTAAATTATGAGTAAACACATGCCTTTAGATTTAAGGGTAGCAATCGAACCAGACAATCCATCGATCATCCGTCACGAAGACCTTTGCGTACAATGTGGAATGTGTAAAGACATCTGTACCAATAAGATCAGCGTACATGGTTTCTACACCTTAGAAGACACCAATGATACAGCTATTTGTATCAATTGCGGTCAATGTGCCAATGTTTGTCCAATGGAAAGCATTACGGAACGATATGAATATGAAGAAGTTAAAAAGCATATTGCTGATGAAGATAAGATCGTTATCGTTTCGACATCACCATCAGTCCGCGTAGCTTTAGGTGAAGCATTTGGTATGCCGGCAGGAGAATTTGTTGAAGGAAAAATGGTTGCCCTATTGCGTAAACTAGGTTTCAACTATGTATTAAACACCAACTTTGCTGCTGACCTTACCATCATGGAAGAAGCTAGCGAATTAGTTGAAAGAATCAAAAATAATCAACGCCTTCCACAATTTACTAGTTGTTGTCCTGCTTGGGTAAAATATGTAGAAACTTTCGTTCCGGATATGATTCCTCATTTATCTACGGCAAAAAGTCCGATCGGCATGCAAGGACCTACGGTAAAAACCTATTTCGCAAAAAAACAAGGTATCGATCCAACCAAGATCGTCAATGTTGCCCTAACTCCATGTACTGCTAAAAAATTTGAAATTCGTCGTGATGAATTAAATGGAGCTAGTGAACATTTAGGCATTGCCGATCTTAAAGATATGGATCATGTAATTACAACTAGAGAATTAGCCAAATGGGCCAAAGAACTAAAAATCGATTTCAAAAACTTGGAAGATGAACCATACGATTCATTAATGTCTGATGCTTCAGGAGCTGGTATCTTATTTGGTAACAGTGGTGGCGTAATGGAAGCTGCCTTAAGAACGGCTTATCATATGTTGACCAACGAAGATCCAAGCGAATTATTATTATCATTTGAACCAGTTAGAGGCTTTGAAGAAGTTAAAACAGGTAGCATTGATATCAATGGCATCACTATCAACTATGCTGCAATCTCTACGACCACTGCTGCAAAAAAATTCTTGGAAGAATTGCCAAACAGTGATAAACCATACCACTTTATCGAGGTTATGACTTGTCCTGGTGGCTGCATCGGTGGTGGCGGCCAACCAAAAGAATACCTACACTTAGGATCGCAATTACATGTTAAACGTATGCAAGCCTTATATAATCGTGATAAAGAAGTAAGCTTGAAGAGTTCTTATCAAAATCCTGAAATCATTCAATTATATGAACAATTCTATGATGCACCATTAAGTCCACTTGCTAAACAAATGCTACATACGAAATACATCGATCGTAGCTCAGATCTAAAAAAGAATTAATTATCTAATAAAAAGGCTGTTGTCTGTTTTGATCATCTAGATCTTTCTTAATGATTACCAAGGCAACCAGCCTTTTTTTGATCATATGCAAAAAATAGCGCTATTTCTTATGAAACAGCGCTATTTTAATGATTACCTAAGATTCTTACGATATTTTCCATCGAAGCAAATAAGCATGTTAAGTCTTCTTCATTTGTTATATTAGCAATGAATTCATTGGTATACTGTTCTTCAACTTTGACCAAGACCTCGTTGCCAAACAAACTTAATCGAACATTGATCTTTCTTTTATTTTCTTTAGATTGTTCGCGAACGATCAACCCTTTATTTTCTAGGGTATCTGCTAATTTGGTTGCTTGTTGTTTAGAGATACGTAATTTGGCCGCCAGTTCCCCCATCGTCAATGATTGATGTTTTCCTAAATACCAAATTGCACTCATTTGCAAATGTGAAATATTATAAATCGTTTTAAATTCTAAGGCGAATTCTTTACTGATCTTTTCTAGATTTAAATCAATATATGCCAATAAAATACTTTTATTATCCATTTTTACCTCATTTGTTTCTTTTTATATTTTTCTTGATATAACTTGCTATCTGCTTTGGCAATCAAGTCAGGGATAGAGCTCATATTTTCATCAAACATGGCGCATCCTAAACTAACCTCGATCTTATATGGTTTATTTGCCGTTTGATTATAAGCCGTCAAATTATGATTGATCTTGCTTATCAACGTTTTAAGGCTTTTATCATCACCTTCACATACGATAGAAAACTCATCTCCACCATAACGAGCTAACATATTTGGTGAACGATTACACGATAGCTTAAGGATATTTGCTAAGGCAATAATAGCTTTATCGCCTTCTAGATGCCCATAGGTATCATTGATATTTTTAAATTTATCAATATCGATCATGATGAAATACAAGTTATTATTACTGCTATTTTTCATATGCGCGTTAACCTTTAGCTCTAGATATTGCATTAATTTAGTACGATTATTTATCTGGGTCAATGCATCTAAGGTAATGCGGCTTTCTTGCATCTTGGTAAACACTTGCACCATCGCAATCGTACCGCCAAAGCAAATGATCGATATTCCTTGATAAAACGCTTGAATCACTCCAGCTACCAAAGGAAAGATCACAAAAGAGCTTAGCGTCAACAATACATCCCTTTTAGCATAATATTTTTTCATGGGATATAGCCAGATATTGATGATACCAATTGCCATGATATAACTATAAGCCAACAATAACATCACGACATATAAAGGACCTTTGATGTAATTGCTTTGCTCATCGATATAGAAGAAGAATTTATATTTCAAGGTCAAAAATGTCAGGAGGATCATGATCATGACGGGGATGAAACTTATCACCCTTTTTTTATGATCATCTACCCATTGATGACCGATTTCACACTCAGAATAGAAAAAAGATAAATATGCTACCATGTAGGATGATATAAAAAAGCCCACATTAAAAAAACTTGAGACAAAGCGACTTGCTAAAAAAACATCATTATCTATCAATCCACAACCTATATCAAACAAAGCATACGTCATCATTGATACCAACAACGCTGTAAATACTCTAGCTGATAAACGTTTATCCAAATTTTTTAAGTGGATATTTAAAATTATCCCCATAATTATGATACAGCATGTATTTATTTCTATATAAGTAAAAGCGTACATAATTTCCCTTCAATCTATACCAATAATATACCACTTTTTACCTTAGTTATTGTAGTATTTATTTATATAATTTATCTAGTTTGTAATACTTATGAAGTTTTTTTTCAATAAAAGACTTATTTCTTTTGATTTATTAAAACCTTTTTACAATCTTCTTAATTGATATTGAATTCGTATTTTGGTATTTATATAATTGATTTAACTCAGGGACTAAGGAGGAAAATATGGAAAAGAAACCTGTAAAAATCGTTACAATAGGTGGAGGAAGCAGTTATACTCCAGAACTTATGGAAGGTTTCATCAAACGTTACGATGAACTTCCAATCAGAGAAATTTGGTTAGTTGACATTGAAGAAGGTAAAGAAAAAATGGAAATCGTTGGGAAGATGGCTCAACGTATGTGGGATGCATCACCATATGATGTTAAGGTTCATATGACCCTTGATCGTCGTGAAGCTTTACCAGATGCAGATTTTGTAACTACCCAATTCAGAGTTGGTTTATTAAACGCTCGTATCAAAGATGAAAGAATTCCTTTCTCATATGGCATGCTAGGACAAGAAACTAATGGTGCTGGCGGTATGTTTAAAGCTTTACGTACAATTCCTGTTATCTTAGATATCGTTAAAGACATGAAGGAACTTTGTCCTAATGCATGGTTAATCAACTTCACTAACCCTTCTGGTATGGTAACAGAAGCTGTAATGCGTTATGGTAAATGGGATAAGGTCATTGGTTTATGTAATGTACCAGTAGGCGCAATGATGAAAGAACCTAAGATGATCAATACAACATTAGATCAATTAACATACCGTTTCGCTGGATTAAACCATTTCCACTGGCACAAAGTTTATGATCGCCATGGAAAAGATATTACTGGCGATATCATCAATGCAATGTATGATCCTAATGTAGATGATGGTACACCTAAAAACATTTTTAATGTCAAATTCTTCCAAGAACAATTACAACAAATGAACATGATTCCATGTGGTTATCATCGTTACTACTATCGCCAAGAAGAAATGTTGAAACACGGTTTAGAAGAATATAATGATCCTAATGTTGGAACCCGTGGTCAACAAGTTAAGAAAACGGAAGCAGAATTATTTGAATTATATAAGGATCCAAACTTAAATTACAAACCAGAACAATTAACAAAACGTGGAGGAACTCACTATAGTGATGCAGCTTGTGAAACGATCGCATCCATCTACGCTAATAAATTAACTCATATCGTTGTATCTACTCGAAACAACGGAGCTGTTCCTGATCTTCCTGCAGATGTTACGGTTGAAGTGTCTGCTTATATTGGTGATACTGGTGCTAGTGCCATTGCTTTTGGACCATTAGAACCTGCTCAAAGAGGATGGCTACAAGTCATGAAAAATATGGAGCTTTGTGTTGAAGAAGCTGCTGTTACTGGTAACTATAACTTATTATTACAAGCATTCATTTTAAATCCTCAAGTTGTATCAGGCTCAACTGCAAAACGCATCATGGATGAATTATTGATTGCTCACAAAAAATATCTTCCACAATTCGCTGAAAAAATTGCTGAACTTGAAGCAGAAGGTATTACTATCAAAGATGATATCGCTCGCGAATTAACTGAACAAGGTTTATAATATTTTAATTGATCAAGGTCTAGTAATATGCTAGACCTTTTTATTTGATAAAATACCTCTATTAACTTCTATGATTTTTTACTTTGTGCAAAATATAACATTTCTTGCTAAAATAAAGATGAGGTGGACATAATGAAAAAATTATATATCATTGGTGGAACCATGGGCAGTGGAAAAACGACAATTTCTCAACAATTAAAAAAAACACTAAAAAATAGTGTCTTCTTAGATGGTGATTGGTGCTGGAATGCCAATCCTCCACATATAACAGCTGAAACTAAAAAAATGGTTATCGAAAATATTTGCTATTTGCTAAATCAATTTATTCATTGTTCGAGTTATGAACATATTATTTTTTGCTGGGTCATGCATGAACAAGCAATCATCGATTCGATACTATCAAAACTAGATACCAAGGATTGTCAGGTTATCATTATATCTTTGATTATTGATCCCTCAACATTAAAAAAACGACTACTTAATGATATAAAAAATAAGCTTCGCGATGATGATATCATCAGCCGAAGTCTTACTTATCTTCCTAAATATCAACTATTGAATACCACAAAAATAGATGTATCTAACGAAGATCCTCAAACGATTGTAAGTAAAATCATTGCAATAACCAAATAAAAATCAGGGCTAATATAGTTACCCCTGATTTTCTTATTCAAACAAACTTTTACCATTTGTTTCGATCACTCGTTTGTACCAAGCAAATGATTTTTTCTTCATTCGTTTGTATGTTCCTTGGTTATAGTCATCTACATCTACATAAATAAAGCCATAGCGTTTAGACATTTGTGAAGTAGAAGCACTAACCAGATCGATACATGCCCATGAAGTATAGCCCATTACTTCTACTCCCTGTTCGATCGCTGCAGCGATGGCCTTGAAATGACTTGCAAAATAAGCTATTCGATAATCATCCTGTATCGTTCCATCTTCTTCGATCTTATCATTGTATCCTAAACCATTTTCAACGATCCACAATGGTTTTTGATATCTGTCATACAAATCAAGCAATGATATTTCTAAGCCTTTAGGATCGATCTGCCATCCCCATTCACTGGTCTCTAGATATGGGTTCTTGACCCCTGTTGCTAGATTGCCTCCTACTTTCTCACGTTTTGCCGCATTTATGCTTTGTACCATGCTCATATAATAGGAGAACGAGATAAAGTCTACGGTATATGCTGCGATGATCTCTTCATCACCTTCTAACATTGGTATATCAAACCCTTTATCAACAAAGTATTTCTTGATCCATAAAGGATACCTTCCTCTTACCTGCACATCTGTATACAATAGATTCATCCTATTATCTTTGTAGGCTAGATAAATATCTTCAGGATTACAGGTTTCTGGATAGGTTATGGTCTTGGTTACCATGCATCCTATTTGTGCATCTGGAATGATCTGCTTGACATATTTGGTTACCAAAGCACTAGCCAGAAATTGATGATGCAAGGCCTTATATATAGCTTCTTCAGCCTTATCTTTATTAGGATAGTTTTCTTCGATGATACCTACGGTCGTAAACGGATGTCTAAATACACTATCTATTTCGTTAAATGTTAACCAATATTTTACTAATCCTTTGTATCTTTCGAAACACACCTTAGAAAACTTAACGAACAAATCAACTACTTCTCTACTTGCCCAGCCTTCATATGCTTCAGCAAGATACAATGGCATTTCATAATGTGACAATGTTACTAACGGTTCAATAGCGTGATCCTTCAAGCATTTAAAAACATTTTCGTAAAAAGCTAATCCTTTTTCATTTGGTTCATCTTCATTGCCGTTAGGGAAGATCCTAGTCCAAGCAATTGATAATCTCAAGGTCTTGAATCCCATTTCCGCAAACAAGGCAATATCCTCTTCATAATGATGATAAAAGTCATTGCCATGTCTTTTGGCATAATAAACTACATCATCGCTTTGTTTTGCCTTTGTAATATCTTCTGGGCTAACATGCCATTGTTCACGATAGTTCTTTTTATCTACATTTGGCTTAAATGTTGCTACATCAGCAACGCTCATACCTTTGCCATCAACGTTCCACGCTCCTTCACATTGGTTGGCGGCAATAGCTCCTCCCCATAAAAAATCTTTTGGAAATTTTACCATTAATAATTACCTTCTTTCTAAAAAAGCCTAATAAATAATTATTAGGCTTTTATCAATTTTACTAGTGCATCAAATAAACAAAGCATATATACTACACTTACAATACACCATATGATTTTCTGTTGTTTTAAAAAATTATTCTTTTTATCAAATAATCGGTATATTCCATAAGGAGGAAAAAGAAATATCCATAAATAAGTCCACACTTTTTCCGGAGCAAAACCATTGAACTTTTCTTCTTCCAGATCTCTACGATTCATTCTTTTTCGTATTTTGATGATATTCTTTTGCGTTTCAGTTAACTCAATTTTGTTTTCCTTATTTTTCTTTCTATTTCTTTCTCTTCCCATAGTAAATTTTCTTCTTCTTTTTTATCCTTGAGCTTCTTCAAGAGCTTGTTTGTTAGCTATCATAACAAATGGTGTATAAATAACTACTGATAACAAGATACAAATACCTTGTGTAATAACTGTACCGATGTGTCCACCTGTTGCTAAGAAAGCACTTAACAATGCTGGAGTTGTCCATGGAACTTGATAACAAATAACATGAGCAAAACCAATTGTTGTCATAAAATATGCAAATGTTGCTGATACTGCTGGTGCAATCATGAAAGGAATTGCTAATACTGGGTTTAACACGATTGGTAAACCGAAAGTCATTGTTTCATTAATGTTAAATATACCAGGTGCAATTGATAATTTAGCAATTGTACGATAATCTTCACGTTTAGAGAATAACAAGATTGCAATAATCAATCCACCAGTTAAACCTGCACCTGTGATAATTGTAAATGCACTGACAAATCCTGTACTTAAGATATTAGTTGGTTCTAAGCCATTAGCAACTGCATCCATGTTTTCTGTTAAAGCTAATAGCATTGGAGCTGAATAAATAGCTGATAATGTTTGAGTACCATGGATACCTAAAGTCCACAATACTGTAGATACAAAGAATAATAACAAATATCCTGGAAGACCTGTCATAACACCCGTTAAAGGTTTTTGAATCCAAATAGTAATTGCATCATAGAAACTATATCCAAAGATCATTTGGAATACGAAACCTAAACTTGAAATCAATACAATTGTAACTACCCCTGGAATCAATACATTGAACGCTTTAGCAACATTAGTTGGTACACTTTCTGGTAACCTAATATCCATTTTACCACTTTTTACCAAGCGAATATAGATTTCCGTTGAAAGAATTGCTACGATCATTCCCATAAATAAGCCTTGAGCATTGGTAAATTTTTGAGCAATTACATTTGCAACCGTATATGCTTCCCCTGCATCTGTTGTGCCAGTTACTGTTGTTGCACATAATGTAACATATGAAGCTAATGCAACTAATGGTAAAGAATTATCTTGGAAATCATACGTTTTACCTAATTCAATTGCAATTAGTACAATTAAACCAATAGCCATGAAATTTAAAGTTGCATAGTTTCCTGCTTGGAAAATTGGATTTAGATTTTCTAACCAAGCGAACATTTCGAAGTTTGCTAAACTAATACCTTTAGCATTTGGCGTACAAACAACACTCATCAATAATACACAGAATGCACCACAAATCGTAATAGGTAACAATGCTGTAAATCCATTTTTGATTGCAGTCATGTAACGATTTGTTTGCATCTTTTCGGCAATAAATAATATGCCTTCCATTATTTTGTCTTTCATATATATCCTCCTTGAAACTGACCTTAGTATACCCAATGATGTATACGCTTTCAATAGCATTTGTTAATTCCGAAAAATTATTTCAAGCTTTTTATTTTGTAATCTAAAAATTTAAAAATTTATTTTAATTTATATTATTTTCTTCTTATTTGTATTAATATCTATAAAAAAGCTGTAAGCATAAACTTACAGCTTTTTCCTTACCAATTTTTATAATCTTCTGGATTTAATTCTGATGCAGCATCTTTATCTGCGATGATCGTGAAGTTTGGATGTAATTTTAATACTGTTGCAGGCAATTCATCACTGATTGGTGAATCTAATACTTTCTTTAAGATTCCTGCTTTTTCTTTACCATTTACGATCATTACCAAATGTTTTACACGCATCAAGCTTTTTGGTCCCATTGTATATGTCATTGGGTTATTTGGTTTATCAGGATAAGTAGGATTTACTGCTAATTTGATGCTTCTAGCCATTTCATAAGAATAACTATCCATTGGTGTACAACGAGGACAATTTGAGCAGAAATGTCCATCCCATCCTAAACCAATAACCATTACATCAATACCGCCAGCATTTTTAATGTCTTCATCGAATGTTTTCCAATTTTCTCCATTTATTGAGTGAATTCTTTCATCTGGAATATTTGCATCTTTAAAGAACAATTCTTGCATTTCATCCCAGTTTGTACCTCTTGTTTTCCCAATATAAGGTGCATCATCAAATAAATAATATTGGATATCTTTAAACTTTTCTTGATCCTTCACATAAGGAATCATCATTTGATACATTGTTTTAGGTGATCTTCCTGATGTTAAAGAGATATTAACTCTTTTATCTTGCATCATCGCACCTAATAAGATTTGCATACAGCTTTCGCTCATTTTTGCTTCATTTTCTTCAATTATCAACTTCATTTCTTTATCCTCCTTTGATTGCTCATATTATTCCACACGATATTTTTTTATACAAGCAAGTTCAATTAGATTGGATATTTATTTCACAATTTTTATCTTTTGTAATATACAAATGAAACTTTTTAAAAAAAAGCTGTAAGCTATAAGCCTACAGCATATTTATTACCAATTTTTATAATCTTCTGGGTTTAGTTCTGAAGCTGCATCTTTATCACAAATAATTGTGAAGTTTGGATGTAGTTTTAATACCGTTGCTGGTAACTCATCTGTAATTGGTGAATCTAATACTCTTTTTAGAATTCCTGCTTTTTCTTTACCATTTACGATCATTACCAAATGTTTTACACGCATCAAGCTTTTTGGTCCCATTGTATATACTAATGGAATTTCTGGTCGATCATTGTAAGTTGGATTAACTTCTACTTTTTTCTTTCTTTCCATTTCATAAGAATAACTATCCATTGGTGTACAACGAGGACAATTTGAGCAGAAATGTCCATCCCATCCTAAACCAATAACCATTACATCAATACCGCCGGCATTTTTAATGTCTTCATCATATGTTTTCCAGTTTTCACCATTAATACAATGAATTCTTTCATCTGGAATATTTGCATCATTAAAGAATATTTCATGCATTTCATCCCAGTTAGGTCCTCTTTTCTTTCCAATATATGGTCCATCATCAAATAAATAATATTGGATATCTTTAAACTTTTCTTGATCCTTCACATAAGGAATCATCATTTTGTACATAGTAAGTGGAGAACGACCAGATGTTAAAGAGATATTAACTCTTTTATCTTGCATCATCGCACCTAATAAGATTTGCATACAGCTCTCGCTCATTTTTACTTCATTTTCTTCAATTATCAACTTCATTTCTTTATCCTCCTTTGATTGCTCATATTATTCCACACGATATTTTTTTATACAAGCAAGTTCAGTTAGGTTGGATATTAGTTTCAGTTTTTTTTAATTTTTAATATTATTTAATAAATTTATTTCAAATAATTAATTTAATGTACAAAAAAATCAACTGTCATAGTATTATCTACGAGTTGATTTAATAAATATTTATTTAAAAATTATTATAAGTATTTCTTATTATTGATATATTCTCTTAATCTAACATCTCTTTCTTTGATCAAATTTTGATAATCATAAAGATAATTTAAATTTGTTTCATAATCTTTCATAAATAATAATATATATAAAATATCTAATGCATATAACATTGCTATTCTAGATGCAAATGATCCAATCTTTGTAATATCATGTTCACCATGATCCATAATAACAACATGATCACATACTTTGATTAAAGGACTATGTTCATTGGCAGTAATAAGTGCAACTGGTATATTTAATTTCTTATTTTCAAATATCCAGTTTCTAACTCTATTACTATTGGCATTATTACTAACAACAATTGTCAAAGGATTTTTGGCATTTCTAAAATTATGCACATTTTCAAATCCAATTAGACTATTTGCAAAAATTGGCAACCTTAAATGTGATGCTTTATATATAAAATCTTGAATAACAAGCATTGATGGTCCAACCCCAAACATTGTTACTGAATCTGATTTATAAATTCTATCAGCTAATTCAATCATCTTGTTTATATCAAAAGAATTATATACATCTGTAATGATTTGATAATATAAATTATAAAATCGTTTGGGAATATCTTCTAATTTTGTGTCTTTACAAACTGGCATATTTACTTCTATTCTTTTTTCATCGATCAGCAACATGTTCATTTCTGTGGCTAATTTAATTTTAAACTCAGAATATCCTTTCATTCCTAATTTTTTTGCCAATCTTACTACACATGAAGGAGAAGAAAAAGTAACATTTGCCAATTCATCTACACTTAGATTTATGGCTTCTTTTGGATTATTTAAAATATAATCTACGATTGCTTTTTCTGCACTGGTGAAATCTTTTGAGTCTTTTAGTTTGTTGTACAATAGCATTTTTTAAATCCCTTCTTTATGATATTTTATTTTATATTTACAATGATTTTAACCTAAACTTGGAAGTTTATTTCATTAATTATAATATATAATTAAATTACAATTAAGGAGGTTAATCATTATGGTTATTGTAAATGTTGCACAAAAAGGAGATCAACTTAAAGAAGCAATTTTAGCTGCTGAAATTGCAAATACATTAGAGTTGAAATTTGATAAAAAAGAAGGTATGAAATACTACTTTACAACAAATAATGATGATGTTGCGGTTACAGAAATAAAAAAATTTATTAAAGCAACACCAGCTTTCGCCTTTTTATACACTAGCGTAATGAAAAAATAATTTATATTTTAAATCTCTCAACTCTATAATTATGAGAGATTTTTTCTTAATGATAAAATCCATTAAGCTTTAATCGTTTTATGAAATTTTATACAAAAGTTAATAAACATTTACTTTTGTATAACAATTATATACTACAAATTATGTAAAGTGTTAAAATTTATTCTTTATCTTGATATCTTTTAATAAAAATATCAACTAGCATATAATTTTTATTTGTTATTTATTCGCAATTTTTTTAATTTTCAATTACATTTCTTATGTAATAAATCATGTAAACCTTTAGTATATTGTGAAGTTATTAAACATACGTGCTTTTTAGTTGTAGCTTGTATACCACATTCGAATTTATCTTACTAGGAGTCTTTTTCACTATCTACTATAATTAAAATTCTATTGATTACTAAACTATCTAATATGTTTTATAAATAAAACCCAATCAACATAATGATGATTGGGTGATTTCTTTCTCTTATTTAATAATTTTACATAAAAATATACAACTACAATAAGATTATCTTAAGTTTATTATTGTTTTTTTCGATCTTCTCGTGCGAATTTCCAATTAATTAATCTAGTAGTTA
>JALEMK010000023.1 GCA_022768265.1 Erysipelotrichaceae bacterium
GTAATTATCAAAGAACCAGCCCTGTGTCTTCATCTTATATAAAGTAGGAGTCAATTGCCCATCGATGGTCATATAGTCAAAAGCTTCGATCATGATCGTAATGACATTTTTATCTTTGAAGATTCCGGTGTGATCATTTAAATCAGTGATGTTTTGAGAGATTAAAAATTGATCAATAGCTAATAATTCGGCATTGGTCTCAGCTTGCAGCAATTCATCCCATTTATTTTGATGAGCGATCTTACGCGTATTATCTACAGTAGGGATGGTTGAAGAAGGGGTTGGTCTAGCTGGCTTTGAAGGTGGTACTTCCAGGATAAGCTCGTTATTTTGGGGCGTTTTTAAAAACAATTGTGAAACATCATGGAAAAGAAAAGAGATAGGGCCGTTGGTAGATAGATACTTTTCAATATTGCTGCTGTTAATGGCAGATACATTAGCTATCACACTAGCAACGATCAATGTTGCTAGATATAAACAGCTCCATTTCTTGTCGCCATGATCCCGATTGAAATTGATCAATGTCAAAACTGGTGCCAACAGCAGCAGATAATACTTTATATCAATGAAAAGAATAAATTGGATGATATAATCGCTGATCCTAGTAATACCATCGCGTCCTTGTACAAAAGAGATATAATTGCCCATGAAATTCTTGAAATTTAGTTGGGCAATGGCATAGATCGCAAAAAATAAAATGATGGCAAAGACCAACCATTTTCCAGCTTTTTTGCATAATAATTCTAATAGTACCAAAAAAGAAGCAATTGCTAGGGTAAAGCTAAATGATCCTAATAAATTGCTAGGTAAGAAAACATCGAAGGAAAAATAACTGAATAATATCTGTATATAACTTAATGATATCAATAATAAACCAAATCGTTTGAATCTCATATATGAAGCTCCTAATGATGCATAATAATGCAAAAGGTAAATAAAATGTTTTATTCACAGATATATGATACACCAAAGTACGCTAAATAATATGAAAAATAGATCAAAGTTACCTTACATTATGAATACTTTGTTACATTGCTTTATAATCACTAGCAATAATGCTAGAATTTAAGGGTAAAATAGATAGTTGATGATAAAAGGTGAACTTATGAAATATACGATCAATGATATAGCTAAGTTGTTAGGCGTATCCAGTCATAAATTAAGGTTTTATGAAAAAGCTAAAATAATCAAACCAGTATCTAATAATGAAACAGGTTATCGATATTATTCAGTATTGGACACTAGAAGGTTTAATTTAGCACAGTATTATCGCGGTATGAACTTTTCGCTCGATAAAGTCAATCAATTGATGATAAAGGATGATATCGCTTATGTGATCGCTGAAATAGAAAAAAAAGAACAGGAAATCCAACAAAATATCATTTTTGAAAAGTTATGTTTAGAAGAAATCGAACATTATCGTTATCTTTTATCTTTATTAAATCAAGATCGTAATTATGTTGGCACGATCGAATTAGATGATTATATACGCGTAGAATTTAGCAATGATGAAACAGTTGTTGATGACCCAAAATTATTAAAGCTTAGAGATGAACTATTAAAATATAGTCCTTTAATAAAATGGGTAAGTAGGATCGAGAAAGATTCAATTTCTTCATATACTACACCTAAATACCATTATGGAATCAATATGCGTAAAAGTCATGCTTTAGCATTAGGGATAGACATATCCGAATATGAGCTTATTAAAAAAAGTAAGTATATCTTAACTTTCTTTGTAAAAGATACGAGAAAACCATATGAAAGGTATACGATGGCAAGTTCTTTAAAGTATATCCAAGATCATGATATCAAAAACTTTTATGATGGTTATAGTTCATGTATAAAATCAACGATGATCGATGATGATTATATCAACATTCATTATTTTATGACGAAAATAGATTGATAATTTTTTCACTTGTGCTTGACCTTAGAGTTGCTCTAGGGTTTATTATTTTTTTAACAAGGGAGGAAAAATCATGTTTAAGAAGATTTTATCATTATTGGTCAGTGCCATGATGGTCGTATCATTGACATCATGTTCAAGTACAACTAATAATGAGAACACTCAAGCTCCATCTACGGAAACAACGACCTTAAAAGATGGTACATACGTAGGTGAGGGGCGCGGAATGCAACCAATGAAGGTGGAAGTAACAGTTAAAGATAATAAGATCGAAACGATCACTGTTAAAGAACATGCGGAAACACCTGGTATCAGTGATAAAGCCTTGGCTACGATACCTCAAGAAATCATCGATCTTCAAGGTTTAGGCGTTGATGTTATTTCAGGAGCAACATTCTCTAGTATTGGTGTTATCAATAGCGTAGCAAATGCATTAGAACAAGCTGGAGCAGATGTAACAGCATTAAGAGCGATCAAAAAAGAAGTTGTTAAAGAAGAAGATAAAGAATTAACAGCAGATGTAGTTGTCATCGGTGCTGGTGGTGCCGGCTTAGCAGCTGCAATTACGGCTCATCAAAATGGTTCAAGCGTTTTAGTTATCGAAAAAATGGGTAAAACTGGTGGTAATACTACCTTAGCTGGTGGTGCTTTGAACGCTGTTGATGATGGTAGCGAAACAGCTTTAGCAAATGATGACTCTGTTGAATTACACTATACGCAAACTTATGAAGGTGGCGATAAACTAGGTGATCCTGAACTAGTTCATACTTTGGTAGATAACGCTTGGGATGGTGTTGAATGGTTAAAAGAACTAGGTATGGAATTTTTACCAGGAACATTTACGGTTTTAGGTGGCTTATGGCCTAGAGCTCATAAACCAGTAGAACCACTTGGTACAGGTTTCTTTAAAGCATATGAAAATTATATTGATAATAATGACAATATTGAAATTAACTTCAACACAAAAGCTGAAAAATTAATCACAGAAGATGGTAAAGTTGTTGGGGTTGAAGCAGTAGGGCCAACGGGAAATAAAATTACTTATAAAGCAAACAAAGGCGTTGTTTTAGCTACAGGTGGTTTCTCACAAAATGTGGAAATGCGTCAAGAATATAATACATTGTGGCCAGATCTAGGAACTAATCTAAAATCTACCAACCATCCAGGCGCAACAGGTGATGGTATCGTGATGGCTAAAGAAGTTAATGCAGATCTTGTTGGTATGGAATATATCCAATTATTGCCAATGGGCGATCCACAAACAGGTAGCTTGTCTGGAAATATTGAACAAGGTGTTGAAAATAGATTATACGTAAATGATGAAGGTAATCGTTTCGTTGATGAAGGTGCTCGTCGTGATGTCATGACCACAGCTTTGATCAATCAGCCTAATTCACACATGTGGGTAGTATTAGATAGTCATGATTATCCAACAGGCGAAGAAGTTAATAATTTCAATGAATCGATCAATAGTTTGGTTGCTGAAGGAAGAGCGTTCAAAGCAGATACTTTAGAAGAATTAGCTGAACAAATAGGGGTAGATCCTACTAATTTTGTTAATGCAATTGAAGAATTCAATAAAGCATGCAAAGGTGAAATTGAAGATCCATTTGGAAGAACTTTATTTGATCAACCAATTGATAAAGCTCCATATTATGCAGCTGCAAGAATTCCTACTGTTCATCATACCATGGGTGGTGTTAAGATCAATACCAAAGCTGAAGTTATTGATACAGAAGGTAATGTGATCCCTGGCTTATACGCTGCAGGTGAAGTTACTGGTGGTATTCATGGTTCTAACCGCTTAGGTGGTAATGCGCTAACAGATACTGTTGTATTTGGACGTATTGCTGGAGAAAGTGCTAGTAATAATCAATAATTAATTAAAATTAGTATTTATGTTAATAATTACTCTCTTTATTGTTTGAACAGTAAAGAGAGTTTTCTTATTAAGAAACAGTTAATTATATTGTGAATCTTGAGATTTTTTTACAATTTCAAATGTGAAAATTTTGTGAATAATTTATCTTTACAATCTTTAGGTGGTCACGTATAATTATATCGGGAGGACTTTATGAAAAAATTCACAAGTTTATTGTTGGCTGGTTGTTTGTTATTTAGTATGACAGCATGTAGCCAAAAACCTGCAGAAGAAGGAACGACTAGTACTGCTACTACAGGCAATATGACCGCTGGTACTTATACGGTTGAAACCAGAGGAATGCATGAGGGATTGATAATTGATGTAACCGTATCAGAAGACAAGATTGAAGATATTAAAGTGGTTGAAAGTCACGAAACAAAAGGTATTTGTGATGAAGCATTAACAACATTGCCACAATTAATTATTGACAATCAAAGCGTTAATGTCGATGCAATGTCAGGTGCTACGATTAGTAGCAACGCAGTTTTACGAGCTGTAAAAGATGCAATTGAACAAGCTGGAGGCGACGTTAATAATTTTAATGAAAAAGTTGTTGCTTCAGTAAAGGATGCTGAATTGACAAATGATCCACTACCTACAGAATGGGATATGACTTATGATGTAGTAGTAGTTGGTGGCGGTTTTGCGGGCTTGGCAGCTAGTGAAAGAGCACAAAGTGCTGGTGCTAAGACCGTGTTGGTAGAAAAGAATGCTAAAGTTGGTGGTATCTCTGCTACTAATGGTGGGCAATATGCTGCTTATACTAGTGATCGAGCAGCAGAAATCCATGAAAAACAAGGTACAGAAATGGATACTGCTGAAAAACACATCGAAGATACCATTAATGGCGGTGATGGTCTGCCTCAAAAAGAATTAGTTGAGATCATGGTTAATGGTTCGCCAATTTATTTCAATCATTTATTAGACAATGGCTTAGTAATTCGTGATGTAATTGCTAGACCTGGTGGACACTATGGTTATCGTACATATGTTACTGAAAATTCAATTGGTGCTGATATCACACAATTACAAGAAAAACTAGCTAGAGATGCTGGTGTTGATATCCAAGTTAATTCTAAATTAGTTCAAATCTTCAAAGATGGCGATACAGTAGTTGGTATTCAAGTTGCTACATTAGATGGCTTAAAAACTATCAAAGCTGAAAAAGGCGTTATCTTAGCTACGGGTGGTTTCTCAAGCAATACTGAAATGCGTCAGGAATATGATCCTTCTTTAACTCCGGATCTTCCAACAACTAATAATGGTTCTACTACTGGTGAAGGATTAAGAATGGCAATGGATCTAGGTGCTGGAGTTACTGGTATGGAATGGATCCAACAATATCCATGGGCTGATCCAAATACTGGTATCTTAGATACAGTTGCAGTTATGCCATTTACTGGACCAAGCTATGGTGTTGTATATGTTGATGTAGATGGAAATCGTTATGTTAATGAAGGTGAAAGAAGAGACGTATGTGCAAAAGCTGCTATCGCAACAGGTGCTACGACAACATTCTCTATCTTAAATCATGATATTGCTAGCCAATGGGTTCCTGAAAGTGATTTAGAAGCTGGTATTGCATCAGGACGTATCATTGTTGGTGAAACTTTAGATGAATTGGTTGAAAATATCAATGCACAAAAATATAAAGGTGCTGAAGTTAGCATGAGTGCTGATACATTGAAAGCAACTATAGAAACTCATAATAGCTATATTGATAGCAAAGAAGATCCTGATTTCAATAAAGTTATGGCTGATACCATGATCAAGATTGAAAATGGTCCATTCTATGCAATTCCTCAATGGCCATCAGTTCACCATACAATGGGTGGTCTAACAATCAATACAAATGCACAGGTATTAGATACTGAAGGTAATGTTATCCCTGGTTTATTTGCAGCTGGAGAAATTACTGGTGGTATCCATGGTACTAACCGTTTAGGTTCAAATGCAGATGCTGATGCATGTACATTTGGTATGGTTGCTGGTACTTATGCAGCAACTGGTACTAATCCAGTAAATGTAGAATAACAAAAAATATTTTACGAATTATTAAGGATCGATTCATGATATTAGTGAATCGATCTTTTATTATGCATATCGTTATTTGAAATATTAAGCATTAATTAAAATAGTTAACGGTAAACAATAAAAAAAGACAAGCTAAAATGAATAGCCTGTCTAAGATATTATTTAGCATATTGATTATTTGTCAAAAAGATATAGTAAATAACCATATCCTTCTTTTTCCATTTCTTCATATGGAACAAAACGAAGGGATGAACTGTTGATACAATAACGAACACCATTAGGGGATTCTGGATCATTTTCAAACACATGACCTAAGTGAGAATCACCAACTCGACTACGAACTTCGATACGTTTCATTCCTAAACTATTATCAGGTTTTTCCACCACCACTGGTGATTCGATTGGTTCGGAGAATGCTGGCCAACCACAACTGCTCTTAAATTTATCTTGTGAAGAGAATAATGGTTCACCAGTTACGACATCTACATAAATACCTTTATCAAATTGATCCCAATATTTATTAGAAAAAGGTCTTTCAGTGGCATTTTGTTGGGTAACGCTGTATTGTTCATCAGTTAAGATGTTACGAATGCTTTCAGCGGCAGGTTTTTGATATTTGCCGGGATCGATCTTTAGATTAGAGAATAATTCAATTTCATCTTTAGGGATGTGGCAATAGCCGTTTGGATTTTTTTGCAAGTAATCTTGGTGATATTCTTCTGCAGGGAAGAAATTAACTAAGGGACCAATTTCTACGACAAACTTTTCATTGCGACTACGTTCGATATCTGCAATGCGTTCTACCGTTTCTTTGGCTTTGTCATTGGTATAGAAGATACCGGTTTGATATTGGGTACCAAAATCATTACCTTGTCTATTTTCTACGGTAGGATCAATGACATAAAAATAAGCCATCAGTAATGCTTCTAAACTTACTTCTTCAGGGTCATATTCAACTCTCACGGTTTCTTTAAAACCAGTTAATCCTGTTAATACCTTGGTGTAGGTAGCATCTTTTTCACCGGTACCATTGGCATAGCCACTTTTGGCATCAATAACTCCAGGGATAGATTCCATTAGATGTTCGATGCCCCAGAAACAGCCTCCTGCTAGATAAATTACATTTTCCGTGCTTTCCATATACATACTCTCCTCATTAGCTGTGTTTGATAAGTTTCCTGTTTCATTTTCTGTTGTTTGTAATCGTGTTTGGGTTTGAGCCGTACATGCACTTAACAACAGGGTAGAGACAAGTAGAAATAATACACTTTTATTTTTCATAAGATGTCTCCTTTCTTAGCTTTATACTGGCATATGAAAAAACATGTGTCAGGCTCTTACTAAAACCGATAATAAATTAAAAAGGGCTAGCGATCTTAATTTCATGATCAACTGTCAAAATAGTTAATCGATATATTTTAGACATCTATTTTTCAAGGCGATGCTAGAATGACAGTGATCAATATTACCGAATAATCAGTAATATCCTTTTACGCTATTATCTAAAACGAGATGATTTGATAATAGCTTTATCGGATTAAAGCAGGGCCTTTTGGATTATAAGTAGCATTAATTGTATTGGTATGTTAAATTCATCTTAAAATTACTAGACAGAGAATGAAAAAAGCTCTTTATCTAGACATTGATATGAATGTTGATTGTCTGTAGATCAAAATGAAATTGTGTTATTAAGATAATGCTTCTTATAGTGAGCGTAATATTTTACTATTTTTAATTCTTTAATAATATTTTGGTAAAAAAGCGTCATCTTTTTTTGAAATAGTTTATAAAGTTCTTAAATGTTAAGCATTGTTATTTATTACTAATTTCCTTGTTTTCATTACTTTTTAACAATATTAGAATTATTTTAATATAATTTAATGAAAAATTAATATATAGTCAAGCAATATGCTTTTTATAAGCCAGTATAGCCAAAAGAAAGTTGTTATAAAAGCTGTAATATTTCAGGTGTTGTAATAATGAAAATTAATTTTATTTTAATAAATCAGTAATATTACATTTTAAAGAATTTGCTAACTTTATAACGATATCTAATTGAGCTTTATTAATATCTTTTTGTTTTTGCTCGTATGAACGAATTGTATTGATGGATATGCCTGAATGATCTGCTAATTGTTGCTGAGACATCTTTGTTTTTAGACGAATTTGTTTTAATTTACAAGGAACTTTATTGAAATGTTCATCAATAACCTCATATGTTTTTTGGATATCTGCTTCATGTAAAATTGAATATAAGTCAACAAGATCATCGTAAGAAATAGCAGATAATATATCTTTAAAGGAGCAATTTGAATACCATTGATAATGAGCAAGAGCCCATCCTACCCAATAGGCATCGCTGCGTTCAAAATTAACAATATCATTTAGCTCATATGTTTTTCCTGATGTTATTTCCATAACTTCCAGAAAAATTTCTAATCCGCTCTTGCCTGCGATATATTTTGGATTGCCAATCTCAATTTGTCTAGCAATACCTGATTGAATAAATAGATTTAAAAAAACATTTCCATTTATATGGAAAACATAAATGGCATCATGCAACATGTTACCAATAGTGCGAGAAGATTTACTTAGATATATTTCATCGTAAGCGGGGATCATCATTTTTCACATCCTCTCTAATTAAATCAAGAATAAATAGATCATCTACGAGTTGTTGAATTTTTTTTACGGTTTTTATATGCATTTCTTGCAGAATAGACTCTTTCAGCACGCTTATAATAATATTGGTGATAATCCGCCATAGCATATCCAATAAATTGAATATGCTCAAAATAGCGTTTAGAAACCAATACAATTTGTTCACCCAAAGTCCCTAAATGAATCGCGACATTAAGATTTCTTAAAGAGATTGTATTATTAATAAAATCTTCAGCAAATGAAAAGTATGAATCATCAGCACGATATCCAATTATTATATCTATATCATAAAGATTCGAACAAAATCGATCAATAATAAATTTTTTTGCATTTTCTGCAATTGGTGAGCTAACATCAAACTTGCGATGGGTCAATAAAGCAGCAAGCCAATTTAATATGCAAAAAATTATCATTTGTTAAATTTAAGATATTCATACCATATATATAAATGATATTTATTGGCATATCCATTGTTTTCGATTGGACAAGCCCATTCTTTTGCTGATTCGATGTTTTGCGTACAATAAAAACCTTGTCCATAATCATTGTATTTTTTCCAAACTCCATACTTAGGGAGATCTATAATTTGTTGTGAACCATGATATATAGTCAATTTATCATCCATAATTATCACCTTTATATGTATATAATACTACAGTATTTATCTATATTATATTGAAATGTAATAGAATATAAAAAACAGGTAATTAGTCTGATAATAGCGATTAACTACCTGTTTTTGCGATGAATAATTACATATTTAACATGTTATCTCTAATGACATCATGATCTCTTAATACTTTTTCAATCACGGTACCTTTGATTAATTTTAATAATGGTTTTTTAACAGCGTTTAAAGGACCTGGTAATCTCATCTCCAATGGTGAGCGTCCATCCATTAATTTAACTGATGCATCTAATAATTCACGAACATCATATACGCTGCCCCAAACTTCAGGAACACCACGATCAACACCTAATAAGCCATATACAGCTTCCATTGCTGTTCTTACGGAATATTCGGTTGTAAATACAGTGTCTCTTGGCGTATCAGCAAATTGTCCTAAGAAAGCGAAGTTAACGCAGCCATCAGGGATTACATCAGGGCGATCACCTTTAGCTCTAGGCATGAAGAAGGCAGTGATGTATGGCATCATGGTAGGAACAGTATTAGCATGGTTAGTTGCTAATTCTGGAATCATATCTTCAGGAACTCCTAAATGATATAACCATTCTTCACAGATTTCGATACCTGTACAATCTTTCATCGGTTTCTTAACATAGTTGCCTGGAATATCAGTGAATAGACCATATAACCATACAGCTACCGTACCATCTTTTTGGTTAACTAGTTGTGGTTGACGGTTGATGGTCCATGATAATAGCCATGAAGAATCCATACAACTTACGATACCACCAGTAACAACTTTACCCGTAAGTGGATCACGTTTACAAATTTTTTCAATATATGGTAGGATCTTGTCATCTAATGTAGTTACAGTTGCACTTTCCCAGTTTGTTTTACTAACATCACTACAGAATTTTTCAGGATGTCCAAAGCTAGGATCTTGTTTAGCGATGTTTTTCCAAAGATCCCAAACACCAGTATCTCTTCTTTCGGCATTTAAATCTGGAGCATGGTTTTGATCACCATATATTGTTCCATCAGTACAGCTACCGTTGGTAACAAATACAAGATCATTTTCGGTTAGTGGAATGCTCTTTTGTCCTTCTTTGGTCTTACATTCAATGCTTCTAGCAATTTTCTTACCATCTTTAAAATCAAATACGACATTAGTTACAAATGTATTATATTCAAATACAACACCTGCTTTTTCTAGATATTTTACCATTGGTAAGATCAATGAATCATATTGATTGTATTTAGTGAATTTTAAAGCAGAGAAATCAGGTAATCCTCCGATATGATGGATAAATCTTTGGAAATACAATTTCATTTCTAGAGCGCTATGCCAATTTTCGAAGGCAAACATAGTACGCCAATATAACCAAAAGGTTGAATCAAATACTTCATCATCAAAGAAATCTTCGATTGTTTTATCATATAGATCTTCATCTTTGGTGAAGAACAATTTCATGATTTCCATGCAACCTTTATCACTGATATTGAATTTACCATCAGTATGTGCATCTTGTCCTCTATTAACCGTTGCACGACATAAAGAGAAGTTAGGGTCATGTTTGTTTAACCAGTAGAATTCATCTAAAACTGATACGCCATCATTTTGAATTGAAGGAATGCTTCTAAATAAATCCCATAAGCATTCGAAGTGATTTTCCATCTCTCGACCACCACGCATGACATTGCCACGGTTTGGATCGATGATACCATCACATGCACCACCAGCAATATCCATAGCTTCTAAGATGTGGATGTGATCGCCTTTCATTTGTCCATCTCTTACTAAGAAACATGCAGCAGCTAATGAAGCAAGCCCGCTACCTACTAAGTATGCTGATTTCTTATCTACATCTTTAGGTTTTTCAGGTCTAGCAAATGCTTCATAGTTACCATTGGTATAATAGATTCCTTTGGCATTCTTTTGTTGTTTGCCTCTTTCAGTATTTCTATAGTCTTTCAATTCTAACTGACGAGCATTTTCTTTAATTTTTTGATTTGCTTTCTTACTTGCTGATTCTTTTAATAGATCTTCACCTTTTTTAATAGCTTTTGGTGCACAAATAGCTGATGCTGCAGCAGTTGCAACAGCAAACCCAGTAATTGCTAAAGCTTTTTTCTTCTTCATGATAAGCCTCCTATTTAATCTTTTTCAAGATGTTTATAGTATAGGCTGGTTTATGAATTTCATCATCTATCAAAAAACAAGGAATGATAAATTTTTTATCATTCCTATTAATTTGATTAATTTTTAGCAAAATTGTTGACCGATTTTTCCATTGATCCATGGATCATGATGCTTAGATGTACTACTAGATCTTCAGGTTTTTGTTTCATTCCTGATTTTACCCAGTCAAGCATGATGCCAACGAAGGCGTATTTATAGAAATGAGCAATTTTTTCTTGATCATTGGTAGAGACATTTTTTCCTTGGGCCAATTCATTAACCACATCATAAAGTAAATTGTATACCAAGGTAAATAAATAGTTTTCTATTTGTTCTCTACTTATGGAATTGTAAACATTCATGACAAATGGTTTATTAGCAAGTACAGCATTAAAGATATTAAGCATTCCTTCTTGCCAAGTATCATAAGTTTTCTTGCCTTTCAAGGCTTTTTGCGCATCATGTTGGCATGTCCATTCAATTAATTCATAAATGTCTTGAAAGTGATAGTAAAAAGTCATCCGACTTATTCCAGCAGCTTCTGTTAGGTCACTGATGGTAATCTTATTTAATGGTTTTGTTAATAATAATTCTTTTAGGGATTGTTCTAAGATGATTTTTGTTGCATGTGACATATTCAATACCTTCCAATTTTTTTATCTAATAGTTGATCTGATGATAGGGGCTATTATTTATAGTACATTTATATAGATAAATAAGCAAATAAATATGCTTGATTAATTATGGAAAAAATGTCATTTTAGTGGAACGCACATTTCACATTTGTTCATAACTATTTTGCGATAGGCGTAGCGTTCAATTATCGACTTGTTATGATCGATGGATAACTGGTTTGTTATTACGGGGATGTTTTGCCAAAAGTTTGAAATGTCTTCGTATGTGTGATCGATTTCAAAAATAGCGTATTTACCATCATCGATATTACGGGTAGGTAAAGTAATTAGGTTATTTTGTGTGTTGATGACCATACCAACATCATATCTTTGACTTTGCTCAGATGTTTGATTTGGGTCGTCTAGAGCAATGCCTAATATGATCGTATCATCGTTAAATAAGTTATTTTGTTTTAGGTAAGATTTAAATATTTCCATCAATTTTTTATTTTCGTTTCCATATTTTCCAGTTTGGCGCATATAGGCAATCTTGATTTCTTTGAATTCTTCTATGTACATTGTTTTTCTCGCTTTCTTTGGTATCAAGCTTGATATAGAAATGTTATAGTCTATTAAAATGCTTTTCAATATTTTTTTTAATTGATGGTAAAATATTTGAAGATAATTTAAAAAATAAGTGAAATTATATTGACAAGAATGTTTAAAATGGTAGAATGATTATGCAAGACGTATTAACACGTATTATAATTTGAAAAGAGAGTGAAATAATGAATAAACTACAAGGAAATGTAGCATCGCCTTTGTATCAACAATTATATGATACGATCCTAGAAAAAATTGATAATGGTGAATATCAAGTCGGTGATAAGATTCCTTCTGAAGAACAATTAAGCAAGCTTTATGATATTAGCAGGATAACCGTAAGAAGTGCGATCAAGAAGCTATGTGATGATAATATCTTAGTAAAAAAACATGGAAAAGGGACCTTTGTTTCAATGCCAGTTTATGTAGATAGTGCTAGTGCTGAAGGAAGCTTTACAAAATCTTGTCTTCAACAAGGACAAAAACCAAGCACCAAAATCATATGTAAAGGATTGAAGTTAGCTAACTGCGATGTGGCTAAAAAAATTGGGATAAGTGAAAACGAGGAAATGATCCATATCGAAAGGCTTCGGTTGATAGATGAACGGCCAACCATTTTAGAGGAAGATTATTTTATCGCAAAATTTGATTTCATGCTTACAAAAGAGGTTGAAAATAAGCCTTTATTGGATGTTATTCGGGAGCATACAGGAAATAAAGCAGAATATTTTGACGATGTAATGGAAGTAAGATACGCAACTAGAGAACAAGCTAATCATTTACATTGTGTTACAGGTACACCGTTATTATTTGTTAGTCAATTGGTCGTTGGCGAGAATAATCAAGTGTTGTACTATAATGAACAATTTATTCGCAGTGATATTTATAAATTTTCTGTTAGATCAATGAATAAATAATAAAAAAAGTGCTTTTAACAAAAAGTTGTTTTTAGTGCGCTCAAATTTAATCAAAAACGGTCTTTTATGAGATGTTTTTATAATGCTTAAAAGGAGAAATGAAATGAGAAGATTAATTTTAGCAAGTCACGGCAGATTCGCTGAAGGTATCAAAGATTCTGCTAACCTCATCGTTGGTAATTTAGCTGATATGATCGAAACATATTGCTTATTGCCAGGACAATTAGCAACAGACTATGCAAATCAATTAGAAAAGGAGGTAAAAGCTAAGCCAGAAGATGAATTTGTGATAGTAGTTGATATTTATGGAGCTAGCGTTTTTAGCGCAATGTTTCCACTTACCCAATATGCCAATGTACATTTGATTACGGGCTTAAACTTAGCAATTGTTCTATCGTTGCTTCTAAGTTATCCTGAAAAATTAACACAAGAAAGCATAACAAATATAATTCAAGAAGGGCAAAAGAGCATAAAGCATGTTACTCAACAATCAGCAATGTTTGATGAAGATGATGACTTTTAGAAAGAAGGTAGAAGATGAAAAAAGATTTTTTAGGTAAATTTGATCAAAAGAAACCTATTATTGGGATGATCCATCTTAAAGGCATCAATGATGAAGATGTTTTTGAAAGAGCAAAGAAGGAAATTGATATTTATATTGCAAATGGTATCGATGGCATAATTTTGGAAAGTTACTTTGGTAATTATTATCAGTTGGAAAGAATCTTAGATTATGTAAAAAATGCTGACCTTAAAATTCCATATGGTGTTAATTGCTTGAATTTTGATCACATGGGATTTTATCTAGCAAATAAATACGATGCAGATTTTGTACAAATCGATTCAGTAGTAGGACATATCAAACCAAGAGATGAAGCAACGATGGAAGCATTTTTAGAATTAGAAAGAGCTAATTGCGATGCGGCTTTGATTGGTGGGGTCAGGTTCAAGTATCAGCCTATCTTATCAGAAAATACGGTTGAAGAAGATTTGATCATTGCCATGGATCGCTGTGATGGTATTTGTGTTACTGGCGAAGCAACTGGAGCAACGACCCCTTTAGATAAGATAATTCAATTTAAAGAAGCAATAAAAGATTTTCCATTAATTGTTGCTGCAGGTATCACAAAAGAAACTTTGATAAGTCAAATGCAAGTTGCAGACGCAGCAATCGTGGGTAGTTATTTTAAAGATACACGTAAAGATACTGGTGATGTATGTGGTGAACATGTAAAAGAAATCATGGATTTGATGAAAGAATTTAGAGGAACATTAGAATGATAAAACTAGTACGAGTAGATCATCGTTTATTACATGGTCAGGTAGCATTTGCTTGGACCAAGAACTTAGGTGCTGATTGTATATTGATTGCAAATGATGCAGTTGCTAAAGATAAGTTAAGGATGGCAGCTTTAAAGATGGCTGCACCTTCAGGAGTAAAGATCGTAATCAAAAATATAGCAGATTCAATTCAAGCATTACACTCAGGTGTAACAGATAAATATAATTTGATGATAATCTTAGAATCAATAAAAGATGTAGATATTTTAACCAAAGAAGTTTCAAACATAAAAACTGTTAATTTAGGTGGGGTTAAAGCAGAAGAGGGAAAACAACAAATTTCGATGGCTGTATTTGTCTCACCAGAGGAAAAAGATATCTTACGGCAAATGAATGATAGAGGTATCTATGTAGAAGTAAAGATGGTTCCTGAAGATAAGGGACAAAATGCAATAAATCTAATTAATAATTAAATAGGAGGAAATATGTTAGTAGAAACATTATTGATTTTCTGTATTGCAGCATTAGGATATTTAAATAGCTTTTTTGCAAGCTCAAATATTGGTAGACCATTGATCATGTCTACATTAGTCGGCTTAGCATTACACGATGTACGTTTAGGGGTTATGACCGGAGCAACTTTGGAATTAGTATGGTTAGGGGCCTTCCCGATCGGCGCAAGCAATCCTCCAGATTATACTTCAGGATCGATCTTAGGAACTGCATATGTAATCTTATCAGGTGCTGATCCTGCATCAGCAGTCTTGCTTGCTGTACCAGTTGCAACTTTAGCAGCTTTATTATCTAATTTTATGATGATGTTTGTTGTGACGATGTGTGGACATAAAGCAGATGATTATGCCGAAAAAGGTGATTGTGATGGTGTAGATAGAATGCATTATCTAGCAATCATCATTCAGATCATTCCATCAGCATTAATCGTGGCTTTAGCATTCTACTTTGGACAATCAGTTATTCAAAATGTCATTGATAGTATCCCACAATGGTTAAATAGCGGTTTAAACATGGCAACAGGTATTATCCCAGCAATCGGATTTGCTATGATTACGAGAATGATCATGAATAAACAATTAGTATGCTTTTTATTTTTAGGTTTCTTGTTAAGCGCTTACTTAAATGTACCGATCATTGGTTTAGCAGGAATTGGCGCATGTTTTGTGGCATATTTGTATTTTAACGAAAATAAAAAAATGGTTACAGGAGGAAATGAAGAAGATGACAATGAGTTCTAATACATTTACAGATAAATTAACAAGAAAAGAATTGAAGCAAATATTTATCCGCTCTTGTCAATTAGATATTTCATGGGATTATGAAAGACAGCAACACATTGCATATGCATATGCCATGACACCAGTAATTCGTAAATTATATCCTGGTGAAGAAAATAAAGCAAAAAGAATAGCAGCTTTAAAGCGTGGATTAGAATTTATGGCAATTACTCCTCAATTATCAACATTGTTAATGGGTATCAATGCAGCTATGGAAGAAGAAAATAGTAATAATGATGAATTCGATGGTAATGCTATCAACGCAGTCAAAACATCATTGATGGGACCATTAGCAGGTATTGGTGACTCATTATCACAATTCTGTATTGCGCCTTTATTCTCAACGATTTTCGCTTCATTAGCACTACAAGGTGTACCGGTAGCTCCATTGTTATTCTTGCTTGCTGAGAATATTACACTGGTACTCATTAAACTTGGCGTGGGTAGTTATGGACGTAAACTTGGTACGGATTTGA
>JALEMK010000123.1 GCA_022768265.1 Erysipelotrichaceae bacterium
CTCAATGTTTGATGCTTCTTCACCAAGATGACGATAATGCTGATCAACAAGATGATTGCAAGCATGACCGTAACATAATTCAACAAATAATTAATCATCTTATGTACTCCTTATTTTTTTGCTAGCAAAAAATAAACGACCAACATAGCTATTGACGAACCTAATCCAAGATAAAAACTTGGAAAAGCTAAAGCTAAGCTTTGCTTTAAACTAAACGTTCCCGTAATAGTAAGGATGTGCCAAGTTAAAAAGACATATATTTGAGCCATGATGATGCCGATGAGGCCGCTAATTTGACAAAAGATATTTGGATACCTTTATGTCCACCATATTGGGGCAATAGCATAGGCAATAAACTTAAGATATATAAGATTGATAGTAATCCTTATTTGCGCATGATCATTACATCCCTAAATCTTCAAGATCATCTAAAGTGATATCAGTTCCAACTTGAATGGTAATGATGATCCCTGCTTCATAAGTTCGGCTTGCTTCGTCATTAAGGATAGTTTGTAAATCAGCTTGATTAACAGATAAATCTTGCTTGGTTGTTCCATATTTACTATAAATGATTATTTCTTCACCTTCACTAATATCTTGATCGTGATCTAACCACATTTCTTGACTCAAACGATTATTTATAAAACCAGCATATTCTAATGGAGCGTCGATTTTGAGCGTTTGTTTAAAATCATCATCAAATTCAAAATAACTTAGACTATATAAATTTGATTTTGTCAGATCGATCTTTTGTGGGTTGATGATTTGTAGGCCAAAGTGCTTAGTTTCAAGATGATCAGCAAAGAATAAATCTTTCTTTTCCCATTTATCATTTATTAATAAATAATATGCTAATTTTAGCTTTTTATTTTCGGCATCATCTACTTCAAATTCATATAAGTTAGTATCATTATTTGTCAATAGATCATAAAGCTTAGCTTGTTCTTTGGTTAAGGATAAAGGTTTTATGCTGTCTTTAGTTATTATTATTTCTTCGTTTATGAGCTTATCATCGGTTGATGAAGTTATTTCATTAGTTGCTTGGTTATTACAACCAAACAATGCTAATGATAAGATACAAATTAGTAATTTCTTGTTTTTCATGATTGCTCCTTTAATGATTACTGTTGTTGTTCGATCTTTTTCGACGCATAAGGATTAGTAGCAGGATTAAGATGCTGATCAAGCTGATGGCTAAGATAATATAAGGCAAAAAATTATTTGCAGCATAGATAGCTTGAGCTTTATCAGCTAAGCTTAAGCTAAATATCAATTCACTATCAGGCAAGCTTGCAAGCTCAAGCATATAGCCATCTTCTACTTGCTTAAAAGCCTTGAGATTAGCAGCTACCAGCTGGAATGGCGTTTCGATCTTGATCGTGATATCACCAAATTGTTGCCAAGTTTTTGCGGGAGATAATAAATAGGTATATTCATAGACCCCTGGATCATAGCTTAGATCGATCGATGGATAGATTGGCGCATTAACTGTATTAGTTATCCTTTCTTTGCTTGCAAGCGTTATTTCATACTCATACCAAGGCATTAGATGCTCATATATATCAAAAGTAAAGGAAGTTGCTTCTATGGCAACATTACCATAAGGATGATGCTTCATGCTTTGGATGATGGCATTATACCAATCGTGTTCTAGTACTTGGTACTGCTTATCATAATGACTAAGGCAAAGATCTTTTAAGGTCATTTCCTCTACTGCTAATAATTCCATGGTTCCAGGTATTTCCTTTTCACATGCCCCATTTTCATAGAAATACCATGTAGGCATGGTTGGTAAAGGTTCACCAATGATATAAACCATGAATGGTTCTTCATCTACCCAACAATCTAAGCGTACCGTATCATCACTTAAGGCCCCACCATTTAGATTTTCCATCAGGATTTTTGTTTGAGGTAATAAATTAGAAATGCTAAAAGCTGCTGTTGCCGCATTATACTTAGTTAGATCAACATTTTTAGCTATATACTTATAAGCTGTAACTTTTAGCTCAGGATGATAAAAACTATCTGCCATATAATCATCATGTAACATGGCTAGATCTTTATCTAATACAAATTGAGAACTATTTAAGATATAGCTATGTCTTATGGTCGTAGGGATCGGTTGATCATTAACCTTTACACCATAATTATTGTTTATATAATGATCAGGACTGTCATATCCCAATCTGCCATATTCTGCCCTTGTGCCAAACGGAAATAATAAATGCGCCTTTACTTGATAGGTTGCAGGATTATACATCGTATATCTTGCAATAACTTGACCATCATATGCTAAAAGATCCTCTCTGCTTTGATCATAGGGGTTCAACAATGAAGATAGTTTAAATGTAAGATCTTCATGTTCTACGATGATGGGTGATGCTTCATCTATGATAATGATACCTGAAGCATCTGAGCCTTCCCAATATACTTGTGCGGAATTGGCATTTACCGGGATGACGATCAGCACTAAAAATATCAGCACCAATATGGTAATTTTAATAAATTGCGCGAACTTATGCATAATAGGCTCCCTAGATATCATTTAAAGGTATACACTAGGTCATTGATACCATTATAATTTGTGCTCGAAACAAATTTTAACTCATGTTGTTGCTTTAAATTAGCAAATAAAGGAATGCCCTTTGTAATGATCGTAGGAATGATAGAAATATGCAAAATATCGATTAACTGAAGCTCTAGCAACTGTTGGGCAAGCGATACTCCTCCACATATCCAAACATCTTTTCCGGGCTCACTTTTTAAGTTATGGATCAAATGATCTAATCTTCCCTGATAAGCTATGATATCATCACTTGTATCAAAAGGCTTATGGGTTATGACATAACATTTTTTACCGAGATATGGCCAATTATCCTTCGCTAATTCATCATGGATCTGTAAATAAGTTTTATGGCCCATAATGATCGTGTCTATCGATGCCAAAAAACGCGGGTAACTGCCTTGATTAGTTATATCGCTGCCATCGCCTTTTAGCCATCCAACGCCTCCGTCAACATCCGCGATATAACCATCCAAGCTCATGGCGATATATAAAACGATCTTGCGCATATCATAGCACCTCCATTAATGATGTTTATGTTGCTTTATTAATATTAAAATATCATTAATTTTTATGATTGACAATAATAAAAAAAGACCTTAAAGGTCTTTAGTTCAAGCTCATATTATTGAAGGTAGTAGTAAAGCTATCGACTGTTGCTTGATCGCTCATTACAAACATGATATAACCATCTTTATAAATAGCTTTTTTAGCTTCAGCACTTACACAGATCCATTTATTTAAATCAGCATTTTCTTCCATTTGTTTAGCTAATGCTGCGCCATCAATGCTGTCATCTTCTACTTTTAACAATACCAAAGAATGCGGGATCGAACCAATCATTGGATCAGCACTTACTCCGCTTAAACCTTCTTGATAAGGTACGAAAGCCGCTGTTTCAAATGTTTCAGGTTCTAAGATATAGAATACATAATTCATTTCCATTTCCAAGCCACCATATAATTCTTTAGCAATATTAGCTAATTGTTCATCAACTTCTTCGCCATTAACGATCGTAATACCATCAGGTGTTGTGTTTCGATCTGGAACAGTTTCTTCTGTTGCTGGTGCAGTAGTTTCAACACTAGGTGTTTCGCTGGTCGCAGGGGTATTTTCCGTTGTAGTATTGCCACTTGAGCATCCCACCAATAAAAACATTGATAAAACTAAAAATAATAACTTTTTCATAAAACTCCTTTATTTTAAATTGGCTAATAATGAATGGCCATATTGTGGGGCCTCGATATTGAAATTATCTGCAATCGTTGCTCCTAAACAGGCAAATGAATCACAGGTTGGTAATAAGCCACCACCCGTAAATTGTTTAGCATACGCTAGTAATGGAACTAGTTCCCTAGTGTGATCGCTACCTTTCCATGTTGGGTCATTTCCATGATCAGCACAGATAAATAGAATATCATCTTTTGTTAATTTTGTCATTAGTTGCCCTAATAATTCATCAAATTTTTCTAATTCTTCTTTATATCCTGCAGGATTACGACGATGCCCCCATTTTGCATCGAAATCGACTAAATTAACAAAGCATAAGCCTTGGAAATCCGTATCACAAATCTCGATCGTTTGCTCCATGCCATGAACGCTGGAATTTGATTTATGAGCGCTGGTTACACCTTCACCTACGAAGATATCATTGATCTTACCCACGCTGATGACATCATAGCCAGCATCTTTTAAGCTATTTAGCACAGTATGTCCAAATGGTTTCAAAGCTAGATCATGACGGTTTGCTGTGCGGACAAAAGATCCTTTCTTATCTCCTATAAATGGTCGAGCAATTACCCTTCCTACTTTCCACTCTGGTTTCATGGTAATTTCGCGGGCGATATCACAACAACGATATAATTCTTC
>JALEMK010000142.1 GCA_022768265.1 Erysipelotrichaceae bacterium
TGGTTTTTATTTGGCTTGCAAAGCGAAAGATGGGTTTATTTAAACAAAATATACCAAGCCCCAAAAATAGTAATTGGTAATAATCGTTATTGATAAGAATATTAACAATTGTAAAAAAATAAGAAGTATTTTAGTTAAAGGATGTGAAAAGATGAAAAGAATAAATATCTTTATGCTGATTCTTAGTATGATTTTGTTTTTAGGAATATTATATGATGAATCACAACTTATCTTATTGGATTTTGATAATATGTCACGTCGTGGTTTTTTAAATAGTGAAAAGATTTATTATACCGAAAGAGATATGATTGCAAAAAATTTTGCATCCTATGAGGAAATAATAGCTAAAGCTGGTGAATTGAATGAGTTATATGTATTGATAGCTAAATATAATAATGCGTTTCTAGGCGTATATGCTCATAATTATGAATTGGATATACCTTTAAAAA
The DNA here is from genome assembly GCA_022768265.1 of Erysipelotrichaceae bacterium. GTDB lineage: Bacteria > Bacillota_I > Bacilli_A > Erysipelotrichales > Erysipelotrichaceae > JALEVB01. The sequence goes on from JALEMK010000142.1 coordinate 450, forward strand.
GTGGAAGAATGTTTATTAACGAAGAACTAATTTCTAATGAAATGGTATGTATTGCAAATAATGCTGAAGAAGCTATTGGGATTCCTTATGGGAAGATGACAATATGTAATATGCTATCCACACCGTTTAAAGTCGAAGATATGATGGCTAATATGGCAATTTATTCAAATGTCAAGCTTACTGATGAATCATATGATTTTGATCCGTTTGCTTATATCGATCCAATGGTAAGTAGTAAGCATATCATCTTAATGCTGATGTTCATTTTACTTTTCATCATCCTTTCAATCATATATTTATATAGTGTTGCAAAGACGATCATAATAAAGAAATTTTTAGGCAATAAAACAATCAATATCGTTATTGATTATGCTAGTGAAATAGTATTGATGTTTATCGGGGGCTTTTTGTTGGCAATATTGGTGTATTCGTTTTTAAGTCCTGAAATTATAGCGTTTGAATATACTAGATCATTATTTATTTCAGTCGTATTATCAAAAGTTTCTTTAATAATAACCATGATTTGTATAGAAACGTTAATGATATATCTTGTAATAAGATTTATACCAATTAAGAAAATAGGATGGATGATGGAATATGATGATTAAATATTTTATAAAAAATAGTTGGTTTTATCTTGTTGTAAAATTATTGGTCGTTTTATTGTTGATGTTATTGATTTATCTACAAAACTTTCATGTGTTTTATAAAATCGATCAGGTAGGTATTTTTAATTCCTTCTTTAAAGAAAATACCTTTTATTATAGTTTGGTTCCCGTGTTAGATGAGGAAATAACGATTGATCATTATGAAGATGTTAATAATATTTATCATAAGATGAAAAATTATGATGGTGTAAATATGGATTATCACTATTTTCAACCAGCTGCAGGAGCATGGGAAACTACTTATGTATTGATGGATAAAGACTATTATATTAGAGAGTTTGATAAGGATTTTAAAAGTGATGTATATCCATGCGTTTTAAAGCCCAGCACTTGGAAAAATTTTAATGCATATTTGGGAGCACCAGTGGTAGGAACTAATGAAAAATTTACTGGTACTTTCTTTGCAAAAGAATATGATAAAAGTACTGATATTATAATCTTACAAGATGATATCTTTATTTATGGTGATGAAGATTTTCAATACTTTCAAGCTTTAAATACCTACATAGGTGGAATGATTGATGTAAGTATCGTAAATGATGCAGATGCAGAAAATGCTGAAATCTTAGCGTATCAAAAAATAGAAGAATATAAAGATTTTATAACACAAGAGTTTAAAAGTGTTGGTATTGATATAGGTTTTATTGTTCAAAACAAATCGTCTGTAGTAAGTAGAGCAGATGATTATATTGCTAATGAATTGAGGCTCAATATGAGCCGTAATCTAAGCTTTGGTTTATTGTTTGTGGCAGGAAGCGTGATTTTGATCAAGTATTTTATCTTTAAAAATAATGATTTTATTGCAACATCATTATATTTAGGAAAAAGTAAATTCCATATTGGTTTATCTATTTTTTATGTCAATTTTATATTAGATATCATTGATGTAGTATGTTTTTATTATTTACATAATGTAGTCTATGATGGATATCGTATCGAGAATGCTTTGGTGATCTGCACGATTATTTTAGCTATTGCAATATTGATAGATATAGGTACAGTGATCTTTGCTATGATGAAAATGAATACGAAAAAAATGTTGCTGATCTTGCGTCGCAAGGAAGCCGAATAAAGATAAAAAATGGCGCTATATATAAGCGCCATTTTTATAAGGTAAAATCGTTTACATCGATGATTTCTTCAAAAGTAACTTTGCTTGGTAATAATTCAAAGATCGTTTTGGTTAATTGATAGCTAGCTAAAGGGGCTAAAATGATAGTTAGACTTAGCAAGGCAGTGCAAATTAAACGATATCTTTGATGACGTTTGAAATTGATGATGAATTCGACTCTTTTAACGATATTGTGCTTTTTGTGATCAGAAAAAGAAATCACATTGAACTGTTGAGAGGAAGGTAAATTTTTTAAACAATAATTCATTAATTTGATCAAGTCTAACTTATCTTGCTTGCTCATATCGCTGGTCATCTTTTCATCGATCGCTAGTTCACAAGAAAATAATAAGGTATTAGCATAAGCAATAACGATGGGATTATACCAATAAATGATCTTGAAAAAATTTGCTAATTTTATATAGAAAAGATCGTGTTGCTTAAAATGATACAATTCATGTTCGATCAAGTTAATCAGCTGTTTTTCACTGTATTGATGATTTGGAATGATGATCGTAGGATATTCTAGCTGCAATAAACAAGGTTTTTGAATATAAGAGCTGCGACAAATATCAATTTTGGCATGAATATTAAGTTGTTGTTTAACTTGTTTTAACAATTTAAATAACGATAATGGATAGGTACTTGAACGATCTATCTTAGCATATAACGCATTAACTTTATAATGATGGTAGATCAGCATCATCAAGCTGATGAATAAAGAAAAAAGCAGTAGCGTATATATGGAAAGACGCTGATAGGGATCAATTAGCTCTTGCAAAAAAGAAGAGGTTATCTTTACATCATATCTAGCATAGATGAATTCGTTTTTAATCAGTTGACCATATAAGTAATCTTTACCAATAATGCCAATGATGATCAAAAAAGGAAAAGTAAAAAATAAACCAATAAATTTTAAGATCTTACAATAAGTTATGGCCGAATAAGCAATAATAGCATTTTGGGCAAATTTAATGATGAGAAATAGAAAACTGATAATGATATTTAAGATTACTAAGATATATAAAGCAGTTAAATTATTCAGCATCTGCGTATTTTTTGATCAGTTCATCTATTTCATTTGCTGCTTCATTCCTAGTTTGTTCATCATCGATAAATCCCAAAAGAATGTCTGTATATGTTTTGTTTTCGTGTTTTAATAAGATGTTATTTAGATAAGCTTTTAAATATTCGCTTTTACTGATGGATTTCCAGTATAGTGTACCATTGATGATATGCTTGGAAATGAACTTCTTTTCTTCTAAGCGCATGAGAAATACCGATATGGAACTATTTTTCCATTCGTTAGGATATGCAGCTTGGATCGTGTGGAAAATTTCTTTTTTAAGAATGAGATTTTTATTTTTCCAAAATAATTGTAAGATTTTAAATTCAGAATTGGATACGCTTTTCATTTTATAGCCTCCTTTTATACTACAATAATACACCATGTGTGTAGATATTACAATTTTCTTTCAAAAAATAAAGGATTTTGAACGATATTGGTCTATCTATACGGTAAAAGCGGGGGACGAATATGAAAAAGTTCATTAAAGTATGGATAGTCATTGGCTTAATGATGATTAATTTTGTCGATGTTAGTGCACAAAAGAACAACGTTGATGAAACAAGGCTTGGCAGCATAACCTTGTATAAGTTGATTTCCAAAGATGGTGCTTTTAAAGAGGGGAATGGATATGAACAAGATCTAAGCGATGTGGGGAATGAACCATTAGCGGGCGTGACTTTTAAATATTTACAGGTTGGAAAAATGGTCCAAGTTGATAATGAGGATCGCGATAACAGTGGTTTATATTATCTTTTAAATGATGATTTTAAGGCTTGGTTACGATCACATAATATTGAGGTAGCATATACAATGATCGATAAGATTGATTATATTAGTGCTAAGGGTGTTAATAAGATCATGAAAGACCTAAATACTTTAACGGTGGCGTATGGGCAAGATGATGGAAGTCAAAGTGGAAATGAATTGTTAAAAGCTTATGTTGATGCGAAGGGCATAGCGATGCCTATTACTGATAAGCAAGGTAAAACCAAAGTTGATAACTTGGAACTGGGGTTATATCTTATTGTAGAAACAGCTGTTAATGCAATGGTAAACGATGGAACTAGCGCTAATGTAGCGAAAGAAAGTAGACCTTTTTTTATTAGTATACCGATGACCAATCTAACTATGATCGACGATCATCCTGCTGGATCGATGTGGCAGTATGATGTGATTGCGTATCCCAAAAATGAAATGATCACCATACGTAAGGATATCATTGCTAGTGGTAATGATGTTGCAGATGGTGATGCTACAAATGGTTTGGTGCAAAAAACGGATAAGCAGGTGGGGGATCATGTTCGTTTCTTGCTTAGTATCGATGTACCGATGTTACAGCCGATGGCCGATGGTGTACCTAATACCAATCGTAAATTCATCATTAACGATACTTTAAGTGCGGGCTTACGGATCGATGATCTTAGCAGTAATAATTTTGTTGTAACATTAGGTAGCGACATCCATGATGGTAAGGGAAATATGGTATTAGAACAAGGCGAGCATTATGATATCGTTGCTAAAGAAGATGGTTTTGTCTTGAGCATGAGTAAAGCGGGATTATCAAAATTAGATCAGATCAGTACAGATTCAAAGTTATATGTAAGTTATCAAGCAAGATTAACCAAAGAAGCGGTTAAAGATAATGGAAATATCAAAGAAGAAAGTAATGCTTTTACTTTAACTTATGGAACCAGCGTATCGGCAGATAAAGAATTTGCTTCTAACCAAGATATTAAGATATATACTTATGAGATCGATCTAAAGAAAAGTTTTAGTCATGAAGTAGATGATATCAGCCAAGTGGGATTTAAAGTTGCTTATCAGCAAGCAAATAACAAGTATCAACCACTGTCTTTTGTTAAAGAAGCTGATGGTATCTATCATTTGCAAGATATTAAAGAAAAAGGGAGTGAAACGATCAATCCTGATGTTAAAGGTAATCTTATTATCAAAGGGTTAGATGATGGGACATATGAATTCAAAGAAATAGCAACCATCCCTGGTTTTAATTTACTACGTGATCCAATCTATGTATCACTAAAAAAAGCATATCCTGAAGATGGTACCTTGCAACAAGCAACCTTACAAAGCAAAAATAATGAGCCAATCGAATTAACTACGGGATTAGAAAAAGGAGTTTCCCAAACAAAAGGATATTAAGGAACAACCTGTGTTTACCTGCTTGCAAAGAAAAGAATATTGCTATTAAGCCAGAGTACTACATAAATGTGTTGGTAGCTCTTTTGCGTTAATGC
>JALEMK010000150.1 GCA_022768265.1 Erysipelotrichaceae bacterium
GCCAGCATGATCAGCCTTTTGTAAGATTGATTCTTGCGTCAGCGTTAATGATCGCATTCTTAAAGTGGTTAAAGAAGGTTAGCTGGTTAGAAGCGATCTTTTGGCATTGTGGTTATTTGTTGATGGCTATAGCTTGCGAGATCAGTGCCATGGTCATTACGATGTTTTTGGTGAATTTTGATATGGCTGTTTTTTTTGCACAGATTAATCAGAATTTCTATACTTTTTTGATTAGTGATATGCTATCATTCTTGGCAATATATTTTGCCGTATATTTTCGTAATCGCTGGCGTCGTAAATATGAAAAACTAACTTTATTGATCATTTTTCTTTCTTATCAATTCATGATGTTATATCTATCATCTTTTAAGATGAACGTAGGTTGGCAAGCTAGTGGCATCGTTTTTATTAGTTTTATCTTTTTGCTGGTAATTGTGGATAGTGTGGCTTTTTATTTGATCAAAGAGATTTATTATCATATGAAAGATGATAAATATTCGCAGATGGAAGCAATGCTTAGCCAGCAAATGCAAGCTCAATTTGATCGCTTGTTTGAAAAACAACAAGTGTTGGAAGAAATATATGATGAAATACTGGGAAATTCTACGGATATCCTTAAATTAGAAGCTTATCGTAACGAACTTAAAGAAATCCATAATCATTTTTATTGTGAACACGCCCCGGTAAATGCAATGTTAGATTATTATGATGCTTTATGTGATGAACATGGTATTGCCTTTGAGGTCAATTTTAAAGGTGCTTTGCCTAAAGCTATCGATGTTTTTGATCTTAATACGTTGTTGATCAATTGTTTACAAAACGCTATGGATGAAGTTGTGGGGAGCGATAAGGGCTGGATCAAGCTTGAGGTTGCCTGCAAAGATATGATGTTATTTTTACAATGCACAAACAGTTTGAACCATGATCAAAAACCTAAGAAGGTTAAAAAGATTGCGGGAAATGGCAAGTATATCGTGAAAAATATCGTAGCGAAATATGGAGGATATTATGCATTTGATATCTTAGCGGATCAAGCAAAGGTCACGATCAATCTTACGTTAAAAGGAGCAAATAGCCAATGAGAGTATATATTTTAAATCAATTTATCCTTATGGCATTATGGGCCTATTATTTTAATGAAGCTTTGCCTATTAGAAAGAGCTGGCCAAAGGATCTTGTTTACTTATACATTGGGTTTTTGATCCATTCCATGACTTCGATTTGGTTATTTGGTCATCCTGGTGGGCCAAGAGATCTTCCATATCTGCGTATGCTTGTTAGTTTAAGTACTGAGATATTATTGTTGCTTATCATCAAAAGGTCGCCAATGAAAAAAGTATTTATTAGCTGTTGGTGGCAGCTAGTGTTTGCTTCCTTATCTGAGCTTTTGGCGATGTGTATCGTACTGGTGCTTAATGGATTTGATACTACAAATTTTGCGACAACCATCAATGTTGAGCTATCCACTAGTTTGTTCAATGATCTTTTCTTTATTATCCAGGTATATATTTATTTAAAATTCATTCGTAAAAAAGCTCCTAATCGGGAAAAAGATAGCTTTGTCATCTTTTTGGTTTTATTAACATATCAGTTTATGCAGATATATATGATCTTATATCGGATCGTAGATATTCCAATTCCCCACTTTAACCTATTGATGATCAATATGATCATCGTAGTAGCCGTTGTAGATGTTGTGACGATGGTGGTGGTGATCAAGATATATCGCAGCATGAAAAAAGAAAAATATTTAATGATGGAACAAAACGTTGAACAACAAATGCGTCATCAATTTGAACAATTATTAGATAAGCAACAAACGATGGAAGAAATTTATCAAGAAATCGTTAAAAGTGAGGATTTGCTCGTTCATGATCTGGAATATTATAGTCAAGAATTACATGATATTCGTAATAAATTATATTGTGATAATCCAGCTATCAATGCCATGATCAATTACTTTGCAGATTTATTCGCTAACGAATGGATCGCCTTTAAGGTTGATATCAATGGGAGTTTTCAAGATATCGAAGCTTTTTTTGATATTAATGCTTTATTGACCAACTGTTTGCAAAATGCTTATGATGAATGTCGAGGCAATGATAAGATGTGGGTAGAACTAGCAATGGTTCTTAAAGAACGGGTCTTGATCGTTCAATGTCGAAATAGTTTAAATGATCATAAGCTAGCAAACAATAAAAAAATCTCAGGTCAAGGCAGCAAGATCATCAAAGAGATTACGGATAAATACCGTGGCTATGCTGATTTTATGATCGATGGTGATATCGCGTGTTGGCTGATCAATATTACCTTGCCTATATAAAAAATGACCTTTGAAGGTCATTTTTAGCATTATTTTTTCAAGAAATGGTTGGTTAGATAGGCATTGACATCATTGCGATATTTCCGTGAAACTGGAATTAACTTTTTATTTATCAATAGGATGTCGTTATTATGGATCTCTTTGATGTAATCGATGTTGACGATATAAGCGCGATGAGTTTGGATGAAGTTTTCTGGCAAGATAGGTAAATAATCATCAAATGAAGCATAAGTATCTAAAAATAGCTCATTAGGATCATTGATGGTCACTGCCTCTAAATTAGGCAGATATTTGGTGATATCTTTACAATAAAACTTGATCTTTCGCAGCGATTTTTCCATATAGACGATATCTGAAATAGCGACGATGGTGTGTTTACGATTGAATGATATGGATAACGTATGACTGTTATTGTTAAGATCGTTCAATTTTTTCAGCGCTTTGTTGATCGCATTTTTTAGATGAATTTCCATGTCATCTTTTAAGACATAGTAAATATGGTCATATAAATATGCTTCTTGGAAAAATTGCACGTATGAGGTCAAAAAGATAATTTGGGTTTCTGGTGAAATTGTAGTACATTGGCGAGCAAAATATAGACCATTACGATGTTCATTTTCATATTTGATATCTAAGATCAAAATGTTGAAATTGTTTTTGATAACTTGATCTTCTAGTTTTGATAAGCTATCAAAGGTTGTAATTTGATAATCTATTGTCTTAGCTGCCATTAACGAATTTACAAACGCGGTTGCGGCTTGTAATTGATAAGTGTTATCATCACAAATGGCAATGTTGATCATAAAAGCTTCCCCCTTAAGCTATATTTTAAGAATATTTTAATATAATTTAGGGGCTTATGGCTAACAGATGTAATAAAATACAGAATATACGTAATAAAAAACAATGTGATTATCATACAATAATATGACTGCTACAAAAAACTTACTTACATGTAGCCAAGATAAGTATTATAATGGTTACAACAAGAAAAAAAGATAGATAATACGGAGGAAAGAGAATGCAATATGATTTTGAATCGATCATTGAACGCGCGGGTAAAGATGCGATAGCTGTTGATCGTCCCCTTAGAGAAGGGTATATGAATACGCAAGTCAAAGAAGGTTTTAGTATTATTCCAATGTGGGTTGCAGATATGAATTTTGCAACTTTGCCTGATATTACAACGGCTATCATCGAAAGAGCCAAGCATCCAACATATGGTTATTTTGATCCTAGCGATGAATACTATGCTTCGATAATAGAATGGCATCGTAAACGCTATGGCGTAAATGATCTAAAACCTGAATACATAGGGTATGAAAATGGTGTTTTAGGGGGGATCGCTAGTGCATTAAGGGTTTTATGTGCGCCAGGAGATAATATCTTGATCCAAGCTCCTACTTATATAGGATTTAGCAAGACATGTGCGGATAATGGATATAACTTGATCTTAAATCAATTGATCCAAGATGATGAAGGTATTTGGCGAATTGACTATGATGATGTTGAATCTAAATTAAAAGAGCATGATATCCATACAGCTATCTTTTGCTCACCACATAATCCTTTAGGAAGGGTATGGGAAGCTGAGGAAATCGCTCGTTTGATGGAAATATATCGTGAACATGATGTGTATGTCATTGCGGATGAAATTTGGGCTGATCTTATCATGCCAAATAAGAAACATATTCCGGTCCATACCATAAGTGAAGATGCTAAAAAACGAACTATCACTTTATATGCACCAAGCAAGACCTTTAATTTGGCGGGACTAGTAGGATCTTATCATGTAATTTATGATGATTATTTAAGAGCTAGGGTCAATAAGGAAGCAAGGCGTACGCACTATAATGCGATGAATGTCTTAAGCATGCATGCCTTGATCGCCGCATATAGCGTAAATGGGGCCATATGGCTAGAACAATTAAAAGAAGTATTACAAAATAACATTGATTATGCTTGTAATTTTATCAGCGAAAATTTCCCTGATGTGAAGCTTAGCAAACCGCAAGGAACTTATATGTTATTTTTAGATTGTCAACAATATTGTCAAAAACATGATATTTCTATCGAGCAGTTACAAAAATTAGGAGTTGAGCATGGGGTAATCTGGCAAGATGGACGTGCTTTCCATGGGATGACGCATATTCGGATGAATGTCGCCTTACCTTTGGAATTGTTAGAAGAAGCAATGCATCGTTTGAAAAGATATGTATTCATAAAATAACCTACGATATGATCACTAAAAGTGGTCATATTTTTATTATGATTAGATAGCTTAGACAATATATTTACAAAATTATAATATTTGTATCTTTTTTCTGATTGGTAAAAAGTAAATAAAATTTAATGTTAATAGATATGAAAGCACCGAGGTTGATGAACGAGAGTGGGGAAACCCTATAAATGAAATATTGGATGAGTGTATTCATAAATATGACATAGAAAGAGCTAGTTTCATGGTAGCTTAAAAAGTGCTTGCTTATATAATGAATATAGAAAATGAAATTAATGAAGGTTATTGGTGTTTTATGAATGTTCTAATATGCATAATGATATCGTAAATAATTAGCGAATTAGTTTATTTTTTTTATGATACCGCTTTAGTAAAAATTATAGATAGACAAGCTATATACATAGTAATAAAATAGTCTAGGTGAAAAGGGGTATTAATATGTTAGACAATATCTTTGTGATGTTTATGCTTGCTCTATTGCCGATCATTTGGTTGGTGGTAGCTTTGTGTATATTTAAGATGCAGGCTCATGTAGCTAGTGTTGGAGCATTTATCGTAGCAGCCATTGAAGCATTGATTATATGGCAGATGCCAATGTTAGCTGTTGCAACTGCTGCTTTAGAAGGTTTTGCAATGGCTATATGGCCTATTGTCATTGTTATCATTGCAGCGGTATTTACTTACAATTTAACCGTGTATACGGGAGCTATGGAAGTTATCAAAAAGATGATCACTTCGGTAAGCGTAGATTCCCGCATCTTAGTATTATTGATTGGTTGGTGTTTCGGGGGCTTTTTGGAAGGGATGGCTGGCTTTGGAGTTGCAATTGCCATTCCTGCTAGTATGTTATATGCTTTAGGCTTTAATCCTGTCATTGCCATTTTAGCCTGTTTGATTGCCAATGGCTGCCCTACGATGTTTGGATCGATCGGTATTCCCACCACGACCTTAGCTTCTGTTACTGGTTTGGATGCAGCACGTTTAGCATTCACTCAAACCATACAAACAGCACCATTATTATTTATTTCTCCATTTTTGATGGTCATGTTAGTGGGAAAAGGATTTAAGAGCTTAAAAGGCATAATTCCTTTTGTTTGTGTGGCTAGTTTGAGCTTTGTGCTTCCTGAGATCATTGCCGCAAGATTTATTGGTGCAGAGTTACCAGTTATCATCGCCAGCGTATGTTCTTTGATCTGCTCTTTTGCGTATGCAACCAAAATCAAGCACAAAGCAGTTCCCGCAGAATATAAGATGGATATCGCTCAAGATGATACAAAGATCAGCATGCACGATGCTTTGGTTGCGTGGTCTCCATTTATCTTGATCTTTGTGTTATTATTGTTGACTAGTAAATTAGTGCCATTTATCAATCAACCGCTTAGCGCGATCAAATCTAGCGTGGTTATCTATCAAGGAGCTGATGCTGCCCCTTATACCTTTACTTGGATCAATACCCCAGCGGTTTGGATCTTATTATCAGGAATCATTGGGGGCTTAATTCAAAAGTGTCAATTTAAAGATCTTGTATTGGTCATGAAAAATACGATCATCCAAATGTCTAAAACAATTTGTACAATGTTAGGTGTCTTAGCTTGTGCCAAGATCATGGGATATTCGGGGATGATCAGTGCTATCAGTACGTTCTTTGTAACAGTGCTAGGTTCTTTCTTCCCTTTAGCATCACCATTAATTGGAGCTTTAGGTACGTTTGTTACGGGTAGTGGAACAAGTTCTCAAGTGTTGTTTGGCAATGTGCAATTACAAGCAGCGCATGCCATCGGGGTCAATGAATATTGGTTGGTTGCTGCCAACTCTTTGGGTACTAGTGCGGGAAAAATGTTAT